>CP065004.1:362034-724068 GCA_016700135.1 Candidatus Roizmanbacteria bacterium
GAAGATGTCGGTGATTTCAGACTCATGGATCGCGAAGTTGTGGATTTTATTGCATCACTTCCGGAACACTCACCGTTCCTAAGAGGCCTGGTGGCCTGGAGCGGATATCCCGAAGAATATGTGTACTTTGTCCGTGAAAAGCGTTTTTCTGGAGAAACTCATTACTCCTTTTCAAAGATGCTGAGCTTTGCTATGGACGGGATCACTTCTTTTTCCGTCAAACCGCTCCGAATGGCAAGTTATATGGGATTTGCAGCGGCTACTGCCGGTTTTATCGGCATGATTTATGCCATTATCGGAAAATTTTTGTTACCGATTCCGTGGGTCACGGGTTGGACCGGACTTTTTGTCGGTGTCATGTTCATAGGAGGAATCCAGCTGATCACCATCGGGATCATCGGTGAGTATATAAGCAAAATATATCTGGAAGTTCTCAATCGTCCGCACTTCACGGTCAAGGAAAAAGTCAACTTATGAAAAACTGGAAAATCATACTCATCTCTGTAGTCCTTGCTTTGGTCGTTTACGGCATTTACTCCTGGATCACAGGACAGCAAACGTCCATTTCACCGATCCCTGAAGATGGAATCAAAGTCATACAGATCGCCCCGACTGATAAATAATTACTCTCCGATCTTGAGCTGGAAGATATCCCCTTTCCCTCCGAGGAAAAGCTGATCAATGGTAAAGAGAATCAGATACGCACTCACATACACGACAAGTCCTATCACCGCCCAGGTAAAGGTCTTTTTCGCATCCTCCACTTTCCCAGGGTCACCGAGAGATAAGAGATATTTGTAGCTTCCGATGACAAACATTACAAAGATTACCAGCAGAATCAATGCGTTAGTCATCAACAGCAGGTTTCCCGTCACGACTTCCAAACATTTCAATGTCGGTACCCCGTTTACAAGACAGGTATTTCCCGGAGCATCAGGCGGTAATCCCGTATCTTTCCCGTCCAGATCATTCCATTCTTTGATCTGAGCGGATACCTGATACGGCATCAGAATAAAAAGAGAAATTATGAATGATGAGGTTAACCAATACGCAGTTTTGAATTTCATATCATTAGTGTAGATTATGTAAGGCGGAATAGCAACGGTTGCAGGCCAAAAAAAACTGCTGCAGAAATATCCTGCAGCAGTTTATGAATTTCAAGTTGCTTATTTACAGGTCTTGGTCGGATCAAATGCGTCGATGACAACATTGGTACAACCGTTAGTTGCATTAACAGCGCTACACAGTCCCCCTGTATTGGAGACACAGGTACAACAATTTTCTCCTGTTGTTGTCTCAACAAGTCCGGGAAGAGTCAAAGGACAGGAAAGTCCGAGACAGATTCTTCTCTTGAAAATAACCTGCTCGAGTGTCCAGATGATGGCAAGTACCGCAACGATCAAAATCATCCCGATTACCGCTGCCTGTATCTTTTCACGTGCTGCCGATACTGCATCCTTATCTCCTCCTGAGGTCACCCATGCAAAGGCGCCGATCAGCATGTAAAACAGTGCCGCAAGTCCCGCAATCACAAAGAAAGCGCGGATTGCAAATGTCAAAATATCCCCAAGTGACGGAATCTGAAATCCAAGTTCACCCGTCTGAATGGAGGTACATGCCGGGTATTCTTGATATTTAGCGGCCGAACATGCAGCTGAGACGTCTCCTCCTGTTAAAAAGATGAATGCGGTAAAGACCAGTGACAGTACCAGTCCGTGCATCATCAGTTTTCTATAAATATTTTTCATAACCTGATAATAAATGTAAAAAATTAATAATAAAAGAAATAATTACAATGCCGTGGCCTGCCCTGCATCATCACATTTATACTTTGCCGTATTGACAATCTGGCCAAGAGCATTCGTATTTCTGTTCACACAGACACAGCAATAATCACCATCTGTAGTTCTCTCAATAAGTCCGGGAAGTGTCAAAGGACAGGAAAGTCCGAGACAAACTCTTCTCTTGAAGATTACCTGCTCCAATGTCCAGATGATCGCTAGTACAGCAACAATCAAAATCATTCCGACTACAGCTGCCTGTATCTTTTCGCGTGCTGCCGACACCGCATCTTTATCTCCTCCTGATGTCACCCAGGCAAATGCTCCGATCAACATATAGAAAAGAGCTGCAAGGCCCGCAATCACGAAAAATGCACGGATCGCAAATGTCAATATATCCCCCAAAGACGGTATCTGAAACCCAAGCTCACCTGTCTCAATATTGGTACAGGAAGGAAACCGGCTTTTTGCATCGTTTGAGCTCCAAGTAAGTTCTGCGTTTGTTTTTGAATTGTATTGTTTCGGGCAATCAAGAGCTGCAGCATTTGCGTCTACAGCAAAAACAGACGCACCTGAGCTTACCATCGGAAGGAAAAATCCGTATACAAAAATTCCAATGACAAACAAAAGTGAGATTTTGGAAAGTAGCGAATGTTTTGACATAGATAAATAAAATGGTATTTCCTTCATTCTATATATATTTTTCTCTTCTTGTCAACACGTGATTTAAGACTCTTTTGCTCGATACTGGAGAGCTTCGGTGATATGCGGAGTACTAATCTTTTCAGAACCATCTAAATCAGCAATTGTACGGGAAATTTTGATCATCTTAAAATATGATCGTGCGGAAAGACTGAGACGCTCAACAGCTTGATTCAGTATCTGAAATGCCTGTTCTTCAAGTGTGCAGCATCTTTTGGTATCCGATGAACTCATCTCACTATTAAACGAAATATTAGTTTTATCGAACCTCCGTTTTTGCATGAAACGAGCTTTTTCAACCCGAACACGAATTTCTTGACTCGATTCTGATGTATACGTCTCGGACAGTTTTCCCACCTCCACAGGCTGCACGTCAATATGCAGATCAATCCTGTCAAGAAGAGGCCCGGACAATCTTTTCTGATAACGGTATACAAGGCTTGGTGAACACTTGCATGCTCTTTTCGGATGTCCGAGATATCCGCATGGACAGGGGTTCGATGCCGCCAGAAGAAGAAATCTGGCCGGAAATGTCAAAGTGCCTGCAGCCCTGGAGACCGTCACAATACCGTCCTCTATCGGTTGTCTCAAAGCCTCAAGGACACTTCGTGGAAATTCGGGAAACTCATCAAGAAACAATACGCCCCGGTGGGACATCGATATCTCGCCTGGAGTTGGATTGCTCCCGCCGCCGATCAATCCGACGCGGGATATCGTGTGATGTGGAGCACGGAAAGGACGAACTCCGTCAAAAATCTCTCTTGAGATTTCACCTGTGACGGAATAAATTTTGGCTACTTCCAGCATCTCGCGTTTATCAAGTAAAGGAAGAATAGTCGGCATTGATCTTGATAGTAAAGTTTTACCTGCCCCCGGTGAGCCTTTCAGATGCACATTATGAAATCCCGCAGCCGCAATCTCAAGAGCTCGCTTTGCCTGTTCCTGACCCTTGATCTGAGAAAAATCATACAAACCGGGCGGGTTTCCGTTTTCTCTCCGGTCAACAACGTGTAAATATCGGTCTATACGTTCTTTTCCTGTAAGATGAGATATCAATTCTTCAAGGGAACCTACCGGATAGATATCAATATCATCAAAAATTGATGCTTCTTCAACATTTTCTTTCGGAATATAAACTGTGGTAATTTGTTTTTCTTTAGCCAGAATAATGAGCGGGATAATCCCGTTCACACGCCGTACATGCCCTTGAAGTGAAAGCTCTCCGATAAACATGCTTTCTCTAAGTGCGGACTGTTCCAAAACCCGGGAAGACGTCAGAATACCTATTGCAATCGCAAGATCAAAAGCAGTTCCTGATTTGGGAACATCGGCGGGAGCGAGATTGACGGTGATGCGAGAATCAGGCATTTCATATCCGGCATTGGAAACTGCAGTCCTGACCCGCTCTTTTGCTTCATCAATTGATTTTCCAGGCAGGCCGACAATAGTAAAAGTGGGAAAGCCGCGGCCGGCAACGTCTACTTCAACTTCTACAAGCACTCCGTGAAGACCGAGAGTTGATCCGGCTGTAACTTTTGAAAGCATATATGTAATTATATAACATATATGACAGAATAAAACTATACCCCGTTTCCGGGGTATGAGTTTTTTTACATTCCTTCTGTTTCAGCAGCCTTTTTCTTGTAGACATATACTGCTAGCAGCGCACCGGCTCCTCCTACAAGAAGAAGCAAGATTGCGGCAACAAGGATCATCGGGTTCCGCTCACCTTCTTCAGTCGTTTCTGCTTGCTGAGTAGCCTGTTTGTCTTTTGTCTGGTCTTCAGTCATGATCGGACTGACCTGCTGTTCGGGTACAAATTCCGGAGTGACTGTGCGGCGCGGATTAGTCGTTGCGGTAACCGGAGTGTATAAAGCAATCTGCTCCGCCGTCAGGAACTCTTTATTCTGATTGAGATAATCTGCAATCCTGAGTTCTGCAGTCGGCTTGTACTCTTCTCCGTCTGCTGTCAGGTACTTGATGATATACGGTTCTTTCGGGATATTTTCTGATGTAATTCTGTAGAAACCGTTATTATCAATCGGCGCAACATATTGAGGCACCGGCATACTGATGAGGTACAGGCCTACATATCCTCCGCGGATAAGCTTTCCGTCTTGATCGTATGCATAACCTTCCAGATAGGAAGGGATTGAATTGAGGGCAAAGCCGCCTTTCAACGATTCTGTCTCAGATGACGTCATTGTCTGAAGATTTATCTTTCTGAATGACCTCTTGTAATATTCACCGGGTTGAAGCTCTGACTGCTTCAAAGTTACATTAAATCTTCCTTCTTTGTCAGCCCCACCGTTAAGTTTTCCGAAGATTTTTCTGTCACCGCAGACCTCAACACCGTTGTTCAGCCTACAGGTGTCAACAATAACTTCGGCAAACGGATGTGAGACGCGCCCCTGAAATATGAGATCTCCGTTTGCTGCCGTTTTACTTTCGGAAGACAGGACAACCAAATCATAAGTTTTTCCAATGCCGTCCGTCGGTATAAACGGAATATCTCTGTGTTGGATAGCACCTCTTTGAAGAATTGCCGGGGAATCATTGAGATAAAAGTCAGAATAAATCTGGGCAGCATTTCCTTTTTGAGTCCAGTCTTTGGTCAAAGGATGGACATAACTTGCCAAGACCGGTGTCAGTCGATAGTCACCGTCCTCGACAAAGAATGAGAAGTCTCCGGCTGATCCTGTCATAAACGGATTCATAATCAGATTGTTTCGCTGCTTTGCATATCCTGCATCAAATGCCCCTTGAGGGTTTTTCTGAAGGAGTGAAACGGAAACACCCGGGATCGGTTCAAGTGACACAGAGTCAAAGACACGACCGTACGGATCCCAACCCGGTCCGAAATCACACTCATCCTGCTGGAACTCCGTGACATCCCTCCATGTCAATTGGTCCTGTTGTTGTCCGCCCGTCCCCGATGCATCACGGCTTGCCGGTGTCGGGAGTACCTCCGGAACATAGTAGACGACGTATTTACGTCTTGCCGCATACATCGTATATCCCTGTACTTCTCCGAACGTGACATTCAACTTCCCGGTTGCGTCTGTTTTCAGTTCTGTTGACGCATCTGCTTGTCTGAACGGATCATTAACATCATTCAGATCTGAATTGGATTTATAGAAAAATCCGTGAGTATCGTTTAAGACAAATGAAGCCCCGTCACGATTTTTGACGGTGTCGCCGTTTATTCCGTATGTGACACGATCAAGCTGATTGAGGTATGATTTCACGTCACAGGATGCACTGTCGCTTCCTCCAGCACAATAAAATTGTTTATCGTTTTCCGAAAAACCGGTCGTACAGTACCAGTCAGCTTCACCGTCATTGTTATCATCACGTGCCGGTTCATCAGGCTTTATACATTCCATAAGAATGACTTTTTGGCCCGCAGGAATTGACAGTCCCCGGAAATCAAGCTGTGCGCGATGTCCCCAGTGCGAACTTGTATGAATCAGATCTGCCTGAGGATTATTTTTTGAAAGAGGGGCACAGTTCTCATTTCCTGCTCCGCCGCCACAGTGCTTGAAGGGCACACAAAGCGGCTGCCACACTGCAGGAGGAGTTTCTGCCGAAACGGTTTGAGGAATAATTAAAAGGGTTAGTAAAAGAAGGAAAATGCGTATATGTCTCATAATTACATAATTGCAGAGAAATACAATATTGTCAATCTTCTTTATCTATACTAATATGAAATAAGAGGCATATCTCTTAACCCTTTGTTTATGAACATACGTAAGCTCATCATCATCGCAGCTTTTTTCTTCTTTTTTGTCCCGGCTAAACCGGTGAGTGCACAGATGGATTTTTACGGTTTTCCGCCTGTTGATAAGCCTCCGATTTTCTGCGGAAACCGCGAATCTCTGACATGTCCGAATGAAGTCGAGCCGATATATCAGGCCCTGCGTGATGCTGGGGAAAAAGACATATGTGCGACGAGCTACGCGGATTTCCTAACAGATCCGAAAACAAAACATTACTGGATAGAAGACCCTGCCATTACGGCTCAGGGAAAAGCCGATGAACGTGCCAGACAGTTTTTGTACTGGGTCCTGAATACCAGCGCAATTGACAATGCACGAGTTCTTACTGATATTTGGCAGTATACTGCGATGCTTGCTCTCTTCGGTGTAGTACTCGTAGCAGCTGTCTTCGGAATCGGCTATATCATCAGTCAGCGTACAAACTATGACTTTAAAATCCGGATCTGGCCGACGATTATCAAAATAGGAACCATGTTGTTGTATGTGGCCTTCTCAGCTTCTATCGTGTTTTTCCTGATCCAGTTCTCGGAGGTCCTGATGAAATTTTCATACGAAAATCTGGGAGGTCAGAAGCTCTTTAATATATACTTTGCGGCAGACGACAATCTTCTTGGCCGGACTGAAGCCAGCTACACAACATTCGTCGGCTGTCGTGACCTGAATATCCGTGTGCAGGAAGGAGTCGATGCTGAAATCTTTATGCTGAAACTGACCAATGTCAGTTACTACGTGATGGGAAGCATGCTCCTCTTGAGAAAAATTCTTCTCTGGTTTTTGCTTTTTGTATCGCCGTTTTTGGCGCTTCTTATGCCGTTTATTTTTATCAGGAACACGGGATGGATTTGGATCGGAGTATTTTTTCAGTGGCTTTTTTACGGACCTCTTCTCACTCTCTTTTTAGGTGCAATGGCAAAAATTTGGGAGTACGGTATTCCCTTTAGTTTTGACTTTTCACGTGTTGAAAAAATCGGCGGGTATATTTATCCGACAGGTATAAATATCGTATACGGAGGACCTGCTCAAAGAATCTATGGAGCCGCTTCAGAAATACCTTCCCGTCCTATTAGCGCCATGAACAACGGCAGCTATGTCGACACCTTTGCCGAATATGTCATCACACTTCTCATGCTGTGGGCTGTCACATTCTTCCCCTGGTGGCTCCTTCGAATTTTCCGTGATTATTGCTGTGATGGGATATATGCTATGAAGAATATTCTTCTGGCAATGTATGACAACATGCGCGGCGGACCTTCAAAAGGACCTACTCCATCCGGCCCCACAGGTCCTACTATGAAGTTGGATCGAAATATCCCGATCGAAACCGATATTAAAGTCTCTCTCGGATCACTTGCCCAGATGAAGAAATCCATGACAATCGATCTGGCGAAGAACCTCAATCTTTCCGCTTCCCGTATCACGGATATCGCAAGAGTCGAAACAAACAAGCAGATGCAAAGTGTCGTGAACCAAAATCTCACCTTCCTCGCAAATCCAGTAAAAGCGCAAAGACCTGCCGAAAGACAGCAGTATATGAATCTGCGGTCTGAGCTTTTTGCACGAGCTATTAAGAATGACTCAATGGCCCGCACGATCCTTGCCTCTACTTCGACATCCGTGTCCGAGAAAACAAAGATCCGCGAATCGATCATCAAATCAATGCCTCAGACAATTACGATTTCTCAGGTTGTGACCGAAGAGACCCACGTGCCGAAAGAAAAAGTCACGAATATAACAAATACCTATACCAAGAATATTACCAACAATACAAAAGCTATAGAATCGATTGCAAGATCCACGAACACTCCTCCGCAGATTGTAAACAACATTTTGAACTCATATAACAAGACAACGAACAGTCCAGTATCCAAAGTCGTCAACAATATTGCCAAAGAGAATAACACTTCAGTGAGTACCGTAAAACAGGTCCTCCAGCAGGCAGGTACAATCAGCTCACAGGCACATATGCTCCGACAGATTGCCACGGTGGAAAAACTGGACAGTAAACAGATTACGAAGGTTCTGACCAGTATCAGATCCTCAGTCACCCGTGAAGAATCTACCGTCCAGGCAGTGGCCTCAACTACCCAACTTCCGCCGCCTCAGGTCGAACAGCTTGTCCAGCAGGCTTTTACTTCCGCAGTATCAAATGAACAGGTGATTGAGCAAATCGCACCGCCGACCGGTCAGCCGACAGTAATTGTCAAAGCGGTCGTCCAGTCTTTCGTCAAAAACATGAGTA
The DNA here is from genome assembly GCA_016700135.1 of Candidatus Roizmanbacteria bacterium. Lineage (NCBI taxonomy): Bacteria > Candidatus Roizmaniibacteriota > Candidatus Roizmanbacteria bacterium. The sequence goes on from CP065004.1 coordinate 370,536, forward strand.
TGCCTGCAACGAGATTGGTAGAAAAAATTTCCGATGAGACAAAAGTCGAAAGAAGTACCGTTTCCCGTATCCTGAATCAGACATCAAAAGTAATGGAAAACAGCACTCTGGTGAAAGAAGTGGCCGAGAAAAATAATGTCACCACTCATGACGTCCAGACCGTCATTGAAAAAGCCGTAGAAGTCTCAACAGTACAGACAAATCAGCCGGCCATTGCCGGTGTCGTCAAAGCAGCATCAAGTCAAACCACTGTAACTTCAAAAACAATCCAAAATGTCATCAACGAAATTGCAAACAACCCAACAACAATCAAAAGCGTCGCAAATCAAACGAACATGCAGGAACATGAAGTTTCCAGTGTCATCAAAAGTTATGCCAATAACCTGAACCAAACGTCCGAGAATATCACTCACAAGATTGCACAGGAAACACAAATAAATGAAGGACAGGTCCAGAACATTCTGCAGAATGTTTCACAGGCAGTAACAAACTCGAAGACCGAACAAGCAACGATCGCAAAATCATCAAATGTCCAGAATGAAACCGTGCAGAAGATTTCACAGTCCATAGGCAGAACCGTTGAGGTTTCAAAAGACAAAACGGCACCGGCTGTCCAAAACATTGCAACCGCCTCATCCAGCGAAAGTACGACTATTCAGCAGATTCTTGAGACCTTCAGTCAGAACACAAACCTCACTACTCAGGTTGCTGAAGAAACCAATATGGAACAGCAGACTGTCTCACAGGTCCTCCAGTCATTCAGCACCCATCTGAATGAATCCTCAAACACCATTATCAAATCAGTGGCATCAGACACAAAGGTGAGCGAAGAACATGTGAATTCAATTATTCAGTCAGCTGCAACCGCTGTCTCAAATTCAAATACCTATCAGGAACAAATCACCCAGATTACGAATGCTCCTGTTGAAACAATCAAACAGATTGCTCAATCAGTCACGACTATCACTCAAAAAACTGATACGACCCCGGTTGCAGATACCATCATTACGGATACCGCGACTAGTACAGCCTTGACAGAAGGAGATGTCACCAATGTCATCCAGACATTTGCATCCAATGAAGAACTTATAAATCAGGTGGCACAGCATACTCAGATCGATGCAGCAACAGTCAAAAATGCATATGCCAGTTATACGCAGCACCTGACCGAGGCTCCGACAGAACTGGTGAAATCCGTGGCTACTGAAACTAACCTGACCCAGGAACAGGTCCAGAATATCATGCAGTCTTCTTCTGAAATATTGACAAATGCTCCGCAAACTGTCACCCAGATCGCACAAACCACGAACATGTCCGAAAGCAATGTACAGAAGATTGCCAATGCAATGCCTCAATCAGTAACAACTACTGCCGGACCGGAGACATCTATCATCAAACAGGTTTCACAGCAATCAAATATCTCAGAGACCGAATCACAGAAGATTATCCACAATCTTATGATGACCGCCATCCAAAACGAAACCTTTGTCGAAAACCTGGCCAATCAGACACAGCTGAAAACACAGCAGGTGAAAAACATTATGTCAACCTATGCCAATAACATCAATCAGCCGTCAGAAAAAATTGTCCAGACAATCAACGAATCATCAGGAATACCAAAAGCAAGTGTCCAGACAGTTCTCATAACCCTTGCTGACTCCGTCATCTCATCCGATCAGATCGTGGCACAGGTAGCCGAACAGGAAGGAATGGAACCTCAGCAGGTCAGCGATGTCATGCAGAAGCAGATGGAAGTAGCAAGCGAACCGGAAAAACATATCGAAAAAACAATCTCGATTCCTCAGAGTATCTCACTCGAAGACTATGAGGAAGTGAAAGACATGTGGACTAAGCACTATGAGGAAGGTGAAGTTCCCGTCACGGATACGATCCAAACCCGAAAAGACTGGGTCGATCAGGAGATTGTATATATCACAAATACCCTCAATAAAATCCTCTCACCTGATGAGCGTATGCAGCAGGAAGGACTGGACGAGCTCGGCTATCTCCTCCCGATTTTCCTGATCAACAACCTGAAGGGAGAGGAACTGATCGTGTATCTGAAAGCGAAGCTCGAAGCCGCCAAATTGACACAAAAGATACTCGAGCGCGAAGAAGCCGTAAAAGACCAGATGAAGAAAGATCAGGGCGAGGAAGAAGAAGTCCTGGTCGATGTGGCAAAGAAAGAAGAAGAAAATAAAGAAATGCACATGGATCTGGATGACGAAGAACAGGCTCCGAAAAGCATCGAAGACCGAGTCAAAGCCGTCCAAGAAAAGCTCGAATCTGTAGACACCCCCGAACCGACCGGTGATCAGACCGCCGATTCCATCAATGCCATTAAATCAAAACTACAAGAAAAGGCTGACAAGTGAGGCTGAAGTTGATACAATACCTACATGAGTTATTATGATGAACAACAGGAAATTGCTCACGTTGATGAGCATGATACTATTCTTGACTCCGTTGAAAAATGGACAGCACACAAGAAGGGACTTCTTCACCGTGCGATAACTGTGGCAGTTTTCTACAACGACTATGCCATTCTGCAGCATCGGAAGCATCCCGTATTTGACAATGTATTTGATCTTTCAGTTTCCTCTCACCAGCTGATGATAAACGGAGAAATTGAAGCTGATGAAATTACTTTATACCGTACGATACAGCGTGAACTCGGTTTGACAGAGGAGCATTTGATTCAGAAACCGGTACACGACGGTTCTATTTATTACAAAGCAAAAGATCCCCATTCCGACTACATTGAGCATGAAGTCTGTCATATTTATACTTGCCGTACGAAAATCGTTCCTAAAATCAATCTTGAGTTTGCATACGGCTACTCTTTGCAGAAAGTTGAAGAAATTAAAAATAAAAAAAGCCCTCTCTACTCCATTCTGGCTCCCTGGGTCAAAGAGATGATTGCGAAAGAACTGATTTGAAATTCTTATTCAGATACCTGACATCAATCCCTCGGAACGTTCCAGTGCATTATTGTAAAGGTCCATGAGTTCACGAAACTGCGGCGAAATCTCCAAGGGCTTCCCGTCTATCTGAGAAATAGGGATAATTTTGGTACTGGTACTGCTCAAAAACGCCCCATCGTATGAAAGAAGTGAGGTATACGGAATGCGTTTGTATTGTAGGGTAAAAGGTGATTCCCGGATGGCCTTTTCCAGTGTCATCATAGTCACACCTTCCAACACGTCTTCTTTCGGAGGGGAAAATATTTTTTTTCCTTTCATTACATAAAAATTCGTTCGTGTTCCTTCCCTGATATTAAGAGCGTTGTCAACAAAAAGAGCATCGTAATGTCCTTCTTTTTTTGCCTGGGTAAAGTAATAATAACTCGGAAGCATATTCAGTGATTTTGCCTGCGGCATCCACCGTTCATAAACGAAACTGCAGACACTTACTCCGTCCCGGTACCATATCCTTTTCGGGAAAAAGGGAGCAAGCGGGAACAAATACAATGTCGCCTCTTCCGGATTCTGACTTCCCATGAGAAGCATTTTAAGGTTGAGTGCGTCTTCGGAAAGTTCAGTCAGCAGTGCATGGATCGAAGCCTCAACTTCTTTTGCAGTAAACGGATGTTGAAGCTCTATACACGACGCAGAATGAAACAACCGATCGATATGATTTTCTGCAAAATAGAGTGTTCTGTTTCGTACTTTCATGGTTTCGTAAACACCGAAACCATACATTGTCTCAATACGTTCTGCAGGAATTTGAGCTTCTGACAGAGGCTTGATCTGTCCGTTAACGGAAAAAATCTGTTTCATATGAGTTGCATTATACTACCTACAGTTCACCCAGGCTTTGTCACCTCCCCGGGACAGTTTGAAGGCTGTTGTTTCTATCGCTTCTTTTGCACCGAATCTGAGATCCGGATTTGTATCCGCTCCCATTTGAACCCGGGTTGCCTGCCAGGTCTCCACTGAGTACTGGAACATGCCGCCATACTCCCCGTTGTTTGCTCCAGGGTGACCGCCTGATTCACAGTATGCGATTTTTTTCATTACTTCCTTGTCCACTCCATACTGTCTGCTGTATTGGTCGAAATAGTTTTCAAAATCACTGGTCGGCATCGGAGTCGGGGTGGAAGTAGGAGTAGGACTCGGAGTATTGGTCGGGGTGGGAGTGTTGGTGGGAGTGAGTGTCGGTGAAGGAGTAAATGTCGGGGTAGGGGTTTGCGTAGGGGTAGGTGTCAGTGTCGGTATTATCACTACCCCGAGTACCTGACCGGTCGCCCTGACCCGATACGTCACAAACAAAGATATGAAAAGCAGCGCGACTAGTGCCCATTTGTATTGTGAAAATAGGGAAACTGTTGCATCAGTCCGCCGCAGAGGACGCTTTCTGGTTGTGTGATACAAAGAATCTAAATACATACAAAAATAACAAAACATTGATTGCCGAAAGGATTATGACTATCGGATCTGATGATAGAGCCTGCACGATCGGCTCAACTTTCGGAACCGACCAGCTTTTATATAAATTCAGAAAACTAATAAGTGAAAGTATACCCCATGCATACATAATGGAACGATATTTCACTGCCGGGACAAGAAGAAACGGCAGAATAAGTATAAGATACCGTTCATGCATTTTGGTTAAAAACAGGAATGACGCAAAAGCACAGAGTGAAAGTGCAATAAACAATGACAACTTGCCCGAGCGGTTTTTCCAATATAAAACGGATAAGGCTAAGATAAACCCTCCGGCGATAATTGTCCCGACAGTCCCGTACGTAATACTGCCGATCAATGAAGTCTCTGCCGGAACGAAAAACAATGGCGGATACAGGGCCCAGGCATTGTATGCGGCATTCGTTACCGCTCCGATACTCTGCGTATCAAGTATTCCTTCTTTGTAGAGAATAAACGGATACAGCGGGTCTCCCGGTTTCTGTGCCATCGGCTGAAATGCAAGCCAGAACAACAAAATACTTATCACAGCACCCTTCAAAGTTGTTTTCAAACCGTATCTTGAAAAAAATGAGATCATAAAAACCGGCAAAAAAACAAATACAGTAGGTTTAACAAGAACGGCAGCTGTCAGAATAACGAAACTCCAGTAAGGTTTCTTTACAAAAAAACTAAAATATACCGCCAGTGCCATAAGAAACAGCGGGATACTGTCAATCTGTCCGAAGAATGCGCTGTTGTAAAAGAAGGTCGGATGAAGAAGAATTAGGGACATGACCAGGACTTTCAGGTGTTTTCTTTTCGGATAAAGTTTTTCGGTGATCTGTGCTAAGATCCACGCAAGACCGAAATCGGAAAGGATCGCCGGGATTTTCATCAGACCTGCCTGAAAATGCAGACGCTCCATAAAAATCACAACGACAGAAGGAAATGCCGGAACGGTAAGATTGAGTTGCCAGAACGTCCCGAACAACCATTGATACAACGGATAAAACGGTGCAAACAATCCGATCGCAAGCGGCGGATAATTCGGGTATTCCGTACCATAAACGTCGATTGACCGCGTTTCATAAAACGCATAAAGCCCACGGTTCCATACGTCTTTTGCCCAGGAGATATGATTAAGCACATCAAAGCTGAAATCGACAAACATAATACTGAGCCGGATGAAGATACCAAGAAGGATAATAACAAAAAAAGGAGACATCATTTTTTTCAGCGACATACTACTCTATTATATACTGTCCAGACCGTACTTTTCAGGTATAATGTAAGAATCTACCAATCTTTTTCAGACATGAAGATAAAAAAAGAAATCGTTATACTGCTGGCAATCTTCTTAATCGGAGCTTTCTTACGGATATACAGAATGGATGAATTAGCGGTTTTTCTGGCAGATCAGGCTTCAGATTCTACAAAAGTATTTAATATTACCCATGGAGATTTGACGCTTCTCGGTCCGATTACTTCAGTCGGAGGATTTTACAACGGACCGATCGTCTACTATCTTATGGCTCCGTTCTTTTTTTTGATGAACAATCATCCTCTTTCGGGAACGGTATTCCAGACGACTTTATCACTTCTGACAATCCCGCTGATATTTTTGATCGGGAAAAAGATAAAAAATACCGAGGTGGGACTTATTGCCGCTTTCTTGTTTGCAATTTCTCCGCTGATGGTAGAGTATTCCCGAGCCGCTTTCAATTCCTATCCGGCAGTTTTCTTCTCAACACTCATTCTCTATCTTTTTGTTACCATAGATGAACGGTTTCGGATGGTAAGATATGCTGTGCTTGGACTTTGTATCGGATGGATCATCCAAATGCACTATTTTACCTCCGTTTTTGTCGCCGTAGCTCTTGCTTTCCCATGGCTTACCTCAGTAAAAATTAAAAAAGTCCATTATTATCTTCTTCTTTTGGCCGGTTTTATCATCGGGATTTCGCCGTTTTTACTTTTTGAAGTACGTCATGAATTTCTGAATATCAAACTGATGATTCGGTATTTCAGTGCCTCCCCCCTCCAGGAAAGAAGTCTCTTGCACGGACTGATCATTTGGCCCAAGATGATCGGATATCTGATATTCGGGAATAATATTGTGATGGGAGGATTGGGAATGATCAGCTTACCGATATACCTGTATACAATCCTCAAAAAAAAGCCGCGACTGATTGAAAACCTTATTCCGATACTTCTTTTGTTCTTTTTTGTTTTTCTGGTCGGGATTGGTTACGGCAGATATATGCAGTTGCATTACGTGATTTCATTTCACACTGCTTTTTTCCTGCTCTCAGCACTTGCTCTGTATTATGTTCTTAAAAAAAAGCTTTTTTTTATAACTGCAGTCGGAGCTCTTTTGATCCTTTTGAATATGCAGGCCTGGAACCTGCATCTTGACAAACATTATGATCAGGACGGTCTTAACATTGCCGACTTCAGGACGGCGGCAGAGATTATCTCGAAAGATAACCCGATCGATTCATTCAATGTTGCCATGCATGCACAGGGGGACAACAGGGCGATGCCGCTTCGATATGCACTTCTACTTAAAGATATCCATCCTGAACCGTATGAGAATTATTCAAATATTGATCTTTTGTATTTTATCAGCCGTAAAGACGATCCTATTCAAAAACAGGTAATGTGGGAATACACTGCTTTCGGCCCGTCAAGAGTCACTAAAAGCTGGGAAGTTAACGATCGCTATATGCTGTATCGGCTGGAAAAAATCACCATGCCATTATAATTTTAAAATTTTTCTTATGAGTAAATTTATCGAATTTATTCGGGAACAGGGAGTCATCGGTCTTGCTATCGGATTTATCCTGGGAGGCGCGGTTACGAAAGTTGTGACATCGCTGGTTGAGGATATTATTAACCCGGTAATCAGTATTATTGCCGGAGGAAGAACCGAAAGTCTGGCAACAGCTATACTGACTATCGGCAAAGCGGAAGTTCATTACGGTCAGTTTATCGGCGTCCTTATCAATTTTGTTATCATCGCAGCCGTTGTGTACTACGTATTCAAAGGACTCGGCCTGGATAAGCTCGACAAAAAGAAAGAAAAGAAATAATGCTAGCTAAGCTCGTATTTCTCAAGCAGCTTTTTGTTTCCTTCAATCTGATATCTGAGAAGCTCAGAATAAACGCCCTTTCGCTTGGCAAGATCACCCGGTGCTCCTGAGTCAACAATTCTGCCCTGATCAAGGACCATAATGCGGTCTGCATTTTGTATTGTTGAAAAACGATGTGCGATGATAATAACCAATCGGTTTTTCATAAGTTTCTCGAGTGCTTCCTGTACCAGTCTTTCACTCTTGGCGTCAAGAGAACTGGTCGCCTCATCTAAAATGAGAATCGGAGCATCGGCAAGGATGGCACGGGCTATCTGGATACGTTGTTTCTGTCCTCCGGAAAGCCGTACTCCCCGTTCTCCGATCTCGGCATGGATCCCTTTCGGGAACTTCATCACGAAATCATATGCATTTGCTTTTTTCAAAGCAGAGATGACGTCCTTTTCCTTCGCGTCAGTCCTGCCGTATGCCACGTTATCAAAAATCGTAGTTGAGAACAATTCGTTTTCCTGAAATACCAATGAGATATGGGATCTCACCTCCTGATGAGACATATCCTTGTAACTTGATTTTTCCATCAATATCTGCCCTTCCGTCGGCTCATAAAACTTTAGAATTAGATTGATAAGGGTCGTTTTCCCGGCTCCACTGTGACCGACCAATGCAACCGTTTCTTTCCCGGGAAGGGTAAAGCTGACATCTTTTAGGACAAGACCACTTTCCGGATATTCAAAAGAAACATGGTCAAATGTGATTGAGGGGTGGTCAAATACCGGTTTTTTTATCTTATCCGACAATGTTTCCGTCGACTCAAGTTCAAGAACCTCAAAATATTCTTTTGAACCGGTCTCGGCCTGTTTCATCCGTTCAAGAATAAAGCTCATGGCAAAAAGAGGCCGTCTGATTTGATTAAGGTATTGAAGGATCAGTACCATTTCTCCTAAACTCAATACTCCGATAAATGTATTCCGGAATACGATGATCGAAACAATAAACAGTCCGACTTCCAGCCCGAAGTTGCGGAAGAAGTTCAAAATGTGATACGTCAATGATTGTTTATCATAAATCTTCACACTCTTCTCCATGTTATCCGATACAAAAGTCCATTCTTTTTTCTGTGTATTGTAGCTTTTGACAAGTCGGATATTTGTGATGACCTCCTGGATGCGGCCCCGTGTCACATCTTCAATCTGATTCTTCTTGATCTGGAACTCTCCCCATTTTTTCGTTGAAAAATGACTTACCAGGACATAGAACGGAAAGACCAGCATTGTAAAAAGCGCGATCGGCCAGCTGTAAAAAGCCAAAACTACGATAATAAAAATGCTTCTTAAGAATGCAGGAATAATGAAATTAGTAGCTGCTCCCAAGAAGTCCTGAAGAGAAACAATCCCTCGGGAAAGGAGACTCAGAATTTTTCCTGAAATCTGAGTATCGAAATATCGTTGAGGAAGCGTAAAAATTTTTCGATAGAATTTCTCCGTCAGAAACTTCCCCATCCGGGCGGTTGTATAGTCTCCGATCCTTTGATTGACCGCTTCAAAAAGTGCAGCAAGAGTACCCGATGCAACAAGAATGCCGATCAGAAAGTAAAGGCGGGAAATATCTCCCGTCCCGCTTGTTACCTGCATTTCAATCTGATCCACAATCAGTTTGAGGATATACGGGGACACAAGCTCAAGTGCCGTTGTCAGAATAATGATCAGGGCAATAACTAAGAAGTAGATATGATACGGCTTTGCGTATTTGATTACCTTGATAATGTTGTTCATCTTCTTATTGTAGCATGAAGCCGGGTTTTTTCAGTTAAAAATAAGTTACAATGTGAGTATGCAAAAGTGGGTTCTTCCGGCAACCGTCTTTATTTCAGGAATGCTTGTCATGATTCTGGAACTTATCGGGACAAGAATGATTGCACCTTATTTCGGTTCATCGTTGCATGTCTGGACTGCCATGATCGGTACCATTCTCGGTTGTTTAAGTATCGGATATTTTATCGGGGGACGCATCGCAGACAAAAAGGCTTCATATGAACAACTCGGCTTCGTACTTCTGCTGAATGCGTTTGCCTGTCTTTTTCTTGTTTTTACAGCAAGATATATTCTGATTTTTCTCGCAAATACTATCGCATTTACATCCCTAGGGGCTCTTATTGCCACATTTCTCCTTTTCAGTATTCCCAGTATACTGTTCGGCGTTGTCTCTCCTTATGCCGCTAAATTGCAATTAAACTCACTTAAAAGTTCGGGAAGAACCGTTGGGAATTTGTATGCTCTCGGCACGATCGGAAGCATTACCGGGACGTTTCTGGCAGGTTACTATCTGCTTAGTGTTATGGGAAGTTTCCAGCTTATTTTTTTGATCAGTGTGGCATTGATGATAAATGCAGCAGTACTTCTGAAAAAAAACTATAGAGCTTTGATTGGGATGAGTATTATCTCCACCTTTTATTTCGGTTTTCTGTCACCGACCAAGTATTACCAGATACCGTATGATACCCACGTTATGGCAGTCGAGCATACACCGTATAGTGATTACTTTATTCTGCAGTATGAAGATAATGGAGATATTTTTCGTATGCTTATGACTGATTTTGCCGGGGTACAGTCTAAACATAAAATGGGACACAGGGACGAACTTGCAGCTGCATACTCCAGATTTTTCACACTGCCTGCGTGCTACAACCTGAATAGTCGCGTTCTTCTCATAGGAGGAGGCGCCTTTACGTACCCCAATTATTACTCAAGTCAATTTCCGGACGGAGAAATGGATGCTGTGGAAATCGATCCTGCGCTAACGAGTATTGCCCGGGAATACTTCGAACTTGCAGCCGATACTGAACAGGTGCGGATTATTAACGAAGACGGGCGGGTCTATCTGAATAGGAATACCAAAAAATATGATACCATCTTGGTCGATGCATATGCCAACTCCATACCTCCTTTTCAACTCACGACAAAAGAAGCAATTGAAAAAATGTACGATTCGCTGGAAAAAAACGGTCTTCTCATCATGAATGTTCTGTCGGTCATAGATGATAAGAAACCCACACTTGTTGATGTAGAGATGAAAACAGTACAAGAAGTGTTTGGGAATATAACCGTCTATCAGGTGATGAAAGATAAAGATTTTGAGGAGACACAAGGTTTTATTCTCGTTGCAGAAAAGGGTGATGTGAGATTGCAAAATACCTGCTTAGTGACAAATCAAGGTTTGCTGAACAATATCCTGCACTACCGACCGAAAGGACAGACTCCAATCTTTACCGATTCCTATGCGCCTGTCGAAAGCGTGATTTTTTAACCCACGAAAAAGGGCCCGCCGGTATGGGCAGGCCCCGTTTCTTGCTTCAACATGCGACTGGGTCAATCCGTCGTGACGGACGGCAGATAGAGAAAAGTGTCCTCACTCTGGGCCGATTCTGCTGTGATGGTGACGCCGCCGTCTACAAGCTCCGTTTGCGTCGGAGCGTCGGTTACGAAACTCTCAATGCGAAGGTGGGAGGCTCCGACCTCCATACCTCGGAATCTGAGGAGCAAAAGCTCCCCATCAAGCAGGAACTTATCCGACCCGCCGCCGTAGAATACGAGTCGACCCTCCTTGACGAGGATGTCGTTGAGCGCAATGTCGGAACTACGAGGCAGAATCGATCCGCCTTCAAGATCCAGGAATTCGAGAGACTCCGAATCAAAGTGGACTTCGCCTGCGAAGAGCTTGGCTGAGACAGTCGACGAGACGGTGAGCGGGATCGTGATCTCATACGTCGTAGTGACGGTTGCAGTGGGCAGCGACACAGTGACGCCCGGAAGACCTTGCGGCCGCTCCGTCGTCAAGGTGAGCCGAAGTTCCTTCATATTGCCCCACCATTCTCCGATGATGGGGTCGCTGAAAAAGAATTTGCCGCCTACGAAAAACTCGACGCCGGGGTCGAACCGTCCTGATTGGTACACAGTCATGAGAGGGATGACGCCGTACTGCAGCGTCTCCCCGCAGCCCACGACGTATCCTGAATCGTCGACTGCGATGACTTCCAAGCCTTCCGGGACCGGTACTCCGTTGTCGTAGGCACGCCCGTAGACGTACCCCCGAATCGAACCACCCATGATTGCCGGGCAATCCGATTCCTCCTCTCCCTGTGCGTTTACCACCCCGAAAAGACCGAGGGCAGCGATAGCGATAAGAAGAGCTCCGAACCACTTTCTTGTTTTCACGATAGCCTCCTTAGCTAGTGAACGTTATGACCCGCCGATTGCGGAACTCTGAAGATAACACTATTTGTCATCCTGAACTTGATTCAGGATCCATGGATTTGTACTGGATTCCCGATCATAGTCGGGAATGACATGAGTCTCAACTTCTCCTCAAAATACCGCAATCAGCTTTAATCGCATGTTATTAAAGTGCTCCAACTTTGCATATATAGGCATAGCTGGACAAGCAAGTCTACAGGATGGGATTCGTTCTTTTTGCCACTACACGATACAATGCTTATATGTATGGTAATAACAAGATGAAGAATACATCGTAAGTAGGAATTGTGAGTTCAATAATACACCCGATAAGACCGGAAATCAAGACTATAGGACTTTATGGCATACGATTTCACCCACGAAAAAGGGCCCGCTGTTTAAGGCGAGCCCTGTTTTCTTGCTGTTACAACTTGTGGAGTTCCGTGTTGAACGGAACTAGTGATTGAGTGCTTTTATGCGGTCACTCAGCCCGCTCCCATCTTCTTTGATGAGATTATTCAGTTTTCAGACAACTACTGCAGCGGATCGGGGCCTTCCCCTAAGGCTCCCTCGACATAAGCGGAGACCAGCGGAAGGTACAACTCAAGCTGCAGGATCGGCATCTCGTCCTGGGGATCCAACGACATTGTCGGACCGTTGACTGCCGAAAGCTCATCGACCGTGATTGACTCCAACGTGAGCACTTGCGTGCCTTCCGTCGGAATAATCGTAAGATCAACCGAACTGACAGGATCAGTCATGGAAGCCAAGGGTACGAAGCCGGCGTTCGGTTGAACAGTGTCGAAACCTGCCGCCATCACAGACTGAACACTCTGATCAAACTGGAGTGCCAGGCCGCTAAACGGCTGTTCCGAGCTGATGCGGACCACCAGAGGCTGTGTGCTGATCACGGTCGTCGTGATGTTGGGCGTCTCTGCCACTTCAGCCGCAGCAACGGAATCACCGGGCAACCAGTTGCCGGTGACGTCACACATCAACCAAAGCTTGGTGATATGCCCACTGCTTGTCGGACCGTTCACTTCAACAGTGATTGCTTCGCCGCGCCAATCGCCGCAAGCAGCATCCGAATCATTGTAACGCGCAGCGAACCGCAGGATGCGGTTGGCATCGTAGCTCGTGATGGGTTGCTTATCGTCGGCGTCCGCGCTCCACTCCATATACGGAATACCGAAGGTGGTGCGGAGAGCCGCCCGCTGATGAGTAAGTGCGGCATCCATAGAGCTTACGGCATGCCGATCGTACTCGGACTTCTGCTTGGAGAAAGTCGCGGTCCACGTTCCCATAGTCGGGAGTGCGGCAGTGTAGCCGCCGTCCCAACCGGTCGTGGCCGTGACAACGTCGATCCCGTTAGACAGAGTGACCGTCACATCCTTCATGGGCTTATTGCCGTTCCAGAAGTAGACAGCGCCCGTCCAGAGGCTGGCGTTTACGGTCACCTGACCGTATTCACCCGCCACGGGCATCGAACCGCCGTTGATCAAGACCTCCGGCACCTGTACGCCCGAAAGCATCACAGGAACGGTCCCTGCCCGCAGCGCCCGAAACTTCAGGCGAAGCATGAGGCCGGAATTGGTCGTGATCGGCTGTTGTCCCTGTCCGGTGATGATAATCGAGCCGGGAGTACCCGTGTTCAGGATGTACTGGAAGTTCTGCGTCGCCGTTCCTGCCTGATCAATACCCACAAACGAAAGATGCGTCGGCGAATACTGCAGCCGCGCATCGATGCTGTAGATCTGACCGGTGTTGTTGCGGAATTCCAGCGGAACCATGATCTCATTCCCCACGACGGTTGTCGTATCGGGGATGGTCAAAGTCACAGGCAAGGTCCAGTCCCAACTGACCAGAAGACACAAAGGTGCCTGGTCGGTGGGCTGTAGCTTGATCTCAACGCTGCCTTGATTCTGATTCAGGCGCCAGCCTTCATAGGCATTGTTAGCCAGTTGGCGCCAATCAGTTGCCCCCACCAGTCGATAGTAGATCTCCCGCCCGACAAAGATGTTCTGGATAGTCGGATAGGTAGAGCCGTCATTCCAACGGTTGATTACGACCATCGGGCCGTTCAGGCACGTTGTTGCGTCATGCATGCTGTTGGTCTGACCACCATGAGACATACTCACGTGGACCGCAACAGGATCAGTTTCCTGTCCGTTGCGAACGAAGTAGGTGCTTTTGGGTGTCATGTTAGCAGAAAGCTGACGCATGTCGATCTGGCCATTCTTGAGGCGGGCCTGGATGACAAAGTCACTGAACACCGTAGAGCTTGTGTTGTTGACATACACCTGGAGGTTACCAGGGTAACCCCAGTGGTGTCGGACACTACTGCCCATCACGGGTTCAGCCGCCGCCCGAACTTCTTCGCCGTTCTCCAAAACGCTCAAGTCGCCTTCGAGAAGACCCTTCAAAACCACCTCATCGGTGATCTGAACGGGCTGCGAATCGACTTCTTGAGCATAGGCCGAGACGTGGGTCGCGAACATAGCCAAAAGTGCCATAAGCACCGCGACTGCCGCGAGTACGGTCCAATTCACACTCCGCTGCGGCATCGCCGCTACTTTGACCTGATACTTCTTGGTATACATGATATCCTCTCTTGTACTTGATTGTGTTAATTGAAGGCCGGATGATAGCAATGAAACACATTCCGGGACGTACGGGGATCAGGGCATTTCTGCCCTTTATCCTCTATTCTTTTTTTCCTTTCTTATGATTTTCATCTTCCTTTCGTCCTGACACAGTGAGTGTCAAAGGTAGATGATTGCGAATTCTAAAGCTAAGGGATTAGCCTCAAAACTTCGCAATCATAACCTCAAAAGACTAAGAAAAATGATATTGTCATAAAAATTGACATATTTCGTATAAGCTCAATATGAGCTTATTTCATTTTCCACAAGTTGTTAATGTGCCCCAACTTCGTTGAATTTGAGCTCAACTTCGTTGGACAATAGCAAGTCTGCGACTTTGTTATCTCGTTTAGACACTATTCCCGCTAAAAGCTGTTTCAGGGGTAAGGATCTAAGTGAAGATAATCAGTACGTAGAATTCGAATTGTGTTGAGGTGAAAAGTAACAGCTTGTGTTACATTACACACTCAATGTGTATATTATACCACAAAATGCCATATTTATCTACTACTATAGGATATATAAAAGCTGATATACTCCGTGTGTATTTTTACTCAAAAACCTTTGAAACTATAAGTATAATAACGTATGGGAATGGGAGAGAACCTTAATAAGCAAGTCAGAGAACTTTCACAGGATGAACTGAGAAGAAACCGGGCTCAATTTATCGAATGGTTCGATACGCGATCAAGACAAACGATACAGATTCAAAACCACCACTACACTCTTCCGTACGGGACTGATTCCCAACAAATTGATGACAGGAGTGTCGCTCTTGATGAATACCTCATTGATCCTCAAAGCGTCACCGATCACAACTGGGGAAGGACGATTATGTCTGAACTTGCATTTGAGGATATGTTGAGGCGGGAAATGGGAGAAATTCTTGCTGCCCAGGGACTACATATCGTACCGGCTACTACTTCACTTGATGGTTCACGCCGTGATCATCCTCCCGAGAATGACCAACATCGACTTCTTCTTCCGGATGAGGCGCTTGAATCTTTTGCTAATGGCCATCCTCCCTACAATCAAAAGGGGGCAGATCTTGTCCTTCTTGATGATAAACAGCACGCCATAGTCGGATTTGACGCCACAATCGGAGGCAGGTCAACCCTTCAGGAGAAAAGAAAACGCGTCCCGCTTCAACCGTATCCGGCTATGCCTGTTATTACATTAGGACTTCAAAAGCTTCCTATCGCCGGCCACTGGGGTTTTATTCCCTTTCTTGACCGTACGGCACGGAATTCGGTGCTATTGCACGGACAACTGAAAATTGAGCAATATCGCTGGGACGAGGATACCGTTCGTTATCTAAGACATACCCTGACAACCGGGATACAAGCTGCCCGCCGCGGCTTAAAGCAAGATCTGGAGCTCGGTTTTCCTTATCCATACCTTGATGAAGTGAGACACAAACTGAATGTGACTGAAGAGTTATTCCAAAACGCTCTGGGGTGATGCATACTGACGGAGCTTGCTCATCGTATAATACTCCTGAATCTTCTTCTTTCTATCTTCTAAAGAAAGAGTACTGACCACACCCGGTCCGTTGATACACCCGCCTTCACAAAACAGAATATCAACAAGGCGGATTTTCGGATTAGTTTCAAATTCTTTGAGAGCTTCCTCACAGGCTTTCCATCCCGAAACAATTCGTATTTCTTCGTCAGATAGGATGTCGCGGACTCCGCTGCTGTCCGTGAGACCGCCGTCATACGGATAAATACGGGTTGATATCTCTGAAACATCAAACGCATTATTTCCAGGTTCTCCGGACAATGCTTGTAATTCTGCAAACACTTCCTCCAGTTCTTTGTATGTGACAACCAGAATATTCAATTCAGGATAATCCTGTGAAGATTCAAGTTTTTTCACGTTGCAGGGGCCAATGAATACCGGACGATACCCGGGATACGTTTCCTGAGCAATTCTTGCTGTTGCAATCATCGGAGAATCGACCTGTTCGGCAAGATACTTCTCATACTGAGGGTATTTTGTACGGACAAACCGCACAAAACTTGGGCACGGACTGGTGATAAAACGGGCGTTCGGATCATCCCGAAGGGCTTTTACTACCGCTTCATTGGTGCGTTTTGCCCCGGCTGCTACTTCGAGGATATACGTAAAACCGATTCCCCGAAGCTTTGCAATGAGCTCATTTTCTTTATACATAATCGGAAATGAAGGTGCGACCATTGCGGCAAGCGGCTGTTTTTCTTTCAAGAGCGCAACAAGGGTTTGGGCATCCTGTGTCATGTTGATTTTATGAAATTCCGTACGATAATGAGCAAGGTTCCGCCTGCCAATGCAGTATAAAATTGCATCATTCCCATTGCGGTCAAAAATAATGAAGGCACAATGCTCAGCTGAAAATAGATCAGGGCGGCTGCATACATGATGACAACTTTTGCAGTCGAACCCAAAAGAACCCCGACAAACGGTGAAACGGAACGGCTGATTGCTTTATAGGTACTGACCAGCACAAAATTTCCGAGCCAGATAAAGGGAAGGAAATATAATAAAAACGGAGTATAACTCCCGAACAATACACCGTGTGCTACCGCACCCAAACTGGGAAGTACGACAATCGGAAGTATGTTTTTTTTTGGTAGTTCCGATACAAAAGCAAATAATAGGAAATTGACCAGCGTGCCGGTAAGCCACTGAGGGCCGGAGACCAACAGCGGAATTAGAAATGATCCGACAGTCAGAACCAGATCAAGCTGAAGCAATGCAGGTTTTGGTAAAGCGACAGTTTTTGCCGTCATGTATTCACTATAACAGGTTTTTACCACTCTGAAAAGCCATACTGATTGAGAATATACGCTCACATTTTTGATATACTGAAACAAATGAAAAAGCACCTACTTTTCATACTTCCGCTCCTTTTTATGTATGTTATTATTCTGGCACTGTTTCACCCGCGAGTGTTCTCCTATCGGTTTGATCACGAACTAATCGACAGATATTTCTGTTCACAGGATATTCCGTATGAACCGCCCTGTCCCCGAGTATGGCTATCCGATGAAGAGCTTCACATTGCAGCGGGGTATCTATACGCCAAAGGGCATGATCCCGCTGTTATTGATTTTCAGCATATGCCGTTTGTTGCCACACTCTACGGATTTTCCATCGTTCTTTTCAACAATCCGTTTTATGTGGAGATCCTTTTCGGAATGAGCTATCTTGTCCTGGTGTACATACTCGGTCTGAAACTGTTCAAATCTCAATTGGTTGCCGCACTCGGCAGTTCTGTTTTTCTTATTGATCCGCTGTTTATGGAACTTTCTTCTCAAGCTTCGTATGAACTCGGGCAGGCGGTCTTTTTGCTTTCGTATTTGATCCTTATGATCTTTTATCGGAAAAAAGTGATTCTTCAGGGAATTGTACTCGGACTTTTGGCTTCCACAAAGTTCTGGGGGGCAGCATTATTTTTCATCGCCGCAACGGTGGCATATCGGATTGTAAAGAGGCAATTTAATATAAAGGAATATATCATCCATCTTGCAGTCGCCTTTGTGGCATTTTCCTTGACGTATATTACGTCTTTTGTAAAACAGGGAATCCAGTTCAATATCGTTTTTTTTCAGCTGAAAGTTTTGAAATTCTGGCTTGATCATTCTGTGAGCAACATACCATTTGCCTCTTTCATTTTATTCACAACCGGTTTCTTCAAAAGTTGGTGGGGAGAACACGAAATCATAAGAACTCACATCTGGTCAGTGCTATGGCCGATATCCCTTGTTGCATCAACTTCGTTGAGCATCAAACCGCTTCTGAAATGGGACATCACACCGAAACTCTTCTTCTCGTCCATTCCGTTGGTGTATCTCGTGTATCTCGGAGTACAGGCTCCGTTCTCACGGTATTTCATCCTTATTCTCCCGTTTTGTTATTTATCTCTTTCCTATTTGATCTTTCTGGCAAAAGACCGGTTTTTGAAAAAGAAATAATCCCTCCTATAGAAAATATCTATCTCACAATGTATACTAGGGCTTCAAAACAGCTCTCATGGAAACAGTACAACCAAAACCATCAGAACAGAATAATCCCTACTTTCAGCAGCTGCTGGCTCAAGCACAGGAAGATCTTTATAACAATCCGGAGGAAGTTAAGCCGAACACTGCCCGCGGCCTTTATTGGTACTATTTAGTAGGTCAGGATATTCATACTCCGCCTGATTCAGCAAACCGAAGGAAAATGCTCCAGCTTTCTCAGCATCTTGAAGCTACCAGTCCGATCGTGGCTGCCGCCACTCAGTCGTTATACGATCATGCAGTGCGACATGAAGATCTACCTGATTCACCTGATCGTTGGTACGCGGATGGTGTTGAAGACGCTCATCAGGCTCTCACTGGGATGTACGCTTTTTTTCATCAGATTCAAAATAAAAATCCGTCACCGGAGCTTGCTGCTTTTTTGCAGACATGGGAAGATCAGCTCACACTTTCCGTGACTGAAGCACTGGCGATATATAATGCTTTAGCTATTCATCTGAAAAGTTCCCCTTGTGCCGTATTCTTCGATGCCCTTGAGTTGCGGTTTCCTAAGGATAGACCACGGTCTCAAGTATTCAATGAATTACTCCCACTTTGGCAGGCATCCTATCAAGGCCAACCCAATGTTCTTGAGAGATACCAATCATATCTTAGAAAAATGTTGGAAAAACAGCAGGCTACCAATTTTACAGAGAGTATTTATATGCCGGCTGTAGTAAATGTATTTGATTATAGAGAGTATCTGAGGACACTAAAAGGTTTTTGGAGCGATATCGGATCAGCAGATCCAGCGAAGCTGAGAGTACATAAAGAAGATAATACTACCGTGATATCTGTTTCCAGAAACGCACATATTTTTATTCGCCATACTCCCGACACGAAAGGTCAGGCACGTATTAATATCGCGGGAAACGGTGACACGTTCAGAAAAATTAGTTATCGGGTCGATCAGGAACGGGACGGCAAACTGGGGATAGATTTTTGCAGAGTGGGATATGATGAATTATTAAAGATAGCGCAGGGTATAAGTCAACTTGATCCTGCGTTAGTCAACGAATATACACATGCTGTAGATTCTCAGGGAAGAATGAAAGCAGGTGTCGGACCTTTTTATACACCGACACTGAATCGCGGCATCAAAGAACTAAATGCCGGTCATGTTTTCGGGATGCTCGCTGCATTGGGAATGCAGGAAGGAAAAGGACTTGGTATTCAAAGAGGTCCTACCTTCAACTATCATGTAAGCGGAGTTATGGATCAGTTTGAAGGGAATTTCGAACAACTCAGCCGGGAGTTTGCGGGGTTATTTCCCTGATTTCGGGCCGAGGGTGAGAGTTCCCCACAAGCCGTTTTGAGAATCGAAAAAATTATCCTGAAGAACCTGATTATCTCCTTGCGTAAACTGAACCTCGACTCCGGAAGAAATCAGTTTTTGCATAATTCCGGTTAAATGATTATCGGAAGACTGCATGAGCACCTGGACATATCCGCCCTCTGACAGCCCTTTATAGAATTGCTGCAATACGTATAACTGCTTGGCAGGTGAAGAACTCCGATCAGGCATAGCCCCGACACAATACAGGAGATCATAAGAGGGAACTAAATCAGGAACAACATGATAACTATCCTGGTAAAAGTCGATGTGATGATCAGAAAATAATCTACGGCCGGTTGTATTCCATCCCGTACTCTGATCTGTAATAGTCCAAAGAGAAGCGTTTCGTACATCAATGCCATGCAATTCCGCATCAGGAAGGTAACGCCGGAGATCGGCAAGAGCCAATCCTGCCGCACAACCGGCATCTACGATTCGGGGAGAAACATTCCTTTGATCAAGGACCTGCAATAACGTATTCGGAGCTCCGTTATGATGAAGAATCCGCTCATACTCAAACCATCTGCGGCCCCAAAAACTTCCGGGGGTGGCAACCGTTACCGGATCAACACATATCCCGGGCTCTTTCCGCCAGTAATCCCGCTCTGCCTCAAGTTCAGCAATAATCTGAGATGTTTCTTCTGATGTAAAAATTTCACCTGACATCCTATTATTATACCATACTATAGGATATGTTTTAGGCAAATCCGTCCTGTTGCCAAATGTATTGGGCAGCACACCACTTTTGGAGATTTTTCTGATCCTCTCCTACATCATAGTTGTCAAAAACAGATTGCCGGATTTTAATAAAGGCCTCCGTTATAAGATCTGCATTTTCACTCAGGAAAAAAAACACGGCAGGATACCGCTCTGCCGCCTGCAGAAGTGACGGAATTTGATTCTGTAAAACATTGCTGGCTGCCCACTGAAGACCGTCTCTAAAATCAGGATTATCAATTTGCTGACTGAGATCGAATGCATTCAGACCGGTGCGAAGATACCCAATCTGTTCAATCACCCGGAACATCTGCCCCAATCTCGTATCACGGTTTTCTACGACCTCACAAATAACCCGTTCAACACGTTCCGGCAGCTCATCCCCTCCGTTTCCGAACATTTCATGAATGATACCCCGTATTGCTGATGATTCATCGTTCTCGACTTCAACCGTCTTGAGATCGAACATCACATCCCCCACAACTGCCTCTCCCCAATCATGAGAGACTGCTGCAAGAAGAAGATCTTCCTGATCAGGGCGTGAAAGGACGTCTTCACCGTACATATTCTGATACCGAATAAACTGTCGGGCCAGACCGTACGTTAGCCGCATATGCTCTAGGTTATTTACATCTGCACCGAGTGCATTCCGCCATTCTTCTTCAGAAATACTTGTCGGTCGATACCGTCCGTATCTGACACGGGGTGCCAATGTCTTTCCGTAGGAAGTTTCTGCAAATAGCCGATGAAGATCGGTAAATTGATATGTCTGATCACTTGTTGCAAATGTTATAGGTATCTCTGACATGAAGGTATTATAGCAGTTTTACGCTCAAATTAGCTATACCCATAAAAAAACCCTCTCATGAGGGTTTTTGTTGGTGGACACCGTCTCCGAGAGTTGGAACGATGTGTATGATTATGTGAATGAGTGGGGAAATAGGATACAAGCATTTACATAGGAGACTATCACCACAAGAAAGAAGAGCCTTCTATACTCACATTAAGATATATAAATCTATTTATCTTTAGGGTATATAATAGTGCCATATGAGAGTATTAGTTGTCATAGGAGCAGGAGCATCATATGATGCATGGCCAAAACATGTATACAATTATAATGGTCAGCGTTTACCTTTAGCAAACGAGTTGTTTGCTCCACTTGCAATTCAGAATCATTATTTACAGCAGTATAATTTAATGGGATTGGCAGCAAAATTAAGATTATTAGCAGATTCCAAAAAACACGATTTTGATATTGAAAAAGAATTAGCTGAAATTTTCGATACTGCAAAAGAAAGAAATGATCCAAACGACCTTCAAAATCTATTTAAAGCTCGATTCTATATACATTCATTAATTCTCGCTCTTACACAAGAAACATTAAAACGCACAAATGGACACACAAACTATGTCACTCTTTTATATAAGTTGAAAGACTGGATAAATGAATATCCTTCCGATCGTTTCGTCGATATTGTGGTTTTTAACTATGACTCACTTATTGAACATGCTATGACTAATGTTTATGGGTATGATTGGTTCCATAAAACAAGTGATCAGCCACTAACTGCATATTACAGAGGAAATAACCTTAGGATATATAAACCGCATGGTTCTATTAATTGGGGAAACGAAATCCATAAATCTGAAAAGCCCTATATTTATTGGAATCAAGAAGAGGTGTTTCAAAGCTTCATTGATATTAAACCACTCTCTTCAATTTGTGTTATTGACCCGGCTAACATTTCAAGACGTATCCAAAAAAGTTATATTCCGGCAATTGCAATTCCTTACAAAAATAAACAGCATTTTGATGAATGCCCTAATGAAATGAAAGAAGAAATGATAGAGGCAACATTAAAAGCAAATAAACTGATCACAATTGGATGGAAAGGAAGTGATGAGAATTATACCTCAATTCTTAAAAAGAACTCTCACTTGACTGACATCTACGTAGTAAGTCCTAACGCAAATACAAATCTCGATGAAATATTCCCAAGTATCATCAGACCAATTAAATCATCCTTTAGAGATTTTATAAATAAAACACAACAGCTGGAAGAAATACTTACATCTTGATAAAGATTGCAATATTTGAAACCTCATACGGTATCATAATTAAACTTCAATATCTTGCTCAGAAACACTAACTCTGTTATCGATGACTACTTTGAACTGATTTGTTGATAATATCTCATTACGTAAAGTGCCTTGTCCGCTTTCATCTATTATTGACAGTAAAAAAGAATATGGTTGCACCTCATTTTGCGAATCTGGATGAAAGCTTGAAAAGTATAATCTGTTAAGTATCTCAATAATTGGACTATGAAGCTGTTTTGTTTTTATAAAATGCACTACATTGAAATTTCTATGTTTATAGCTATGCCAATCCCCTTTATTTGGCGAGATATAATCTAATTTTTTTTCACAACTTCATTGTCTTTATTGAATTCTGGGATTATTGATCTTACATTTGAAGTTACTTGTGTAAGATTATATACACTGGGGTAGTTTTTATTAACAATAGGATTATATACACTGGTAAAGACAAATTTAAGCGGTTTACCTATTAAAGAAGTAGGTAAAGTAAAAGAAAATCTGTGAGCTTTATTAGTGTTTGTCAACAGATCTGAATACATAATACGGACTTCATCAGGTGATGAATAAAATAGGCTCTAGACTAGCACATTAACAATTTGTAATAGTTCATTGTAAAGGATCGATGGGGATTTGCTCCATCTCCATTCACACTCTTTCAAGTGTAATGGAAAGTTTTTCTTTACACCATTGAACTTAACGAGACGTCTTTTACAAAAGGACCAGAATGACTCTATGCCATTGATATGGACCCCTTTTGTATTTGAGAACTCATTTTTCTTGTGATTGATTCTCAAATGTTTGTCATACCCGACATCAACAAGTCCGTTGTATCCGCTCCACGAATCTGAATATACAGTACTGTTCAAGTCAATCTTTCCCTTCATAACAGCATGTAGCGTTCTTCTTTTACAGTTTGGAATGATACGAGTAAATACACGTCCTTGACGCTCATATATCCCAAATACTACCTGCTTAAATGACGTCCCACGACCTCTTTTACTTGACTTGCCTCTCATCCTTCGAGGTCCAAAGTATGATTCATCAATTTCTATCTCACCACCAACATATCGTTGCATCTGGTGCACTTGGTGATGATATATGAGTTGACGAATATTATTGTAATATTTGTTGACTGTATTGCGGTTGAGACCCAAAATACCAGAGGTCTGTGTAGCACTCAGATCGTGTGCAAAACACCATAGTATCTTTTTTCTCTTGTATTTTGATATCGGCCTATTGTTACAAACCATACCTCTAGTTTAGCACTACTCTGCTAGTCTAGAGCCTAAAATATTCTCTTATAGTCTGGTTGTCCAAAACCATAGGCTTGAGACACCTCTTTTTCTTTTATCTCCACTTGTTCCTTAAGACCTGTGGAGTGAATTAGCATAGCTTTAACTAAATTAGCTCTATTGCCTTTTAAAACGATATCATCTCCTATATTGGCGTTTTTAATCATATCTACAAGGTAGACGCTCTCTCTTGTGATTAATGGAGCACTTGCACTAGTTCCTCTATCTGTAGCTAGACCTTGCATATTGATGCCACCAACACCAACTTTGTTGTTTGAGGCAAGAATAGCATCACGGTCATTAATATCTTTACCAGGAATATTGAGAACATTTCCTCCATGCGCTACTAGCTCTGGTTTCCTCCATTCAAAGTGCACAGGCCCCTTTCGTGTAAAAGGGGAAGGATAACCCTGTTCTGTACATATGCAATCTTTACTTACTTTAAGAGCAATTGATCCAACAGTTATTATATTTAAACCATCCGCCGGAGCTTTTACTTTAGTATCGAAGCCCTTATTACTAAAAATATCTTCATAATCCTTGTTTATACCTCCAAAAAAGTCATGATTACCAGTACTATTTATAAATATAATATCGTACTTCCGACATAAAATATCTAAAAATTCTGTCAATTCAGATATATCTTCATCTTTCTGCCTACTATTAACAGAGAAATTAAACACTGAAATAACTTTCTTATACTTTCTAAATATTGATTCAATTTCTTTTTTAAATGATTCATAGTCTAGTTCCGGCTCTCCATTCTCATCAAAAAGAAATTGAAAATCCATAAAATAAGCACAAGGCTGCAGTTGGTTGGTCTTTTCGAATTTTTCAAATATATCGTCACCAAATAAAGCTCTACTTGTGACAAAAGTACCATGATCATAATTCGCCTTCTTTTTGCCAATATATTTTTCCGTATTACTTTTTTTATAGAAATTTAGCAGATCATGATTTACACCACTATCGAGGATTCCAATAATTTCATTTGTTTCTGGAGGTAACAAGCGAACATCATTTAGGTCACCCGAAGGAATACATCTAGATGCTTTAAAAGAAGGATAAATCAAAATCTTTTTTATGAAAGAACAATTTGAGAGTATTTCTTCAATTTCACTTATCGTTAAGTAAGCAATATAAGAAAGATTATGAAAAAGCATCTCAATATCCCTCTTAACAAGTTTGTTAGGAACGAACTGGGAAATTAATCCGAAATAATGCTCGTATTTAGATCGAGGAATATTTGAATATAATTCAACAATGCATTTAATTTCTCCATGGTAATTCTTATGCTTTAGCTCTTCAATATCTTTATCTACTCTATCAAGAGTTAGACTGCAATCAGCAATATCTGTTATCGCAAAAACTTCTCTATATATATTTTTTTCTTTTCGCTTAATATTTTCTCCAAACTTTGCTTTCGTAAATGTAGCTGTAGAAGCATAGTATTCCAAGATTTCAAGATCTTGTTTTTTCCCACTAGCCATTAATTTATTTATCTTGGGAGCTCCAACTAAATCAATATCTGCCTCTAACCAAACTCTACTTGGAGTAGCTGTTTTTGAACGAGATCTTTCGTCTAGATTTACTTCGATATAATAATTCTCTTCAAATGGGATTTTTTTTTCTAGTATTTTATTCACTGTCTCCTTTACGTGTGAAACTCTCTTAAAAAACAATTCTTCATCTGAAAATTTTTCCCACATACCCTTCCAGAAATCAGCACCTTTTGGTTTGTAGTTTACCCTTTCTGCCCTTTTCGCCGGCACTAGTATATTAATATTCATAGTTATTACAAATTATCTCTTAATGTAGTATAAGGAATATCCGATATTGATGATATCTCAGATAAAGTCATACCATGTTGCCTAAGTATTTTGCATAGTGAATAGTACTTTTTTTTAGGTATTTTATTTTGGCTGTTCGCATAGTTCGACATTAATAATATGACTTGAATAGCATCAACAGATCTAATTGTTGACTTGCCAGAAAGAACAACTCTCTTTTTAATGTCGACGCAAATATCTTTTATTGCGGATCCATTTAAACCCTCTGAAAGCTTACTAATAAGTGATAAATCGATATCGCTTTTAAAACCTTCAAGGTAGTGTTTAAAAAGCAGTTTTCTAAGTTCTTCTGATGGATTGTCAAATTGAACCTTTATGGTAAAACGCCTCCATATTGCTTTATCTAGAATAGATTCATGGTTTGTTGCTCCAATTAATATCGAATTATTAGGAAAATTATCAATATTTTGTAGTAAAACAGTAACAACTCTTTTTAGTTCTCCGAGTTCTCTTTCATCGTCTCTGTTTTTTGCTATTGTATCGATTTCATCAAGTAAGATAACCACATTTTCTTTCTCTGCTATATGAAATATTTCTCTTATGTTCTTCCCAGTTTTACCTAGATATGATGAAATAACTTCATCTAGCCTTACTAAAATTAAGGGCATATTAAGCTTATAAGCAAGTGCATAGGCCAGCATAGTCTTGCCAGTACCTGGAGGCCCGTATAAAAGTAGCTTGTTAGTGGGATATATGTTGTGCCTAGCTAGCATTTCGTATTTTTCCCATTCAGATAACAACCTACTAATTGTTTCTTGTGCGAACTTGTTCAGTACTACTGATTCTAAAGGAATATTTGAAATGACTCTTTGATATAAAGGAGATAATTCTGTCTGAAAACTATTAGCAAAACTATTAGTTTGAGCAATATACTTCTGTTTATTTGGGAGCAGTTTAAGTAATTCCTTTAATCTTTTTACCTTATGATGGTTACCTCGTTTTTTACTTTCTACAATCTCTTTATCCAGAACATCAATTAATGGTATATTGTTCCCTTCTATATATGATCTTATTGCTGCTTCTACGATTTTAATATTTGCCATATTTTCGTAATTTTACAAAATGCTTCTACAATAGGTTGTATTAAGGATATATTGCGATTTTTTATATTCACAAACTATCCGTAAAACTATTGTACACTATTAATTATGAAGGTTTTGTTATAAATATATATGTAGGAATTAACTCATTACATAAAGATATTATAAATTATGACCAACTTAAAGCACAAAAAGATCCTGCAGAAAATGATGGAAAATGGTGGAATTTCAGTATCACAAGCTATGCGAGACGTAGGGTATAGCAAAGCGTATGCAAAGAATCCACAAAAAGTAATGAAGACACGATCTTTCCAAGCATTGGTAGAAAAAGCTTTTCCGGTAAATATAATACTACGTCTTCATAAGGAGCTCCTAGAAAAGAAAACTATTCAACATATCGATTTCCCTGATTCTCTGAATGATTCTAGAATTAAGTCTATACTTAAAAAATGTAACAGCTATGAGCTATGTGAAATCGTCCAAATTAAGAGCCAGAATATAAAAAGGGCATACTACTTAGAAAGAGATACAAAGACAGCTATTTGGGCAATTCACACCTATCACAAGCTTAAAGGGAATTACTTTCAGCAAAAGATAGAAAAAACATCACCACTAGCCGATACATCTCTAGAAGAACTAAGAGCTATGACAGAAGAAATAAATAAAATTGAAACAAGGTATCTTCAATACAGAGCTTCCGTAAAGAGTAGGAAAATAAACTAATTTACCGGAACAAAATAATGATGGCGATTATTAAGACCGTAATAAAAGACAAAGCTATAAATAAACCCTGTAGGATTAAAAAAAGATTTCCAGAGCTATCCTTTGTCTTTCCTAACTTTTTCTCTTCATCTTGAAGCTCTTTAATATCGTCAACACTTTTTGACCATATTCCCGTTCTTTTGCTCTCGTCTTTGAGAAGATATACGTAATATTTTATATTGATCACAATCTGAATAACGCCAAAAATTATTGAAAGAAGTAAAAAAAACCATGTAAAGAGTAGAATTATTCTGATCTCTGTTGTGATTAAATCTTTTCGTAGGATAGCAAATGAGGCGGTAATCGGAAAAATTATGGTCGCAAAATATAGTAACTGTCTTGTTAGTTCAAGCTCTTGTTCATTCGCGAGAGTATTCCAATGTAAGGCAGCATTATGATGCACATCTTTATTCCTTTGTCTGATTATTTCATCATCTTTATTCATCTTCTCTACTTGAATCAACTTCGTCTGAAGGAGCTTCTACGTTATATCCATTTTCAATGTAATCATTACCTTGTTTATCTATACTGGTTTGATTTGAACTTTCATCTGACATAATGCACTATTATATCAATAATTAAAACAGATACTATAATATTGAGCGTATTCCACTAATCATCTGATTTACATGTGTTACTACCTTCTCAGAAAACCTATCTAAATCAGATAGATCCTTCTGAACGACTCTCGTGACACCTCTCTCTTTTGCTGCTTCGTTATACTCCTCTACCGTAGAGATAGCAATTACTTTCTCTGATCCAAATCTTTCAATATCTAATATGTGAAAAGAGCCTTCCAATTTGCAGTCTCTATCCAGAATAATAATGTCAAATTCTGCATTTGGATTATTGTTCACAAAATTTGAGACCTGTTCATGATTGGTAAGTATCATAAGAGAGAAAGAGTAGGGCTGGTCATGTTCCAAGACGAAAAGCTTATCCAGAAGCCGAGAGAGCACTTTCAGATTATCTTCTAGAATAAGTATATTCTTGTTTAGAATCATAGTTTAGTTATTCTATCATGAGTGATGTTCCAGATCACTTTCAAGCATCTGCATTGCAGTTACAATATCACTCTCATAAGCTTTATTTGCAAGGCTCTCTAGTTGATCTTCAAGCGTTTTAATATCCGTAGTTGCCCATTTATACAGGATGGGGAAATTCTTTTTATCTATTTTATGACCGAATACGAAAATTTCTTCATTCATAAAGAAATTACATTTCTAAAGCCTTCTTTGTTAATCGCTGTTTTAATTCCCTGTATTGATCAGGAGAAAGATTGTTTTCCTTTGCAAATTCATCAGCAGTCTTTTCTGCTATCTTCAAAGCCTCCTTTATGTAGATAAACGAATCTAACAGGAAAAAGAGTGAGAAAAAAAATAGAAAGAGTATTCCTAATCCAAAAAAGCCTTCTTCCTCTATCGATCTCCAGAGCATATTAAAAAGGATATATCCCGTAGATCCACATATAACAATAGCTATACCTAGAAGTATTTTTCTCTTCATCCTCATAGAAAGCATTATATCAAAATCCACAATACTAGTGCATGATATTTCTATTGTGGTAGGAGTGTAATAGTAGCATGAAGTTTAACCGCTCCATCTCTACAGAAGAAAGACGACAAGAGAAGCAAGAATTTGCCATAGCTTTTGGACATCATCTACGCAAAGTTAGAGAAAGTAAAGGGATCAGTCAAGAAAAACTTTCAATAGAAGCTGGATACTATCATACTTACGTAAATAAAATTGAAGCAGGGAAATACTCTCCTTCTCTTCATACCGTATGGCGACTTGCACATACTATGAAAATGACTGTTTCTGAGTTATTAAAAGGCTTCTAAAGCATCAAGAATGGCTTCTGATTTTGAACAATTACTACCTGAAGAGAAACTCATTGAAGCAAAAAAATATATTGTTTTTCGAATAAAGGAAGAACAAATCAAGCAAAAAACCAAGAACCCTAATGTAGCATTCAACCGCACAATTGGATCATCTGATCCCATTGACCCTTTTTGGCAAAATAGAGCCCTAGACGAACTTATTAAAGAAAGATATATATCACTCAGTGAGACCCCTTGGCCTGTAGAGATACACTTAAAAGAAGATTCAGCAATAGGTTTTTTATATTATCAAATAACCGTTCTTGAGTCCTTTGAAACACTTTATAGATCTGTTATAAGGGATACTACATCTGGATCGGATAACATCATTTACGTTGATTTTGAGAAAAGAAAAATTGAATACAGCAATCAAACTCATACGTATTCCAGGGAGTCAAATGAAGTAAAGATTTTATTCCATTTATTAAAAGCTCCATCTCTTTGCGTTCCTTCAAAAGAACTATGCCAACTTCTGAATGAGCCTCGGGCAGACGCAGAAGGAGCTTCAGAAAAAGATCGTTTGAGAGATATCATTAAGTCCATCCGCAATAAATTTGGTAAGGGACTAGTCGAAACCTGCTCTGGTGGATATTTGATTTCTCTCCCAATAAAGGTTCAAGACTAACTCTTTTCCCTAGTTATCCCTACATTATCCCCGAATACTTGCATAATTGCATACTCTGATAGGCTTTCCTCTTCTCTACATTTTATTGTTATCCCTGCTCCATTGAATCAAAATCAAATCATAGTGATTGTTAAAAATTCACATAACAACATGTATAAAAAATACTCGATCAACTACAAGGGGTATATAAGTCTCTTGAGAATTACTCAGATGTATCTGAAAGATCAAACGCTGACAATGACTGAATTTGCAGCTTACCTTATTCTTGTAATGAATGCTGATTTTGATAATAGGCATTCAACATATGGGCAAATACTGAGAACAGATAAGGAAATTGCTGTGGGCATTGGATCAAACCAATCAACAATTTACAGACATAGAACAAGTCTCATTCGAAAGGGCCTACTGTTTCAAATAGAACGATACACCTATGTTAAATTCCTTGATCTATATACCAGCAGTAACATAGGCAAAATTGCAAAATTTGATTCTTCAAAGCTGAAAAACTATCTTGCAATAATACTAAGAACTAATGCAGTTTCGTATGAAGAGTTTACAAAACAAAACGCTGGAAAAAGCCATACTGATTCTAAATCTAATAATTCTTCTAATGAAGAATCTTCTATATATCAGCAAGTCTCTACGAATAAAGAAGATGAACTAGAAGATATCCCTTTTTAATTCATATATGCATAAATAATATAAATTTGACGCAACAAATATTTTTTAAAAAAAATATCCAACATTAGTCATATTATAAGATACAATGATTTCAATAAGTGAATGTAGAAAAATATTAGGAAAGCTTTCAGATCAATTAAATGATGATGAGATTGAAACTTTGCGTAATCAACTATATTCGCTTACCAATCAATTAGTTGATAATCATTTTCAAATAACCCATGGCAGAGACTCTAGCAATCATTTATGCACGCGTTTCGACAGCAAGACAAGTTAACGAAGGACATGGTTTAGATTCACAAGTAGAGAGATGTCTGCAGTATATAAAAAGCAAAGAATATAAAAAGGAAAGAATATTTAGAGAAGAAGGCATCTCTGGAGGATTATTTGATAGACCTCAGATGAAGGAACTCCTTCGGTATCTTGATCGGTTTCCTAATAAAGAATTCGTGATTGTTGTTGATGATATTAAACGAATAGCTAGAGAAACTTCTGTACACTTTCTAATTAAACAAGAGATCTATGGTAGAGGAAGCAGGCTAGAAAGCCCGAATTTCCGATTTGAAGAAACACCGGAAGGAAGATACGTCGAGACGATTTTAGCTGCTACTGCTGAACTGGAAAGGAACCAGAATACTCGACAAGTAAATCAAAAGATGCGAGCACGGCTCGGAAGCGGTTACTACTGTTTTAAATCTCCTCCTTCAGGATACATTTATAAGCGAGACGTGATTCATGGAAAGATTATTCACCCTACACGGCCACTATCCTCAATCTATAAAGATGCTATTGAGGGATTTGCAAATGGATTGCTAAATACTCAACTTGAAGTCAAAAACTTTATAGAACAAGAATATAAAAGGAAAAATCACAAAGATACCGTCACTCTAAATAAAGTCAAACGTATACTAACCACAATTTTCTACACTGGCTATATCGAGTATCCAAAATGGGACATCACACTCATTAAAGCTCATCATAAAGGAATAATTAGCCTTGAAACGTATAATAAAGTCCAAGAAAAACTTAGTAGAGGTATAAAAGCTCCAATTCGTAAAGACTACAACTATGACTTCCCCTTAAGAGGATTTGTCTTGTGCAGTCACTGTAAACAGCCTATGACTGCTAGTTGGCATAAAGGGAGAGTAAAGAAATATGCACATTACTTTTGCAAGAACCCAAAGTGTTGGGTGAATAGAAATCAACTTCCACGAAACCTTACTAAGAATGTAGACAATAGAAAGATGCATAAACAGTTTGAGATGCTTCTACAATTCATAAAACCTAGTCCAGAAGTGATGAGACTGGCAAAAGCAGTACTAGAAGACATCTGGAATAACAGAAGCACATTGGAGGCAAATCAGCAGCGGAAGAATAGCATTAAACTCATAGAGCTCACTGAACAGAAAGATAATTTAATCAAGCAAATGACAAAGACTACCAGCAATATATTAAAGAAAGAATATGAGTTTCAAATAGAGAATATTCTTACTGAGATCGAAAATCTTAAACAGCAAGCTATCAAAACATACTCAAGTGAAAACTTTGGAACCGCATGTAATATTGTTCTTTCTCGAATAGAAAATCCGCTACTGATGTGGCGAAGTGAGAATTATAAAGACAAACGACTACTCCTGGAGATGTTTTTCAAAGATAGAATTGCGTATGATCTGGAAGAAGGATTTGGAACCGTTATTTTGGCTTGTCTCCCCAGGCTATTATGTGTTAAACCTGAGGAGCATTACCAGCTTGTGGAGATGCCGGGAGTCGAACCCGGGTCCGTAAAGGCATTTTTAAAAATGTTTTGCAGGAGATAGCATATTTTTTCCTCAAGCCCGGTGCGGGAGATATGCAAACCACCGTCAGGCTGCCAATTTTTAACTTTTCGAGCCGCATCAAGATTGGTAACTTTCTGCGGCTGTACCCCGAAGGTTGTACCTCAATGAGCTATCGGAGGTCACTCAAAGAGAAAACTAAGAGTCTTTGTCGTTAGACAGTGGCAAATGCTCTTTGAGGAGCATTAAGTCCAAGCATGTCCATTGCAAGTGCTCGAAGTTCTGCAGTTGCGTCTTTGACGTTTGCAGTTATTGTTTTCCATTTGACGCATAGGTGCGCCCCTGCCATTTATAAAAGTGCGTATTCTTCACGTCGAGGCCTTGTCATCCCCTACTTTTTTATATACTCTTTCATTTCCCGTTCCTGTTCTCTTTTTATATCTTCACTTCTTTCAAGTTTCTTCTTTGCTATTTCACCTTTCGCTCGTGCTAAAGCAATAGAAATCTTGATGTGACGTCCTTTAGTATAACATGCTATAGGTATAATAGTCAACCTGCCACCGGACTGTAGTTTCGTCTGAAGTTTAATAATTTCCTTCTTGTGAAGGAGGAGTTTACGGCGTCTGGTAGGCTCATAACCCTGAGGCACTGCAAACCGGTAAATCGGTATTTCGGCATTTGTAAGATATACTTCTCCGTTTTCTGAAATCTTTGCAAAAGCGTTTTCCAGCTTAATATTTCCCTGCTTTATGGATTTCACTTCCGCACCCACAAGAGAGATTCCCGCTTCATAGGTATCGACTGCTTCATACTCACGATGGAAATTCCTGTTGGTGACTTTCATATCCCTCGATTGTACCACGTTTGAGGGATAGAGACAGCCTTATTTTGCTCTCGGATGCCTGATCGGTGTGAAATTGTCATCTTTTCCTTCCAGATTGAGGACGTTGACAATCTCACTTCCTGTCGGAAGGACGTATTTTGTATTGTTTTTCAAAACTTCACCTGAGACCTGCAGTCTTTGCCAGATTTGTGCTTTCTCATCAAAGTGCGTGTTTGCGGCATCAGCCACAAGTTTTATCGCTTCGGCTTCGGCTTTTGCCCTGAGAAGTTTCGATTGTGCAGCTCCCTCCGCTTCCAGAATGTCAGCAGATTTTTGGCCTTCCGCCTGAAGGATATCACTTTGTCTCACACCTTCTGCCTGTAAAATAGCAGCCCGTTTTTCACGCTCGGCTTTCATCTGCAGACTCATCGCCTCTGTGATCTCAGGAGGCGGATCAATTTTCTGTACTTCGACTCTCGTCACCTTCACTCCCCAGCCGTTTGTCGCTTCATCAAGGACAACACGAAGTGTTGTATTGATATGATCGCGCGCAGTGAGAGACTCATCAAGAGTCTTGTCACCGACGATGTTTCGGAGATTGGTCTGAGCAAGTGTTGTCGCGGCTGTCCCGAAGTCCTCGACTTCAAACTCAGCCTTCACTGGGTCGACGATTTTGTAGTAAATGACAGCATCTACAATTACCGAAACGTTATCTTCCGTAATGACTTTTTGCGGTTCAACGTTGATAACCTTTTCACGCACATCTACTTTGATCATCGATTCAATAAACGGCAAAACCAAATTCAAACCCGGGTCCGCCAGTGATTTATATTTCCCAAGGCGAAGAATAATCCCGCGTTCCTGCTGCTGGACGATTTTGACCGAGGCAAAGAGGGTAATAACGGCAAAAATAAACAATATGACTAAAAACGGCATATGATTATAAGTAATTAATAATTATGTGAGCTTCTCAACCTTGACAGTAACACCGCTTACAGATCTGATGGTGACCGTATCTCCTTTTGAAAATTCCGAGTCAGCCTCAGCTCTCCAGACTTCTCCGTCAATTTTGACTTGTCCCGGTTCATCAGGAGTGATATCTCCGACGACCCGTGCAGTCTTTCCGATGATTGATTCGACATTCGTTTTTTTTGTGGTGATATGAAGAGATTGCTGGATCAATCGTCGGGCAAAAAAGATGTATGCAAGTGTCAGGAGGACAACGGTTGTGAGTGCAAAAGGCATTGAATCAGTAAGCATTCCGACAATCCCTCCCAGTATAAAAACAACTCCGAGTACCAGAAGTTCGAAACCTGTTGCGGCACCGATTATGATCTCTATAATAATTGCAGCTATCCCGAGAATGATGAGGACTGTAAACGGATCCATAGAAAAAGGCATAATCCTATTATACACCTGTTTACATAATTATTATCCGATATCGCGTCAGAACAGAATATCATGTATACTACTCACTATGATTCAACGTATCGTTGCCTTTGTTTTATTTCTTCTTTTTTCTCCTTTTTTTCTTGCCTGTGCGCTGGTGATCAAAGTTAATTCTTCAGGCCCGTTTCTTTTTACGCAGAAACGAATGGGGAAAAATCGCAAGGAATTTGTGATCTACAAAATGCGAACAATGCGGGAAAACGCTGAACAAATAAAAGAGAACTATGCGAAACTGAACGAATCCACAGGACCGGTTTTTAAAATCCGGAATGATCCACGTTATACGGCAATCGGAAAGTTCCTTTCACACACAGGAATTGATGAACTTCCTCAACTTCTCAACATCATCAAGGGAGAAATGGCATTTGTCGGACCGCGACCACTCCCGGTGAGTGAGGCAAGAGTGATTCCAAAAAAATATCATAAACGTTTCGAAGTCCTTCCCGGAATTACATCTCTGTGGGTTGTTAAAGGCACACATACGCTTTCATTTGAAGAATGGATGGAGCTTGATCTCTGGTACGCCAATCATAAATCGTGGCTTGTCGACTTGAAGATCGCATTTCTGACCGTATTACTTCTATTGAAGCTTTTGATTCGGAATCTGAAAGCATATATAATGAGAAAAACATGATAGCATCTATCCGACAGCTGCTGATTCTGCTGACAAAATCAAACAAAATCTGGATTATCCCTGTCATCCTTTCCCTTGTGATCATTGCATTGATTGTGATTGCCGCTCAGACATCACCTGTCCCGATATTTTTATATCCGCTCATCTAATGCTGAAAAAACTAATCATCGCAATAAATATGAGTATTGTGACAATCATACTTGTGCCGTTCTACTTCCTCATAATCGGCGCTGCCTTCCTCATCCATATTGCCACGAGAAAGAAGAGGATATCAGATCAATCATTCTGGGAGCCGTTTCAGATTACGAGTGATTTTACCTCTCCGTACTAATCTATGTATATTTTTGGGATTTCAGCTTTCTACCATGATAGTGCAGCAGTCCTTTTGAAAGACGGCCAAATCATTGCTGCCGCCGAAGAAGAACGATTCACCCGGAAAAAACATGACAATTCATTCCCGTTCCGGGCAATTGAAAGGTGCCTCAGAAATAACAATTTGACAATTAATACTATCGATGCAGTCGCCTACTATGAAAAGCCTCTTTTAAAATTTGAGCGCATACTGGAAACTTTTATTGAGACGTACCCTTTTTCGATCAAACCCTTTGTACGATCAATACCCGAATGGCTTGGTGAAAAAATCAGAATAGAAGATATTATCAGAAAAAAACTGAAATACAACGGACCTATCTATTTTATACCTCATCATCTGTCTCATGCTGCCTGCGCATTTTATCCTTCCCCTTATAAAAAAGCTGCAATTCTGACCATCGACGGAGTAGGAGAGTATCAGACTACGGCTCTTTGGCTTGGTGACGGAACAATGATAAGGCCCCTCAAAGAAATCAATTTCCCGCATTCATTAGGTCTTCTTTACTCGACATTTACTGCTTTTCTTGGCTTTCAGGTAAATAATGACGAGTGGAAAATGATGGGGCTCTCTGCCTACGGCAAACCGACATATGAAACAGGTGTATGGAAACTGCTTGATGTAGGAGATGACGGGAGCTTTAGACTGAATATGGAGTATTTTTCATACAGAGAATCTTTTCAGATGTGGAGCCGGAAATTTGAAGAGTTATTTGGGAAACCGAAAATGAAAGATGACCCATTTACCAAAAGACATAAAGATATTGCAGCCAGTATCCAAAAAGTGACTGAAATAATGTATTTCCGGATACTGCAGCATTTGGCTGATCTGACAAAACAGACAGATGTATGCATAAGCGGCGGAGTCGGCCTGAATTCACTCGCCAACGGCAAAGCTTATGACAGTACTCCTTTCAAGAACATCTATGCAATCGGCGTACCCGGAGATAACGGTGCGGCACTCGGAGCCGCACTTTACACCTATCATTCCGTTTTGAAAAAAGGTAAACGCCGGATCGCAGACACACTATACTTCGGTTCGGAATATACTGACAAGCAGATTGAAGACGTGTTAAAGAAGAATAAACTCAAGTATACGAAACTGGAAAAGAATGGATTGATAACAAAGACTGTGAATCTCCTTACGAAAGATAAGATCATCGGATGGTATCAGGGAAAAATGGAGTTCGGACCACGTTCCCTCGGATCACGATCTATTCTTGCAAATCCGAAAAACAAAAATATGAAGAACCGTGTGAATGAAGTGAAGATGAGAGAGCAATTCAGACCTTTTGCCGCATCTGTTTTGCAGGATCATGTACATGAGCTTTTTGAAGTACCGGAAAATCATGCATCTCCGTTTATGAACTTCGTGTTTCAAGTAAGAAAAGAAAGACGCAACGACATCTCGTCCATCGTCCACGCTGATAATACCTGCCGGATACAAACAGTGACGAAGAAGTCAAATCCGCTTTATTACGACCTTATCGAGGCCTTTTACAAAAAAACGGGTATCCCCTGTGTTTTAAATACGAGTTTTAACACGAAAATTGAACCGATTGTGGAAAACCCCGAACAGGCAGTATATGACTTACTACATACGAAATTAGATTATCTTGTGATCGGTAATTATTTTGTAGAGAAAGGCTAGTGACAGTAGTTATTCTCCTTAAAAAAGATCAATACATCCTCTGCAATAACCGTATGACCTTGAATAGTAGGATGATAATCATTCGGATAATAATGGCTTTTATCTGCATAAATATCTTCCAGTTCAATCAGACTGATCTGACGAGAATGAGAAAAGTCCTCGGAGATTAGATCCACTGAAAATTTATTTATGCGAGGAAATGTCATAATTGCAAGGTTTCCTCCATAACCCGCAACAAACTCCTCAATAACCTTTTTTTGATAGTGAGTTGTGTAGTCCGGACCGTAATCGCTAATCATTTGTTTATATGCTCGAATCCATGCTTCCTGTTCATTTTTTCTTTGGTTATCTTCATCAAGATTTGAAAGCATTATCTCGTTAACTTGAAAAAGGTCATCATCTTTGAGTAACCACAGCACATAATCAGGCTGATATTTCTGCCCCCGCAATCTATACCGCTCCGCAGCATACTCAATGTCATATCCGTGGACTCCCAAATTGATCACTTCATACTTCTTGTACTTACTACAATTGTTATTTAATAAGTCTTCCAGCTGTTCCGGCCAGTTATCGGATGTATTCACATAAAGACCGTAAGTATATGAATCTCCCAATGTTATGATACGAAAAGTGGAAGGGTCTTTCTGAATTTCGTAGTTAAATCGTTCATTGAATGTATCATGATTAATAAGATAAGTAGCCTGAGAAGGGCCCCATTCATTTACGGTTTCTTTCCGATCCGGTTTGGGTTCATAGTAGTACACAAGATCGCTAACGATGTTGGAAGCAATAGATTCCTTCGGAATTCTGTTGACTACCGTCACTCCAAGGACATTGTTCTTATAGATGAGATAGCTGCTTATCAATGCTATGATGATTAGTTGGAAATAAACCAATCCAATAAACAGCCGTTTATTCTTCACAGGGAATAATGTTGTTTTCATAGAGCTGGTTGAATAATTCCTCCGCAAGTAACTCGTGCCCCTTGGCCGTAGGATGATAATCATCAGGGATAAATGAAGCGTCAGGAATTTTAGTTACATTGGAGAACTCGGATAAAACGGCCATCTCTCTTTCTTTTACCTTTCGGGAAAGTATAGACAACATCTTCGGATCCTTGATATAAAGATTCATCACCACCAATTTATTATCGTAATAGTTAAAGATCTCGTTAAAATATTCTTCTTGCTGCTGAAGAAAGGTATCAGTCCCGACTTCATCTCTAAGCTCCAATGAAAACTTATACATCTTTTCGGCTTGCGGATAGGGTACGCCTTCTTTTACGAGAGCGTCATACTCTCCTGAAGCCTTCATTTCCTGGATAAGTTCTGCTTCTTTCTCGCTGGTCCTATCTCTCATCTCCAAAAAATCATCGTCTTTCAACAGCCATATTACTAAATCCGGATCATATTTCTGTCCCCGGAGTCTGAATCGCTCTACTCCGTATTGGATATCGTACCCGGGGAAACCAAGATTGATGACTTCATATTTTTCATAAACATTACACCGCTCGGAATCATTTAGTTTTCGCTCTAGAAATTCTGGCCAGATATTATCGCCGTCTACAAACAGACCGTATGTCCAAGAATCTCCTAATGCAATGATTCTGAAAACATCTGCATCTTTGTCTACTGAATATTCCTGATCTTCACGCAGTGAATCACCGTTTATTCTGTACTCACCATGATATAGTTTTGACCAGTCAGGATCACGTATAGTCGAGTTTGGGGCCGGCTCATAATAGTGTTTAAGACGACTTTGGACATTTTCTTTCAACAACTCCTTAGACATCGGAGCAACTGAGATAGCTGTCCCGAAAACATCCGGTTTGGAAAAAATTCGATATAAAAGAAACAGAGCAATGACCCCCTGTACACCTACTATAGCTATAAATAGTGTTGTTTTACTCATGATGTCTCTGTTTAAAAAAACTATATATAAAATGATCCACCATAAACTTCATTCGCAGACTGCTATCGGCAAGCTGCGGAAAAATAATCGAAATAAAAGCAAGTAATTGTATCTTTATATTACCCTGTTTTTGATCCAGAATTTTTTTTGCCAGCACTCTTATATCCGATTTCTTTGCAAAAATAATAGAGTGTAAAAAATCACTCTCCAGTCTTCTATCTGAGTTTCCTGGCATTATGTTTTTTTGTACTTCTCTACTCACCCCTCCCATGTGCCGATGCAGTACATATTGTATTTCATTGCGGAAATTTGTTTTCGTTTTTTTTGCATAGTCATACCATGTTGAACCTGCATGTTTTCGATAGTACCCTAGTATATACTGCTGGTACTTAAATTCTCCAATTCGAGCCAATGTAAATATAGTGGGTATATCTATAAAAGGATATTCAGACATGCTTTGAAATCCTCCTATTTCATCAAGGGCTGATTTTCTTATCATAACGGTGACGGGAATAATAGAAAAATCCAATTGGGCGAATAATTTGAAAATTGACTCTCGGGGGATATTATTTAATTGATGTATCGGTTTATTGTAGCTACCGATATAAAATCCTCTGTTTGTTTTGTCAATAATTACCCAATCACCGTATGCAAGAACAACCTTTTGAGAATCAAAAGCTTTTAATTGAGTTTCCAGCTTGTCTTTCGGCCACATATCATCACCTTCTAATATTGCGACATATTCCCCTTGTGCTTTCTGCAAAGCCTCATTATATGTGTCTCTCAGTTTAGAAACACCCCAGTTACGAGTATGCCGAATATACCTTACTCTCTTTTCGTCTTTCATATATTGAGGGACAATCTTACTCGTGTCATCGGTAGAGTGATCATCAATAATAATCATCTCCCAGTTGGGATATGTCTGTGCAAGAACACTTTCGATGCAGTCAGCAATAAATGGACCCTGATTATATGTCGGAGTAATAATTGTAATGTTCGGTTTCATTTAGAGGTTTCCTGCAGTAAATGACAATATGCTTGTACCATTGCATCCTCTGAGTAGAATGAAGCTCTCTGCAGAGATTTATTACTATAGTATGAATACTTTTCAGCGTCAGTACATAATGCAATAATTGCATCGCTCATAGCTTTCGGATTCTTCATGGGGACCAATATCCCGAATTCACCCTTATTCAGAATTTCTGCAGGTCCATGAGGCGTATCCGTTGATATGACAGGTAGACCTTGCGACATCGCCTCTACTATTACATATCCAAAGCCTTCACGATGTGAAGAAAAGATAAATACGTCAGCGTTATCAAACTCCCTCAGAACATTTTGCGTCCATCCTTTCATAACAACACTGTCATTTGCAGTATTTTCTTCTATCATTCTTTCCGTCTTGGTTCGCTCTGGTCCGTCTCCATAGATGAAAAGCTGTATCTCCGGTATTGTCATCGCAGCTAGCTTGACAGCGGAAATGAGTGTGGAGAAATCCTTCTGTGACACGAGACGAGCGGCAGTAACCAAGCGATATGTATGATTCCTAACCCGACTAACCCCAACGGTCCGTACTCCGTTCGGGATAGTAATACATTTTGTTTTATCTATACCAAAGTATGTTATATGCTGCTTTGTAATATCAGAAGAAACAGCTACAACTTTGTCGGCTACATTGTATAAATTCGAAACCAAAGTTTTTAATATACTCTGAAGAAGTCTGCTGGATCGGTGCCTAATATTTTCTTTCAGGTTTATATGAGTTGTCAGAATGAGTTTCGGCCTGTTATTGAAAGGAAAAAGGTATAATAATGCTACCAAAATATTGCAATAAATATCGACACTGATGATATATTCTGGAGAATGCGATTTCAGCTGACGTTGTAGCCACATTGCCACCCGAAAATATTTCTGTATAGTTACAATGCGTAGGGAAAATTTTTCCTGCTGCATGCTGTCATTTTGAAAAAAAGAAATATTGGGTAAATCATTACTTCTATACTGTGGTGCGTGTATACA
Source organism: Candidatus Roizmanbacteria bacterium (assembly GCA_016700135.1). Taxonomy (NCBI): domain Bacteria; phylum Candidatus Roizmaniibacteriota; species Candidatus Roizmanbacteria bacterium. The sequence goes on from CP065004.1 coordinate 411,862, forward strand.
GAGCGTCCTTATTTTATATCCCGGCATTAACTCCTGTAATCTATAGAGCTGTTTCAGATAAGTGCCCGTCCCGCCATCAATGTTATTTATGACAATTACCAATTGTTTCTTTTGCAGATTGTTCATATATAATTTATGCGTGAATATCCTTAAAAAACAAAAGCTCGAGTTACTGTTTTACCTACTCAGTATATTCCTTCTTCGCGTACCTATTATAAGCATACAGGGAATACCGCTATTCTCTACCCATGTCCTGGCTGTAGCCGTAATTCTTTTCCTGTTTTCTAAGGCTATTTTCAATACATTTCGAGAGAAGAAACCGTTGGTTTCTCTCAGTACAGAAACGGTTGTAATTCTTACGTTCTTTCTTACACAAGGTCTCTCCGCTCTATACACCGTAAGTATCAGCAGCTTTCTTAATCGTTTTGTCAAACTGAGCATCGCGCTTCTTCTCTTTATGGTTACCAAACGATTTCTTCATAAATATTCTCTTTATCCTTATATCCTGAATACACTCCTTATCAGTTCGGCAATAACTGTTGTTTTTCAAATCATACTGTACATTGCTCCTGACCAATACCTCACAGTGATGAATTTCTTTCAGCAGGTCAATTTGACTTCTGTGACGGAAGCAAATATCACGTATCATAAACTGTTTGATGATACTTATATAGAATCAGTCCTTCCGATTGCCTTTTATCAGATGCAGGCCGGACAAACAGTTCTTCTTCGAGGCCTTTCTACAACCCTGCTTTATGTGACATTTATCGTTTCGTTTATTTCTAACTTCCGGTATCGCCTGGTATCAGCATTATTCTCACTGGCAGCATCTTTTATCACACTTACTCAGCATCGATTAAAGATTTTTCTACCAATTCTAATGATCTCTACCTTTATTTCGTTACTTATTCTACTGGATTTTATTTTTTTACAAACCTCTGCATTCACAATCATCGATCGCTTTCTGCTCAGAAGTTCTGTTACGGATTCGTCAAGCCTTGTCTGGAGATTAGAGATGGCAAAGGAATCAATTGAGATGGCAAAGACTTTTCCCACCGGAGTGGGTCTTGGAAATTTTCAGGACTATCTTCCTTTCAGGAACACCAATTACACATTATTTTCATCAAGAGAAGTCATAGCCGAAGGAGCTATCACAGCAGGTCCTCACAATATCTTTTTCCAGACACTGGGAGAGACGGGATTCCCTGGTCTTATGGCACTAGTTGCGATGTTACTTGTCTTTCTACGCAAAGACATACAGACTCTGCATTCTCAGCGGTCTGACAAAAAGGCTATCATCATTTCCTTCTGGACACTTGTCGTTATGCTCCAGTTCTTTCCCGGCACAAACCTCTCCTATTACACGCTCTTTTTTCTGTTACGCGCTTTGGTTTGATGATGTGATAGCTTTTGCATACTGTGCTCTAAAGACATCCATGACAGCTGTATATGCCGGTTTCTGTTTAAATTCATCATCCAGCAATGTCGCATTAGCATCAGGCTTCCCGGTAAACTCGAACCAGGAGACTTTGTCCGATACTCCGAAAAAAGATATATCTGCACTCTCAATACTTCCTCTGTTCTCCCATAGTGCATCAAAGTATGCATTCAGAACGTCTGCATAGACGCGTGCCTGCTGCTGAAGCTTATCTGCTCCGTAGTATGCTGACATGTCTACATCAAGTTCGGTAATTTTCACGTCCAGACCCAATCCTAAGAATTTGCTGAAGCGGTCTTTCATAGCTTGATAAGAAGGTGCATTGGCGCCATCTATGTGACCCTGCTCTCCAACCGCATCAATAAGGGGATATGATTGTCCGTTAATCTCAACCGTTTGTCCCCTCAGTGCACGGGCTATATTGAACGTCAGATCTCCGGCATCCGGACCGATAGTTCCTCCCTTGTTTATGAACAAGGTAGCGGTAGGATTAGCAATTCTTGCTGCTTCTAAGGCCGGCCTGATGTAAGCCGGAATCGTAAATGTTTCTCCGTTAACAGTGACATTTTCGGTGCCGCCGTGTTTTGTAAATATATCAATATTGTCAAGCCGCGGTTCGTTCACTACTGACCAGGAAGATACTTCTGGATAAAAAGCTATTGTCTGTTCAATGTGACCAGATATAATCGCATTGATCTGCTCCCGAGTAAATGACCCATTGGCAAGCCAATCCGGAACTTTAGAAAGGAAGCCGGGTGAGTGTAGCCCCCATACAAGATGATGTCCTTGAATCGCCATTTTATTCATATCGGCAAACTCAATCACTTTGTCTGCACGATCAGAGCGTACAAGCTCTTGACCGTTTGGATATACTTTATTCCATTCAATATCTCCATCTATCACTACCTGATTCATGTGACGTAATGAACTCATATACTCTTTGGAAATTCTTCCGTCCACAAGACCTTCCCACAACGTTTGATTTCCGACAGAAATGTCAAGCATATCAACAAGCTCTCTCATTTTTTCCGGTTCTCCGAGGACTACCCATTCCTTTTGGTTCGGGACGTATATCTTTTCTTTACCGGTCGTATGATCTACTGCGAAATAATAGTCACCTCTCCTTTCGTATCGGAAGTCCCCATTCCCGGTTACTTTCGGAGCAAACTGACTGTCAATATCTTTTCCTGCTAAAAATACACGTGTTTTCTTGGTCTTTTTTGGATCATTCAGTTCAGTCATAAGTTCTTCCGTTCCGGTTCCGGAAAGGGCTGTCACACTGTCTGCAATAGTCCCAGCTTCATCTCCGTAGGCAGCTGCTAAACCTTCAGGAGTTGTGAATCCTACTCCTTGTACACGTGTGCCTACTACCGGACTATTCTCATATCGAGTAATAATGAAAATATCATTATTGTCATCTGCATCAGCATTTATTGCACGTCCTATGACGTCAACGGTGTTATCTTTGTTTATATGTCTATAAAAAGCGAGCGGAGATGTTTCGCCTGCAAGAAAGCCTACATCCACAACTTCATTTTGTGCTTCAGGAGACGTTCCAGAAGCAGCGATTGCCGTGGCATACTGCCATGCATGTAAAGGTGAATCAACGGTCATCTCCGAAAAGGTCGTTCCATCCGGAATTTCTACTCCCCAGGCTTTTGCTGTCTGTTCAGAAAACTCTTCAGTACCACCGAACTTATCAAAAACCGCAGTTATTCCCGATACGGCAAACTCTGATGTTGCCGGAACTGCCTCCGCTGGTACTCTATATAGATCCTGCAGAACACCTGGAAGCTGATTGGCTTCTGTAAGAAGTGTTGTATTTCCCTGATTATTTGCGACATAGATATGTTCGCGGGCCGCGGGATCTTCTATGACACCAACTGTCGGATCCAGGACTATATCTCCTCCCGTCCATGTATATCTCGGGTCATTTTCAGCATCAAGCATATTCTCTTCTCCTGGTTTTACTTCAAAAAAGGTACCGGCTTGTCGGGCTGTTTTCGTTGTACCCACCGTTGTATTTTTGTCACGTGAGTTCATCCCGTTATCAAATCTCATGACACCTGCCTCAGGCATTACAACCTGTCCTTCTCGAGCAGGCTCGCCTGATACGATAGGAAGTTCTCCCCAACCGTTTCCATCCTGTTCAGCTCCTATATCTTGAGCTTCTGGTGCCGCGATAGCAGGTGCAAACTTCATAGCAGCAAGAGCCGCTGCTGTTGTTCCCATTCCCTGTAAAAATCTTCTTCGGGAAAAGGATCTGTTAAAAATTGATTTTTCATTATTTCCGTTATTTGCTTCGAGATTATGTGACATAAGTATATAATAAACTTTATATACCCTATAGTATATTAGGCTTCGAATCATAACGCAAGGGTTTATCCCATAATAATACACACTGCATGCGTATATCGATTGCGTGGTTCTTTTATTGAATTGCGGAGATTATATAGTCTTGGAAAACAAGCCGGGAAGTTTGTAGATTAAGGTTTCGCCCTAGTTGTACCGGCTGCTCTTCACGAAAAATCAGTTCTTTATTCGGCTGTTCAATGACATGTAATTTTACTGTAACAATCACTGTATTTGTCGATTCAGAATCATAAGGGAAATTATTACCGACTCGAATAAAAACTTCTGATGAAGGAATAATTTGCTTATCTATCACCTCGACAACTTTTTCTTCACCGTCAAAATACATATCGCCTACTTGAATGGCATCTACTTCCCATTTATCCGCATATTTTTTTTCCAATGTCACCAATTTCTCAACTCTTTTTTCTTCTAAAGGACTATCTGAAAGAGACATTATGGTACCGCTTAACTGTACATTAGCAAATTCAAAATCTATAGGCGTACCGACAGCTAAGGGAGCACGTTTATAGGTATATTTTTTCGTCCTCTCATTCTTCCCTGCCTTAATTTTTACATTCAGATACACGTCATACTGTTCAGTGTTCCACCAAGGATAGTACCGCACAGATTCAATCTCCAAGATCGGTTCTCCGGATATACTCGTTTCAACCATTCCTTTTTTTACTGATTGAGCAAGCCAAGCCGATGGTTTTGCCGTGCTGGCCCACCAAAGGCCTTGAGAGACTTTTACTTTTGCATATACCGTCTCATCCTTGGCAGCAAATAATTTAATAAAAACGACAAGTCCTACAAAAAAAATAATTCCGATAAAGATAACAATGGGAATGTTCTGACGGATAACTTTTTGCAGTGCTTTCAGGAATTTGAAGGATTTCATTACGTATCATTATACCCTACGATAAGTTGAGCGGAAATTAAGATTTTACTTTCATTCGCCGAAGTGTATTCGCAAGTTTTCCCGATATTACATCAAGGGCAAGAGATAGTACTCGGATATCAAAGATTGTGAGCAATTTTCTCATAAGCGACTCCGGAGTCAAGAATAATACACTTTTATATCGTTCAATACCTGACTCTATAGCCGTCTGATCGGTAAAAGGATCAATAGTCAAAATCTTGTTTTGAATGTACCATGCAGCATAACCTTTCGGTTTGATCTTCTGAAAGATGTTCTCAGGAATAGCCGTCTGATAATACTCTCTGAGGAAGATGAAACACGGATAGACAATATTCTGTATTCGATAATCTGTGATGTGATCGATAATATCATCCCATAATGCAGCTATTTCCTTCTGGTTCTTGCCTTTAAGCTCTTCATGGATGACAAGATTCAAAAGAGCCATCCGATAGGCTCCGCGATAATTATGATGGAAGAAGTGGAGAGCCAAATATACAATCAGGTGCACCGGTGAAAGAAGCGGGTATTTCTGACCGTCCAGAGTGATCATTCGGCATCCGTTGAGATACTCCGTTGTCATCGCATCGATATACCTTTCCGGATACAGATTTTCGGTCGGTACTTTCGCCATAAGAAAGACCGGTTCGGTGTGTACATCAAAGAGGACCGGGAAACCGTGTATCTTTTTGTAAAATGCATACTCCGGCCGGATCCCTCCGCGGGAAAACCTGATCGGGGTCGTTTCTATGTGGAAATATCCGGCTTTCTCCAGAATTTCTTTCGTTTTCGGAAAATCACTCGGTTTCACTAATATGTCGCAATCAGAATACAACCTTTGAGGGTTATTGTTCGTGTAATAAAGATACAACGGAAGCCCTTTCAGAAATAGAAAGGGTACGTTCTGACGCCGCAATACCCGGGTGATTGCATTTACCTCATTGAAATAGAACAATGACTGAGTACTGTAGAGATCCTGAGGGGCAAAGTAATTATTTTTACGCTTAATTCGATACACTCTGCCGATAATGTCATCAGGGTATATTTTCCCATCCGTATGTAGATTATTATCTCCTTTTGTGACGAGATATGAGTCTCCGATATAAATAACCCTATGAGTGACATATTTCCGGTCTTTTTTTACGATAATAATGTCATTTGTTTTGATACGTCTAAATGCGACTTTCTTGTAATAAAGAATGTCATTGTTAACAAAAATCGGAGCCATGCTATTGCCGAAGGTTTTAATCGTATTTCCTTTGGATAAGTCGGGAGTGAAAGACATATTATTTCGTAAAAAGATCCATTCCTAGGATATTGGGCGTATCAATAATCTGTGAGGAAAGTGTACCATTATTATTTGTGTGATAAACGAGAAAGCCCGTATCCGACGCTTCCCAACCGATCTTTTTTTCCGGAAATGTACTCATCCCTGCAGTGATAATGTTTTTACTTTGAGGAAGCACCACTGCTGCCATTGCGTTGTGTTGTCCTCCGTTTTGGACTACCGATGAGATCTTAGCAAGCTCTTTTACAGAAAAGCCCGCACCGTCCCAGGCAAGCTGATACAGTATTGACTCAGGAAATCCTGTAGCCAGAATGATACTATCACGCCCGTCCTGTTCGTAGTCGGATATGGCCAGACCTTTCATATTTTTGACTTTAGGATCGGTATAGACCTCCTTTTTCTGCCATACTCCATCGGTATACTCATAAGCGATAATTGATGACGGAACCTCCCGAGGGCTTCCTGTCCCGACAATAATATCCTGTACTCCATTTTGATCAATATCTCCCAGTTCGATACTCCGGAATTCAAGATTGTTCGCCTGATCAATGACCTCTTTTTCCCAAACGCCTTCCTTTCTGCGGTACATCATAATAAAACTAACTTCATCCACCTCTTGAAGTTCAAGCGGCGAAGAAATTGTTGCCAGAAGCTCTAAATCTCCCCTTCCGTCAATATCTGCTGCCTTTACAATATGCACTGCTGACTGCACTATGCAGGATTCACACGGTAGATCTTCATTCGGGACTCGATGATTCTGACCGTTTTGCTCATCAAACATTGCGATATAGTTGTGTTCAATTTGTTCTTTTTGCCACTCACCTGCAACATGTTTATACATCAGGATATTCCCTTGTCCGTGAGTCGCAAGGATCACTTCATTTTCTCCATCCCGATCCATATCTGCGATCGTCAAATCTTTACAACGAAGATCGGATAAGGTATCAATCGTCTCCGTTATTTTAAGCTCAAGATCATATGATACGACATGACAACCGTACGGATCTTTGTAAAAACTGTCTCCCACACCGGCGATAATGGTATTTTCCCCAGTATGGTAAATGTCTCCGATACGGACCGTAAATACAAATTTATATCCTGTGTCTACTCTTTTCTGCTCGATTAGGGTGTCATTCTCAGCTTTATATAGAACGATCTCTCCCGGATTGGCGGAGCCCGTTACGACATAGGTTGATTCCCTGACCTCCGTTTCAGGAATCGGATTTGTGATATTCCACCAATAAAACCCGGCTCCGAATAGGATTATGGGAATGATTACGGAATGCCAGTATTTCATATTAATATCCTAAACTTTTCAATTCATCAATCAGAGTGCTGTTATTTTTCGTCTCTTCCTGATATGTTTCAATATTGAGTTCTGAAATGTATTTTTGCATAGCTGTCTGTAAATCTGACACTATTTCATTTTCTATTGTAACAAGATTGCGCTGTTCTTCCGGATCAGAAACGATATCATACAGTTCTTCCCGTTGTCCTCCGTACAGACATGCATTGGGTAATGAAAGTATATATTTGTACGAGCCTTTCATTACGGCAAACTTGGTGAGATTGTAGTTGGAAAAGAAAATGTATTCGTCGGATGCTGGTTGCGGTTGAACCTGGGTCATTTCCGGCCATAAACTTTTTCCCGTAAACTGTTCTTTTGTATAAGGAATCTGAACAAGATCAAGAATCGTTGGGAGGATGTCAACGTTTGTTATCCGCTTCGTAAGAAACTGCTGCGCTTTTTGCACGGGATTATAGATAACAAAAGGGATGCGGACCGTTGAGTCATACAGGCTTTCACCATGGGCAAAATAATACTGATGATCAAAGCTCTCACCGTGGTCGCCATAGTAGATAACAAGTGTATTCTCCATGAGATTGTTTTTCTCGAGTGCATCAATAATTTTACCTACCTGACGATCTGAAGATGAGATTTCAGCATCATACAAAGCTTCATATCGCTTGATTAGTTCAGCGGGAGCCTCTTCTTGTGAACAAGCATAGTATGGATTTTCAAAACTGTTTACCTCTTTAAATTGCTGAGATTGCAATAACCCGCAATCCAAATCGCTTTGAAACATGCATCTGTTTTCCTTCGGAGGATAGTACGGACTGTGCGGGTCCATGAGGTGGATCCAGTAAAAAAATGTATCTTCTTTGTTGTCAGCAAACCAAGAGACACTTTTGTCAACGAACTCTTCATACTGTTCTCTATTCTGCTTCCATGCATTGATATCATACTGCTCAAAAATATTAAACGAATCGAACCCTCGGCTCAAACCCGTGAAATCGTCATGAAGTATCCCCGATGTTACAAAACTAACGGTTTTATACCCGTTCTTTTGTAGAATGGCAGCAAGTGTCTCCGTGTCATTTAGACGTTCCGTGTTCGTAAATAATCCGCCCTCATCGGCGTGCTGCGGACTGGCATTAGAAAAAATACCTGTCTGTGATGGAGATTTTCCGGTAAACAGCATAGCAAATGACGGATATGTCTGAGGTATCAGTGTATACGCGTTTTGAAATACCGTCGCCTGTTTTGACAATTTTTTCAGGTGCGGATCTGTCTCTCTGTCATATCCGTAGGTTGAGAGATGATCAGGTCGGACAGTATCCACGGAAATCAGCACAATATTTAAATCGGGATGTCGCAGATCTCTGGTTTTGTACGAAAGAAACCATACGCCCGCTATAATGACGGTACTGAGTAGAAGAGCTTGAAATATAGGTCTCATAAGTGATCGTTATATATAATATACTAGCTCCAAAGCATGTGTCACATTTTTCATACCTATGCGGGATCTTAAAACGACTACAATCGAAACACTTACTAGGCTGCAAGACATAGACATCATTGAGAGAATAGATAATTATTCCGAGCGTTTCTATGATGAGCCAAGGCACTTTTACTTTGGGACTGTGTTATCTTCTGATTATGAAAAAATTCTGAGGAAGGATTACTTTTATCATTCCGAACAGTCAATCGGAGTGGGAATATCTTTTGAATCACCCTATCATGCACTTTTAAAATCAATAATGGAAGCGGTTGAGCGTTTTTCTCAAAGATCCGTCCCTACTGATCGGATACGGTACCGAACTCTATCTGTCTCCGAACAAAAGGCTTCAATTTTTTTCCAATCTGAAGACTTAAACTTTAAACTCAAGCCGTTACAATTCGGCTTTGTGGAAGGAATGGATATGATTACAGGACAACCTGCGGAGGTCCCTGCACAATACGTATACCTGGAGTCGTACCATAAACTGACAAATCATACTGAAACACTTTTTACCCCGGATATTTCCACCGGTACTGCGGCCGGTTTTGATGAAGAAAAGGTCCTCATGACCGGTATTTGTGAGATTGTAGAACGGGATGCTCTCATGTCACTTTACCTCAACTCGGTACCTTTGCATCCGATAGATACGCGAAGTTTACCGTTTCAAAAGATAAAAAGGATAATAAATCTCTGCAGAAGATATCTCCTGACGCCGTATATTTTCATCATACAGACCGATTTACAGATTCCTGTCGCTATGACAATACTGGTAGACAAGACGGGGTACGGAGCCGCTGTTTCAGTGGGTGGGGGATGCTCACCCGAGATTGAAAGTGCTATTATTCACAGTATTGAAGAGTCGCTGGCATTCCGATTTCTCATAAAACGGAAAATGAATGAGCTACGTACGACCGAATTCAATATAAAGCAAAGCGAAATTATCGACAATACATATATGCAAATGTACTGGAGCGCTTTGGATAAGATTAATGAATTATCGTTCTGGATTGATCAAGATCCTCTTCCCTATCAACATCCCGATAATCCGATACAAAAGCTCTCCGATTTTGTCTCTTTGTGTAAGAAAAGAAAGATTCCTCTGTATAATGTAAATATCACTCCAAAGCCTTTGCAAGATGCAGGAATAGTGGTGCGAAGAGCTGTTATGCCTACGCTTCAGCCATTTTATGATGATCGGACTAAACCATTTATTTATAAAAAGAGGATAGAGACGGTATCAAAAAAATTTAATAAACACACCTATACCTTAAATCCCATTCCCCATCCGATACCATGAAAAAAATTGATATAAAAGAGCTCACTCAGACAAGAAGTCATGCGTACCAAAGATTTCATAAGAAAACGATTCTTTCGTCCATTCCTCAATTTGAGTTTATGCCTGATGAACTGCCTGAAGCAGCTACGAAAACCTACTATAAGTCGTATCCGCGATTCCCGGAGATCAAACTTCCGACGCCGGACATGAAGCTGGGAAAACTGAGCGAATCTTTTGAGCAAAGAACTTCTTCCCGAACCTTTTCCAACAAACCGGTTTCAATGAAGCAGTTGAGCACACTTCTCCATTTCTCTGCCGGAGAACATAATAAAAATAAACGATTTTACCCTTCCGGCGGGGCAAGATATGGCTTAGAGACGTATCTCATTTCAACAAATACTTCTCTTGAAAACGGTGTGTATCATTACTATGTTCCCGGACATTCTCTCGAAAAACTCCTTTCGATAGATACCGTAGATTTTCACAAAGCATTTACCCCTTACAATCAAACATGGGCTAAGAATATGGGCTTCATGATTGTGATGACAGCCGTTATCGATAGAATATTCATCAAATACGGTGAGAGAAGCTATCGATTTGCGCATATCGAAGCCGGCCATATGGGGCAGAATATGTATCTGATCTCCAATCAAATCAGTCTGAATTGCTGCGGCGCAGCCGGCATCGTTGATACATACTTTGAAAAAGTGCTGGATATCAACCTGGAAAAGGAGCCCATAATCTACACGGTGATTTTTGGCAGTATCGGTTGATAAGTAAAGCCTAAACTGATAATGTATAACTATATCTATGAAACTTCTCAAGTACATCATCATTCTTCTTTTTGTCGTGGTACTGGCCGAAGCATTTTATTTGTTCGTGATCAAAGGCTTTCAGTTTGGTCCTAAGAAACAGAACACTGCACAAACAGCAATCACAAGGTCTCCTACAGCAACTCCGTCCGAACCGTCAGAGATTGAGATTGATGAAAATCGGCTGGAAAGTATTGACCAATTTTATTACGACATTAACCCCAATATGGCCCTTGATCCTAAAGTGATTTACAGTCACATCTTTTATAAAAAAAGGTGTTACCCAGAAATCGGTCATACAAAATACTCATCAGGGAAGGATCTCTCAAATCGATCGTACCCCACGCAAAGCTTTTTACGGGTATTATGATTCTGTCCTTACAATCAGACTGGTCAATTCGGATAATCCGAATATTGGAATCACCCTCAACTTCAGTGAAGAGGATCTGAAAAGGCTAAATGTTTTCATCGACCTTGATGAGGAAATTCAAACTGCAAGTACGGACATCCTTAAGGTAGGAGACACGATTGTTGTTGAGGATACTATTGATGCTACCGTCTCTATTCCGAATGAGGCTGCAGGACAGGATGGTTTCTTGACCAAATCTTGGGGATTTAATAGAATTAAGACAGTCATAACCAAAATAAACTAATATCATTCATAACGATTTATATGCGAACAAAAATTCATAATTATTCGAAGCCGAAAATCACTTCAAAAAAAATCAAGAGTAATTTTTTTTACAGTAAAAGAATGTATGACGGTGAGGATCTTCTTGCCGGTATGATGGATGTTAGGATTCTTGCACGGTCCGGCTCTTGTAGCTGTTTCCCTGATTATACGAAAGTACTCCTTCCCGGCAACAATACGAAATCGATAAGAGATATTCGAGAAGGAGACACGGTGACTTCATACAATCTTGATGAGAATAGATTGACTGAGAGCAAAGTCATGGAGCAAATTATTCATCTTGATGCAAAAGTACAGTACTTTATCATCAACGGGAATATCAAGACAACCGCAGAACATCCGTTCTGGGTAAACGGAGAAAGATGGACAAGAGCCCACGAGATAAAGGTAGGAGATTGGCTGCTTACACCGACAGGTGAAAAAGTGGAAATTTCCGATATCGAGTCTTATTCCGCAGTAGAGACAGTATACAATCTTGAGCTGGAAGGAGAAGAACACAACTATTTTGCAGAAAATGTACTGGTACATAACCAACGCTAATGTAAGATGTCTCCGTTTTTGAAAAATGATATAACCTTTTCCTCGTCCTTGGGGAAATCAAGGTAATAAAAGTGATTAAACTCCGCTACAAACTTCAGAAATATTTCCATTTTGTCTTTTACCTGCACACCGTCATAAGTAAAATCACCTAAAAATAAATTCAGTATCTGCTTATTGTCTTCCAGTTTTGTGACTTTGACATTCGCTCGATTTTCTCAAAAAGAAGATTTTCCTGAGAGGATAGCTTTCCGAATGCTTAGTTAGCCACCAATTCCTTTCCCATAACGGATTTTGGAAGCAATGGAAGGTATTCCCAATCTTTAATCAGGACAAATCATCAGCAAAACGGTGGAACTTTTTCCGTAGGAGTGTACTGATTGTAGTCTTCCCCGCCCCGGATTTTCCTAAAAAAAGATATGCTCTTCCTTCGTGAATAATGCTTGATGCATGCTGAAAAAATCCGGTATCTTTTATGAGAATACTCAGAATTTCCGTAATAATATAATGAAATTGAGACGTGCTTATGGAATAATAAGTTCGGATACGATTCGGAGATTTTTGCTCATAGAGATTGATAAAGTGAAATTTGCTTTGAATACCGGGAATGACACTCATGATATTGCTTTCCCGAAACTCAATCGTATAATCAACCTTTTTGGGCTTTTCCATAGAGACAAAGTCGCGAAAAAGCATCATTATCTCTCGCTGCAATTTGTCGCGAAGAAACACCGTAAAACGGGGCTTGATCATAACGACTTTAATTGAAAAGCCGATAATATTCAGATAAAAAGTACTCATAGATCCTTGTATAATAATCAGACCCATTATAGCCTAATCATAATCCGTATGTCAGAGATTCATCCCATCATTCAAACCATTGAGAACAACGATGAGGCTTATATACTGTGGAAAGATCACAACATCAAAAATGCAATTGTTTTGCATATAGACGCACATTTAGATTACAGAAACGATCGTGCCGGACTTCATATCGGGAATTATCTAAAGCATGCAGTTAAAGAACATCTTGCAAAAACGATCTACTGGATAGTGCCGGGAAGCGGCAAACAGTTTACAAGCAAGCGGCAAGCGATCAAACAAAAACTGCGTTCTGCAGGGATTCACGAAGAAATAGTACAAGCAAAATCAGGACTAACGACACTTATTGACCAAACTCGCTTGATCGTATGCCCCTTAGGACTACTACCGAAGACTATCGAAGAACCATATGTCATCGATATTGATCTCGATTTTATGTTTTTTTCTTCCTGTCTTACGGCCGATCGGGTACGTAATATTGGCAAAAGATCGCCGTGGATCTCTACTGAGTATTTTGCAAAGACAATAAAACCGTTGGTAAAAAGTGCCGCATTGACTACTCTTTGCTACTCGACAACCGGAGGCTGGACTCCTATGAGATATCGCCATTTCGGAGATCAGATTTTACATATTTTGGGAACTCAAAAGGACAGTATTCATCAAAGAATTATCGCTGGAAATTTTTTTACTTCGTTCTGGAAATATTTCAAAGATAATACATTGCAGCAGGCGAAAAAATATTATCAGTCTGCTTTAGCACTGAATCCGACATACGCAAGTTTTTTCATGACTGACGGTCCTCTGTTCATATTGAAAGGTGACTTGAGAAGTGCAAGAACAGAATTTTCCCGACTGCAGCAAATTGATCCTCAAAATATTTATGCAATCTTTGGCCTGGGCCTCGTGGAGCTACTTTCAGGCAATTTGACAAAAGCGAAGGTCTTGATGGAAAAAGCACGATCAATAACGAGTAATAAGGAAATTGTACTCTTTTTAATATATATACAGTCACAACTTGGTGAGCACGAGATGGTTCAAGAACTTCTGACGGAGTACAAAAAGAGTACGTTCCCTGAAAAACCGCTACCCACAAATGTTCTTAACGGGATACTCCATGAGATCGCGGAAAAACTTAAGACAGAGCATCAGATAAAAAATATCGGACAGATGTATCTGTATCCGAATCCTCACGCGGTCACAGTATGGAAAAGGCTGGCGGAATACTCCTCCAATAACATCGGAAACTGGACTGAAGAACCTGAAAGCCTTCGGCATACAGCAGCCGCAATCGAACTTGATCTTATCGAAAAAATGGTTGATTTATATTTCGAAAACCCTGCCGCATATGGAGGATATATGACATCCGGTGCGACGGAAGGAAATATTTTTTCTGCATGGCTGGGACGTAAATATCTTGAAAAGAAACCCGTGAAATCTCCTATCATACTTCTTGCCAATGACCTCGCCCATTACTCTATCTTCAAGGCAGCAGACGTAACCGGTCTAACCGTTCAATCCATCCCGGTCAATACCAAAGATTGGAACACGGATACCGACAAACTCATAAAAACAGTCGTCAAATTAAAGAAAAAAGGTATTTCAAAATTTCTTATACCTCTCACTCTCGGATACACAGTCGGAGGGACAAATGATGACGTTCAAACAATTGTTCAGGAACTACGCCGGTTGAAAGAGAAAATGGGTATTGAGTATTTCCTTTGGATCGATGCCGCACTTTCCGGCCTTACCATACCGTTTCTTAAGAATGACTATAGATCCTATTTCTCTCAGGAAATCCATACGGTTGTCGTTGACTTTCATAAGGCTCTCGGCGTCCCGATGCCGGCAGGATTTGTTCTCTACCGAAAAGAATTGGCGGGACCGATAAAAACGACTATCCCTTACCTGTCAACCGGTGACAGCACTCTCCTCGGTTCACGAAACGGAATTGCTCCAATAGCAGCCTGGATGAGTATCCATCAGTATGGATTTACCAAACTTTCCCGTATCCTTAAGAAAGAAATACATCGCAAGAATAGGATAATAAGCGAAGTGCGAAGAAAATTTCCGGATGCAAGAGTAATAACTGACAGCGATTCACTCCATGCCGCCATATTAGTACATGAAGCGCTTCCTCAATCATTCTGTACACGATATGGGCTGCATCTCCGAAAATATACGATAAACAACAAAGAATACTTGTTGTATCCCTTGTTTTTCATGCCCCGATGGGATCAGGAATATGCAAGCGGTCCGCGGGAATGAAATTTGTATTCAGTCGGGTCAGAGATACCCGCCCGGAGAAAACTTTGTTTTCTATACTGACAGAAATAACATCTGCCGCAGTGAATTTTGTAGTTTATCGGACTGATACAGCTAAACATTTTTTCGAGCGGATATCCTTTCTCAGTAGCCCAACGTATCAAAATATCTTTGTCCCAAAAAAATCCGAGTTCTTTCTCTAAAGCAAGGGATGTATACTGCCAGTTCATGTCACCGGTCAAAATGCAAAGATTTTGCATCACGCTTCGCATCGCCGTCAGCGTCTCATACTTCAAACTTTCTCCGTCTGACGTGACGAATGCAGAGAAGATCGTGCGGATTGATACATTCTTTTCTTCCTGAAGAAAAAGCGCATACTCGGCAGCATTCAGGGCTAAAAGACCGCTGTAAAGAGGTAAGCCTTTCCTCTGATTTGTGTCACTACTTACAACCTCCTGAGAATGCTCGGTGATCTTCCATCTGATCTCTTTCGGAGGCATAGGAACATCCAAGTACTGGACTGTCTGAAAAAGCTTAGCATATTTTTTCTGGAAAAACTGAGAGAAGAACCGTACTGCATTTTCTTCCCGTTGGATGCGCTTATGTCCTCTCCGGAAAAAAACAGGGTAGACCTGCATCTGATACTCTTCAAGAAGCATTCCCCAAAGTATAGTAGAGTCCAAACCACCGGATACGGTGAGGATTACCGATTCTCCTTTTTGAGGCATGCGGAAAACATATCCCCGCTTCTCCTTCAAAAAAGACTCAATGCATTTCAAGGCTGAAAGGTCTTCAAGCTTTCGCTCTATTAACATTCTCTGTAGTTGTTTACTTGTGAGTTTCGGTAATTTCATCAGTAACGAATCATAAAATTGCTTTTCCTTCCCCGTTTAAATTTTTTTATATAGGGAGAATATGTTGAGACTTTGATTTCTTTCTTGTTCGGAAAGAACTGAAAAATCCGTAAAAACCCGTTTCCGCCTTTTTCGAGATCCTGAAAATTCTGTACGGCTTGATGAACTGCTTCTCCGCACGTATTAGCACTCATTATATAATTCTCTCCCGTTTGTGTATGAAAATGACCGGAGAGAACTAAACGGATATTGCAGTTTGTCTTGATAAGTTTATGCCAGATATCCTCACCGGCATTACCGAGACCGCCATAATGAGATATATCGCTCCGGTACGGCAGATCGTCGTAGACAAATGCATGTGTCGCAATTACGGCCATTGTATCACGGTGCCGTTTCAAGATGTTGTCAGCCCATTGCAGAATCTTATCTGACGGATCAATCTGCAGATGAATAAAAAGGAGAGAGAATGTGTCAACAACAATATGCTGATAACTATTCTGATTCCCGAGGTATCCTCCTCCGTACCATGATTGTTTTCGGAATTTCTTTATCGGGAAAAAATGATTATAAGTCTGGAAAGAAACTTGTTCATCGTCATAAAAATCAGCATCATGATTCCCGGGCGCCAAAGCATAAGGAATAACTCCATCAAGCTTGGACAGTTCTGCCGCCATTTTGTGCCATTGTGTCTGATCCGCTGAATTATCATCAACGATATCCCCCAAATGCGAAACGAATCGGATGTTTAGTTTCTCCTTTTCCTTCAATATCCAATCCAGTTGTGCTGAAAAAATTTCAGGATATTTCGACGCATAGAGTTGTGTATCTGACAAAACAATAACGGAATAAAAGGGATTATGCCGAAAAAACATATGATTTATTGTATCCTGACACCCATCACATAGGCGGGATCTATCTTTGCGGAAATAATAAACTCATCTCCCGGTGAAACAGATAACTTTTTGTTTGCAGAGGCCTTCAAGACACCCTGCGGAGGAATATTCAGATTCTGTGCCAGATTCTGAACATGGTTTCTACTGAGTAAATCAATCTTTAACTTAGCACTTCCCAATGTTCCGAAATGCCCATCTTTATTGAATATTCCTGTATCTTTGGTATCCCCCACTGCCACTTCAACACGAGAAAAGGTGTACTCATGATGCACTACGATATGAAGGCTTTTATCCTTCACGTAATAATTATCTCCTTTTTCTGACAACAGGAATGACGGTTTTTCGCTAGAGTTAAGGAGAACAGCGTGCGGATACTGACCTTTAAATGAAATACCTCCTCCAAACTGCTCCCGAGATTTATGCTTCAGATCTGCAAAAGCAGTACCGGGAGAAAAAATTAAGGTTTGTTTAGGAGTCGTATCCTCCGGAAAAAAATCCATATCAAGAGAGTGTATAACAGAAGTTGCTCCCACTCCTTTTCCGCTATTTATAATGCATATGGCTTGCGGAAGCAGCTTCCCCGAGTAATATGGCCAGTCATGAAGCGCTTCTACCTCCGGGTTATCCTCTTCTCGATATTCGGCAAGTTTATCTCCGAACGGTACAGCTGCAAACTGCTTGGTTCCCCAGAACGTCCAAGAATCTGTTTTTTTATCAAATACAAGAACACGTGAATACGCAGGTTCAGAATCCCAGTTCTTTTGTGCAGGAAGACTGGCTTTTCGATGTGCGAGCGTAATCAAATCAAGAACTTTTGTATGAAACATTTCAGGAATAGACACGACTACGGCTTCACCCTGATGGAGGACAGTATTCAGTACACTTGAAAAAGAACATTCCTTTATAACGCTTACTGAATGTACTGACTGAATAATCGTCGGATCGCCGGGAATAATCGGCAGCTTATGCATGAGAAGATTTTGTGGGTTTCTTTTCGATTAGTAATTTTTTCTTCATAAGTTTGTCTACAAACTCTTTCGTATCTTTCAGGGCTTTCTCCTGATTAATTTCATACTCATCGACCAGATATTTTACAAGATCACTAAAAGTCGCACCTTTTTTTAGCTGCTTGAAAAGATCAGCAGCCGTTTCGTTGAGGGTATGCAAAATTGAGGTTTCACCGTCGAAGATAAATACCTCCTCATTCACCTGCTGGACAACGAGGTCTTTTTTGAGTTTATATTTTGATTTCTTCATACGCTCTCAACTATATGTAACTTGACCAGTGACTGGATAAATGTCTTAACCTCCTTTTTGGCGTTGTTATTTGATATCTCGTACTCCTTCGTTAATGAAGCTATTATTTGCACCAATGTTTTTTTTTCTTTCAGGGACTGAAAAATGATAGAACCCGTTTCGTTAAACGTATAGAGTTTTGACTCTCCAGCATCAAAAATAATTATTCCTTCCGGAACCTTCTGAACAATAGCTCCCTTTCTGATTTCATATTTCTTTTCAGCCATATCGGGTATAGTATACTATTTTTCACATGTCTGCAAAAAATAATGTAACAATTGATCTAAGAACTACCGATCACATTAAGTCATTCGGCCACAGCATGTACCCGATTCTTCACAACGGAGATATTATTTATTACAAAAAAACTCCTTATCAAAAAATCAAACTGAATGACATAATCATCTCCCAAAAGAACAACCTTTATGTCACCCATAGAGTTATATATAAAACTTCGGATTATATTATTACAAAGGGAGATAATAATTTAGAAATTGACGAGCCGCTCTTGCCTGAATCAATCATCGGTGTTGTAAATAAAGTACAACGAGGCAAAGTAACGTTTATCCCTGAAACCTATTACCTCCTCCAGTCTTCAATATATTACCAACATATACATTCCGTGATTAAGGAAATGGAGCGCCATACGATCTCCTATGTATTGCTAAAAGGACTCCCTCTGCATCTAAAATATCACCAGGAACACCCGCGAAAAGGTTTTTTTGATTTTGATATTCTTATTTCTCCCACAGATAGAGACGTACTTATGAAAATACTGAATGATCTCGGTTTTAAAAGACGATATGATTTCCTTTCACCAACCCACGAAAGACTTATGAACAAATCTATCGAAGAAACATGTATGAAGAAATTTGAAGGATTTAATATCGCAGTTGATATCCATTATGAAGCTGTATTTATGATGACTCAGATCGGAACACTCAACCCTCTATATCATCAGAGCTACATTGACGGATTCACAAAGGAACTTTTTAACAATACCGTCACTTTTCAGGAACACGATCTTAAATGTCAGTTGCTTACTGATGAGTATCTCTTCGTATATCTCTCTCTACATTTTTTTCATCATAATTTTAAAAGTCTTCATCGACTAAACCTAATCGCAGCGCTAATTCAATCAATTCCACGAGCAAAGCGTCACGGATTCTGGAAATCTGTTTTTTCTATCATTCACAAGTATCGTCTGCAAGGATATATTTACGGAACATTTATAAGTTTAGAAAAATACCTTCCGGCAACAAGTATTCCACAATGGTTCTTGAATAAAATACGACCGGGCAAAGCTCAATGTAATTATTTAAAAAACTACTTTCTCACAGAGCATATTTATGAAGAATACAACGCTACCCGCGCCGGGATCTTATTATTTACACATCTATATATTCTTTCATATAATCCATGGTACAAAAAAATACTCGTTTTTTTACAACCTGCAGTCATTTTCATGATGGTATGGCTTGTATACTATTACGTTACAACAAGATGTAAAAAATTACTCCGTACATTTCTATGAAGAACTCCGTAATTATCCTGAATACTGCCGCTATATATATTGCTATCGATTTATCACGAATAGCTGATCCTGATATCTTAAAAGCGCTCTCGGATCAAATCTCTACGTTCTATAAGATGGAGATTGTTAGGAATTTTAAGAAGAAACCGGATTTCACCATTTACTACGTTGCTGATGAAGAATACCGATTTGTAAAACAGCAAATAAGGAAAGGAACCAGTATTAACTACTTCTTGGAAACCTTTAGCATTGGAGAGGACTCGGCAAAAATCCACTATCATGTAAGTATTGCTCAATTCCAATTCTTCTTAAAATTAATCTTACAATCGATTCTCGGGTCCCGAAAGGGTTTCATACTTCACTCCTCCGGAATCACAGACGATCAGCATGCATTTCTGTTTTTAGGTCCGAACGGGATCGGAAAATCTACCATCGTAGATAACCTTTCACAAAAATATCGTCCCTATGCAGACGATATGGTGATTGTCAGGAAAATTGAACGGGAGTGGTACGCTTTTCAGCTTCCTTTGGAAAAAAAACGTTATAAAAAGATCCCAGATTCAAAAATGCCGATTCGGGCATTATTCTATCTGTCTCAAAGCAAAAAAACCAAATTACAGAAAATCTCTTCTACAGAGGCTAGTAAAAAGCTTCTTGACCAACTCATAAGAAACGGTCTCACAAAAAAAAATATAACATATCTTTTTGAATTTTTAGCTTTTGTAGATCACTACATTCTTGAAACTCCGAAGAAGACTGCTATAAAAACTATTGAAGGATTAGTCAGCTCTTATCAGTAAGACGTTTTTTTAAAGAATCAATCTCTTTCTGCTGATCTTGGACCGCCTGCACAAGAAGTGATATTACGCCGGCATAATCTACCCTCAACAGGCCGGATGTTTCAACAACAGACTCCGGGAGAACATCCCGAACATTTTGGGCGATCAGCCCTGCCGACTCCTTTGAAGTCCCTTTCCATGTGTACGTAACCGGCTCCAACTTCATCACTCGTGAAATTGAGTTCTTGAGAGGCTTCACAGAAACCTTTAACGACTTATCCGAATAAATAATCGGCAGATACAGGCTGTTGCTTGCGGCATATACCTCATTCATAAGTAAACCCTCAAGTAACGTATCGTCGTGATACCTTGAGAACAGATTTAATTGTATTTCCTCGACAGATACCGACGGTGGAATAAATTTCTTTTTTTGCATAGCTTTAAAGCAGTTCCAAACTGATAGAGCTCGCCGAATTACTTAGAATATTATAATCAAATATTATTCGGATTACGGTACCCGCCGTGATCAACTCCTGCATCTTCTCATATGTCGCAGGCTGCTTTTCGTCCTCGGAAGTTAGAATAACAGTTTTATCGATGGTTGCCTGATCGAAGTAAAACGAAACCTCTTCCTTCACACCAACAACTTTCACGGTCAGTTCTGCTATCTGAGATGAATCATTCTTACTCAAACCCAGTACAGTCCCCCTGTACACAAGGGAAGCTGATGCGGATTCCAGACCGGCAGTTTCTGCGATATAGACAGCCTGCCTTCCTTTTTGTTCAGGCTTCGGTATAGGCGATGCGGTACTGAGTTTGCTGCCTACAGTCCCTGAAGCATTTCCTTTTCTATATAGAATAATTCCTGCTTCCACTACAATCACAATCAATAACAGAACGATCACAGCAGGTAAAAAATATATTTTTTTCATAAAGCAATAAAGAAAATCTGTTTATCTATCTTTATCATGATACATTAAAATAATGCTTCCCGAAAATTAGAATAGTTATATATATTAGTTACTACTGATTTCTTACCGATTTTTCATAATAGCAGTCAAGATTGTTCGCATGACACCAAGCTGAAAACCAATCTCTATCTTCAAACTGCATTTCGGGATAAAGAATCGTATATTCCCGCAGATGCTTCTCAACATATGACCGTGCATCTTCTTCTGAGCGGACAAGCGACATTAATTCAAACACCTTTACTACGTAGCCGGTATCCCGGGGGGCGCGATTTAGTGCTGATAGATAGTACTGCAATGCTTTTGAATTATTTCCTATTGACGAATTGAATCTTCCAAGAAATGACATATCAAAAGGGACATCTCTATAGAGATACGCATACTTGTTAATTAATATCTCCATTTGATTAAATTTCTGATTTCTATATAAATCCGCAATCTGATAACGATACCCCTTATCATTTATTGGATAGAGCCGTAACGCCAAAGAAGAATTCCCCCGCGCATTTACGTACGAAGATACGAATATTCCTACACCAAATAGAGCAACAAGGAAGGATACTGATTTCAATAGTATCGAACCATGAATAGATGCTTTTTCTTCGTATAAAAGAGCTCCGCAAATAAAAAAGAATACAAACAAAAATGCCATAAGGTGATAATAATTGAATTCAAAGAGGACAAACAATCCAATAAAAACTGAGCCGATTACATTATTAATAACTCGTTTCCTGCGCATTTGACGGATTACCTTACGAGTCACCACAAATATGATGAGTGCAAACGTCAGAAACGAAACGATCCCATGTTCAGCAGCGATATCGATAAATAAGTTATGGCTTGTGCTGACGACATAATCAATGTTTTTAGAATAATAAAGACTGGCGTAGTAAAAATTCCCTCCACCATAGCCTGTTAAAGGGCGTTCTCGAATGGCTTGCAGTGCTGTCGTAATAAACCCTATTCTTCCGTTATCAAAATCTTTATAGTGAAAAGCTGTTTCGTCACGGATGACAACTGTACGAAGTTGAGAAATAACCGGGATTTCTGTTTGGTCTGCAAACGGAATGAGAAGAAATAGGACTGTTACTAGCGCTACTAGCAGTGAAATTTTATAGTTTCTGATGCTCTTGAAGACAGCATTGTTCGTGAGATAATCGACCATAATAACTACCAACATCCCAAGATACGCTGACCGCAGATAGCTCAGCCACAACAGTATCGATAATAAAAATACTGATACGATAGATGCTGTCGTTCGCCTATGGCGCATATATACGAAGGAAATTATCAGCAATAAGAATACAAATACTCCTTGGGGATAATGTGTTAAATCTACTACGCGATAGATAAGCTGATCATCATGAGTTGGTACTATATTAGAAAAGATAGGATGCTCCGTTAATAATAATCCGCTATACAACAAGCTGAGGAGTGAAGATACCACAATAAACGGGACTACGTATTTCTGTATTTGATTTGCATTGTTGTAAACATAGATAAATATCAAAAAAAAAAGAAACTATATAGAGGAAATATTCAAATGCTGTCTGGATATGTACGGCATAAATTGCTGACAACAGTGTTGTAATGATAAAAAGGATCATTAATAATCCCAAGTTATAAAGAATTCGTATCTGTACTTTGGATCGGATATACGTACTAAAAAAGCAAAAAGGAGTAATATAAAGAAGTATCATTGTGTTGTTCTCACCAGGAATAATCCCCACAAATTGAGAAGATACAGGAGAAACAAAAAAAGATAAAACAAAATGACGCGAAGTTTTGTAATCATTGACTTAAAGTATACAGTGAATGTGGTTTTTTCACATTTTAGTTGCTATTATAATAAGTATGCATAAGCAAGCTAATCGAGTAGTGCGGGTGCTTTTTTTCCTTCTTGTATCGTCGCTTGCCCTTTCCTATGCTAAAGGCGTCTCTGCTGCAGGACAGTGTGGGACACAAGATGATCGGCACTATCTGAATGTGCGTTTTTATGATGAAAACGGCAATATATGGGCTACGAACGCCCCTGACGGAGGACAGACAGTACAGCTTTCAGGATGCCGTCCGCCTCCCGAGAGAGCACCTGTACAAGTAGGCCGACCTGATCTCCCGGATACACCTATGGACAACTGGGTTGATGGTAGCGGCAACTGGAGGAGATGGATTTGTCGGGACAACCTAGCGACTGCTCAAATTAGAACATATCGCTGTGACACATTACCTCCGAACGAGTTTGTCTATATTGATGTATGGACATATCCTCCATATGACCCGAATCTGACGGAATGGACATATATCGATACGGGAGACGGCGAGACATTTTCCGGAGTCGGGCCTCGGGTGACAATTCCGAATTCTGATTTACAGGATGACTCTAGCGGGAGATACCATCTGAATGTACAGATGGTTCTGGCTACCACCGACATTCAGGGTTTTAAAGTCAAAATGCCAGGAAACTATACCAGTCCGTCAACCGATAATCAGACGGTCACTCTTGCAAATGGCGCAACAACAATAGCCACGACGACTGCTAACCCCTATTACTTTCTTGATCTTGATCCGCAGCCCACCTATACGGTATCAGTGACACAACCTGCCGTAAACTACGCCGTCGGATATACTCTTTGTTTCAATGCTACAAATTGCCATACAAGCGGTATAACTATGGGAAATGCCGCTACTTTCAATTCTCCTGCCGGCGGATACAGCGACCTTTGGTGGCATTATTGGGAGTATATCGGTTGGTATCGACTAAAACAGGCATCCTTTACTAAACAAGGGGCGATCGTCAACTTTATTCCGGTGAATACCCTCCCTTATGACGCTTATGATACAAACCAACCACTCCTGAATATTCGCCAGGCAGCTGAACCGGATGGGGTGGGGCTGGTAACATCAGGGGGCGGGATTGATCTTGGTCCTGGTAACGGAGCTACCGTCCCGGCTGTATCCCAGAAAAACTGGGCAAAGCTCACATACTCTGCAAACAAAGGATATCTTTCCAATCTCGGATCTTTCCTATCTTATGCCAGAGCTAAAAAGGAAATAAAAACGATAACCAATATCAATGATCTGGAATCAAATAAAATCAATATTTTTCAGGGAAACCTGACCCTTCAAAACAACACCATCAATCCTTCCCGAGACAACATGGTGTTAATCGTCCAGGGCAATCTGACAATTCAGAGTGCCCCCGGGAACAACTTCAATCAGGCGCGAAGATCCTGGGGGTTCATTGTCACAGGTCAAATCAATGTAAATCCTTCAATAAATGAAATGAACGGGGTGTTTATCGCCAACAACTTCGATCTCGCATACGGCGCAGCAACCAGCACAACACCTCTGAAAGTGGTCGGAAATCTGATCTCAAATACACCGCTCACCAATATTAAAAGATATCGTCCTGTTGCGGATTACCAAAGAGCATCGCTGTATGTCGTGTTCTATCCTGAGTACTATTATGACCTTGTGCCTTACCTCTCTACTATCACACAGGAAGGACGCCAGCTGGAGTAAGTTGAGATGAATACATTATTCACTCAGATAAAGTCAGATCGTATTAGAAAGTACGCTTTGTACGTTTTCTTGTTTTTTCTTCCTGTCCAGCTCGGTACTTTTTTCTTTCTCCCGATATCATACATTGACGGTCTCCGTATTGACTATCTGGCTCCGGCTTTATATATGACCGATCTCTTAGTCTGCATGCTCATTGCCGTACACTGGAAAACCATACGTGATGAGATAATAAAATATACACAAATCAAATGGTTGGTCTTTGCTTCTCTGTTAATTGTGCTTATTCAGATAGATACGGCAATACAGCCTGTCATCGCACTATATCGGACGGCAAAGGTAATTGAAGGACTTTTCTTGTTCTTCATTTTTCGCAAATCCGAAATACCGGCCCCCTTGCTGTTAAAAATACTTTTTTCAGCTGCGCTCACTCAACTGAGTATAGCGCTATATCATGTCCTGACGGGCCATTCTGTGCAGGGAGGAGCATATTTTTTGGGAGAACGTTCTTTTTCACTTTCCACACCGGGGATAGCAAAAGTAGCCATTTCAGGTGTAGAAGTACTTCGCGGGTACGGGACATTCTCTCACCCGAATTCTCTTGCCGGCTTCTACCTGCTGCTGTATGCTTTTGTCCTTTACGCTCCGAAATCGGCAGGCATCTGGAAGTACCTTTTTCTGGGAATATGTATGATGCTCATTGTCCTGTCTTTTTCAAAAGTAGCCATCCTGGGGGTACTTCTCCTGTCTGCATATTATGCCATCCGGAATCTCCAAAATTGCACGGTGTGTACACTCTCAAGAGTGACGGTACCGCTCGTACTGGCAATCATTATTTTCGGCACACAAGGGGATACGGAATCGTTGCAAAAACGCGTGTGGCTTACCGATTCAGCCGTAAAAATTATCACGTCATACCCGTGGACGGGAGCCGGTCTCGGGAACTACCTGTATGCACAGTCTGTATTCCCGATACCTTATACATATGTTTTTTTGCAGCCTGTTCATAATGTTTTTTTACTCCTTATAGCAGAGGCAGGCATACCCGTATTTTTTTTCATTTCTTATGTGTTTTTGCGGTATATAAAAGTGTATTTCAGTAATCCGCAAGTACACGCTGTACTCTTTGTGCTTCTGCTTACCGGTATGTTTGATCACTACTGGCTGACACTGCAGCAGAATTTTCTACTGCTCCCTGTCGTATTTGGACTTCTCCGAAAGCATGAACATGTGGTAAAATAGTGCTTACCTTGCCCGGTCGTCTAACGGTAGGACAACAGACTCTGGATCTGTTTATCTTGGTTCGAATCCAAGCTGGGCAGCAAAACTGGATTCGGACGGGAGTGACAGTAAAGATCAGACTATTACAGTAAGCTATAGTCAAAACACTTCCATAATTTTCTTCATCGGTTCTAAACTCATCGAGATACCAATAAAGCTCATTTTATATTGACAGCAAAGTCTAAATCGAACATGATTGACCCTAGTTAGGATTCGAACCAATTATTCCTATAGTCGAAATTGATACGTTTTGTTATACTATTTTGAATATATATTAACAGGACAATATAATTCAAATTCAGAAAAAATATATATAGTACTTAATGAGAGCTTTATTAGATACAAATATTGTTATAGATCGGGAAAATAATACAATTCTGGATAAAAAATGCCAAGATTTGTTCCGTATAGCTCAAGATAATAAAATAAATCTCCTTATTCATCCGTTAACAATAAAAGAGATTGAAAAGGATACTAATCAAGAAAGGAGAAAAATTTCACTATCAAAAATATCTTCATATTCACAACTTGAATCTCCAAAAATTTTATCTGACATTAGTCAATTCCCTGAACTAGGGAGTTTAAAAGGGAAAGACAAGATTGATGATAATTTACTTTATTGTATAAAGCGAAATGCAGTAAATCTATTAATCACAGAGGATAAGGGATTATTGAGTAAAGCAAGTCGTATCGGAATAGATGATAAGGTAATGAATATTATTGAAGCAAATAGATATTTTAATAATCTATTCTATTCCTATGTCGCTACACCAATACATTTGCAGGAAGTTCCATTATCAACCTTAAATTTTGATGATACATTTTTCGATTCACTAAAATCATCATATCCTGAGTTTAAAGATTGGTGGGAAAAGATTTCTAAAGAAGGCAGAAAAGGCTTTGTACATCAATTATCTGATGGAACCATAGCTTCTCTTTTAGTAATAAAAGAAGAAAATGAACCCATCGATGATAGTACTCCAGCAATTAAAAAAGCTAAACGATTGAAGATATGTACATTAAAAGTGAATGATACAGGTAAAAAAATCGGCGAGTTGTTTTTAAGAATTGCAATTGATTACGCTGTAGAAAAAAATATTCCTGAAATATATTTAACTCATTTTATAGAGGATAATGATAGGCTTGTATCACTAATTAAATCTATCGGATTTATAGAAAAATCAAAAAAAGCCAGTACTGGGGAACCAATATTTATCAAATATCTAGAATTAACTAAAGAGTTTTCGACTAGAAAAGATATCAGTAGGTATTTGTTCCCTACATATTACGATGGGCCAGAAGTAAATAAATATATTGTTCCAATCAAACCAGAGTACCATGATAGATTATTCGTCGGGAAACATGATCGTCAGCTTGCTTTGGCAGAATATAGCAACTCCATTGTAGAACAGAATACAGTTAAGAAAGCCTATATTTGTAATTCAAGAATTACTGGTCTACAGGAAGGGGATATTATACTTTTTTATTGTTCAGATACTTTAAAAGCACTTACATCCATTGGTGTAATTCAAGAAGTATATACGAATCAAGATGAAGCTACAGAAATTGCAAATAAAGTCGGTAAAAGAACTGTCTACAGCTTATCTGAATTAGAAGAACTTGCGAGAAAAAAAGCACTTGTGCTTTTATTTAGACATCATTTTTATTTCAATAAGCCAATGGATCTCAAGCTCTTACGTGATTCTTCTTTACTAAAAGCTGCACCTCAGTCTATAATGAAAATAGATCATCAAAAATATTTAGAGATTAAGAATAAAGCTCAAATTTATGAACGTTTTACTGTCGATAAAACCTAAGTATGTCGATAAGATAGTGCAAAGTATTAAGAAGTATGAATTTAGAAAAATCATTTTTAAGAATAAATCTCCTTGGAGGGTGTATATATATTGTTCTAGTCCAGTAAAAAAGATTGTCGGATATTTTACAATTGAAACGATTATTGAAGATCATCCTTATAATTTATGGGAGACTTGTAAAGATCATTCTGGTATCTCTAAAGAAGACTTCTTTACCTATTTTGAAGATAGAGAAAAAGGATATGCGATAAAGATTGATAAAATAGATATATTTAAAAATCCCGTTGAGCCAAATGAATATTTCGATAATTTTATTCCGCCTCAATCATATAAATACTTAGAGGTAGATTTATTGTCCTCATAGTAAGCTCTTCAACTTAATGGTAGAATTAATATTCTTAAGCACTTTCACATTTATACAGTAAAGTCATCGTCGTCGTTTGATGGTTCGAATCCATCTGTGTGTCGAATTCAGGATAAGAGAACAGAGATTCAGATATTAGTCCAATCAAAAATTATTATAAACCTTTTACAAAATGGAAAGGAGATTTTAACTATGACATATCCCGCTATACTAATAACATTAGCATTAATTGTTCAGATTAATTTTTCATTCTTGATACATATCCATAGGGATGGACGACTGACTTTACTGTATAAATGACGCACTTCTATATTAAAGTTTTATTACGTAATCGTCTTGAAATCGGCAGATATTTGATAAAGTCATGTTTTGCTTTTGGTGTTCCTTCTCGTAATATATATTTTGCAAAATCTTTCACTCCAATATTAATGTCTTCTATGAATTTGTCAGTATTTAAGTAAATAGCATCCGTGACATGTTTTTTATAATCATTCATAGTGATTTGAAGCTTTTCAGGTATCCGTATATCTTTTTCATCCATTTTTTCAATAATTTTATTTATGTAGTGCAATAATACTCGTTCCTTAACATAAGGTTCTTTACATTTTTATTCTTAAATCGTGAGCAATGATAATAAATATGGTGATGAGTACCACCTGACTTCAGTTTTCTGTACCTTTCCTCTCCTACTACCTTAGAACCACAATTTCCACAGATAAAAATATCTTTAAAAATAAAGAATTTATATCCCCATTTTCTCTTCATTGGCAAGCTTAGTTCTTTTGGGTTTCATCAAATATTTCTTTTGTAATGAGAGGTTCATGAGATCCTTTATACCATTTTACCACTTTTTAAGGAAACTCAAAGTAACCGTAATAAAATGGGTTTTTTAACATAAGATAAACCATGCTGTTGGTAATCTTTTACCCGTCCTAGTAGTAAATTTTTGCTTATCCATCCATTCTTTTACCATACGACAGCTATGGTACATATATGCAACACGGTCAAATGCACCTTTTACGATCTCTGCTCTCTGGATCAATAATTATGTCTTTCATGCCTCCTAAAGATCGATTTAAATAACCAAGAGGTGCAGGACCAGGTCTCCATCCCATCTCACATTTACTTTTAATCCTCTTTTACATTAATTCCTTTATTGTCATTCTCTAATTTTGCTTGTGAACACAAGATCATGAGTAAGAATTTATCGTTTGGAGTATTGCGGAAGGTTTGGGAATAAGTCCGAATTTCTTTTAATTTCCCTTGATCCATTAAATCTACTATGACTCCAAGATCACCTGCATTTCTTGATAATCTATCCGGGTGCCATGTTAGGATAGCATTAAACTCTCAAGCATGATATCTGCAATAAGTTCTTTAAACACTGGTCTTTGTCCTGATTGCTTCGCAGAATGGCTTTCTTGTCTTATTTCCTTGACTGTAGCTCCTTCTTTTTCGGCAATAAGGGTCATCTCTTTTATTTGCGAATCAATACTCATTGCCTGACGCTCGTCAGATTCTGATGATTTTCTGGCATAAAGACAGTATCCAATAGTATCACTCATATTGCTGGAATGAATTGTTTAATGGTGGCAATATCCTTCTTATCAACTGCATAAACACCAGAAATACTATATTCGTACTCTTGATCCTTATATAAATTTTCTACGTGTTGCTCAAGTAGAATTTCAGCGTAACAATGATTAAAGGTATTAATGATCCAACTGTGATAATACACATAGCCACTTATTGTTATTTCTATAGATACTATGAAAGCTTTTGTTTGTTGTTTCATACAACACAATGAGGCCAGAGAAGATTGAGGAAGTCAAGTTTAAATATTACATATATCTTTTATCAATGAATGGAATTGATTTTTCAATAAATTTAGCACCTAATTTTTCAGGATTTACATTTTTAGGAAATTGAGTTTTGCTGTTATAAATTGCTCCTATTAGTTTTAAATTTTCAGTTTTACAATTTTTAAAAACTGCTCCTTGTAAATTAGCTCCTGAAAAATTTGTTTTATATAAAGTACAACTATCAAATATGGAATGCTGTAAGTGTGCATTTTTAAACGAAGCTTTTATTAAGTCCGCTTTAAATTGTGTGCCGATTAATTTGGCTTCATCGAAAATAGCCAACCTTAAGTCAACAACTATAAATTTTGAATTCGTTAAATTAGCTTTTATAAAATTGGCTTCTTCTAATTGTCCTCCGCTAAAGTCTACACCCCATGCTACTGCATCTTGTAGATTTGCTTTACGAAGCCATGCATCTTTAAAAATGCAATCTTGTTCGAGCCAATTATTTGCTTTTAATTCCGCAAGAGCATTTAATGCCAGTCCATTATCACTACTACCAATTTGACGGATTAGTCTAGACTTTAATTCTTTCCGAGCTCTTTGTTCATTTATATAATCAATTATAAAAATAGTAAAAGTTAAACTTAAGGATTCAATTGCAATACCTTGAGCAAGTTGAGAACCGTGGTAAGCAAAATAAGAAGATGTAAGAAATATAAATATTAATGCAATAAAAATATACTGAAGAATAGGCTCTAAATCTGGCATTAGCTCTTTAGTAAATATGTTTTTAATATCGTTATTAATCATAAATATATAGATATAAAATAAATCAGACTATTATAGCAATAAAAACCCCTCTTTCGAGGGGTTTTAGTAAATAACGGATCCGTTATTTATTGAATCACTTCACACTCTTTAACTTCAATTACTCCAATTGTTTGGTTTCCAACAACACCTTGAACGGTCACAGTTTGACCATTCGTTAATGGTAGTAGTTGATCTTTATCTTTTACTTTACAGCTAATTTGAGTTAAAGAGAACTCTTTAGTAGCGATGTTTGTAAATGATAGTCCTGAATCTGTAATATTACTGATCTCAGCAGTAAATTGTACAAATTTATCTTGCCATTCATTTTCAGCAGCAACTTGATTAGCATCAAATGCGTCAGCCAAAGTTCTTGCTTCTATTACCATTGGAGTAGGGGTCGGTTCTGCTTCATTATTAGTTCCGGAGCCATTCGATCCAGAGCTATTATTTTTGTCACCAGATCCACTGAGTGCAGCAATAATAATAATTACTACCAGCGCTATTCCTCCCCACTTAAGTATTTTTTTCATATATACACCCCCTCTCTAATTTAATTTATCAATAGATAATGCTAGATATATCTTGCATTATCTATCCCTATAATACAGGACAAATCGAAAAAAAGCTAGATATATCTAGTAAATAAATATGTGTCGACTTAGTAAGCTTTTTGCTAAGTCGTATGAACTACAATCATCTATACAAAAAACTGGGTGAAAACATTGAAAAAATAAGAAAGGAAAAGAAGTTGACTCAAGAAAAACTTGCTGAAGATGCAGGTCTGCATAGGGAGTATTTTTGGGATATTGAAACTGGTCGGAATATATCTATTAAAACAGCATATAAAATTGCAAGGGCATTAGAGGTAAAGTTGTCTGAATTATTTGATTTTGAATAATTAGTCTCCATAAATTCTTCGGAAATTACTAGTACTGGTTCTATAGTTTACAGAAGGTCGGCGAAAGCCTTTCATTTTGAATGGTCCAGTATATTTTTTATCTTTCTCAATAATTTTTTGCATTAGCAAGGAAAATGCATCTGCTAAGTCATCATACTTTTCAGTCCCAAAATAAGTTAGTTGCTGGATTAGAGTTTGTGCATCTGAACCTTGGGGAAAGTAGACTTTACCATTTTGAAGTAGAGAAGCAGCAATAGAGAGTCTATCTGCTTTAGAAGATTGAAACACAGATACTCCTTCTACCTGATAGTTCTTTTTTTCAATTCTTCTATCGCAGCTCTTTTATATCCTACGTCTTCAATATCTATTTGCATACTTTTTTTATTTCCAATACTCTCCACAACTTTTTCTAGTTCTTGTTGTGTTTCAAGGAAGGTTAGCCGTCTATTCATAATATATGGACTAATATAAACGGTTAAATTTTCTTCTGCACCGTATATATATGCACATACAAAAGCTGTTTTATCTGCGGTATCTTTTTGTGAAATCGCAAGATCTACACCAAGGGCTACATATTGCATATCTGCACGATGTAGTGGCAGTTCTTCATAATATTTAATCCATTCAGGCAAGACTATTTGGTCTTCTTCTGAAACAATTTTGAGTAAATATTCCCGTTGAAATGTTTTAATATTGCCAACTTTACTTTGTAATGTCGCTATGCTTTTTTGATTTGTAAATTTTCCCGGCCATACAGTTATGCCATCATCATTAAGGAGAGGATAAAAGTGATAAGAACCATCTAATTCTTTGTTTTCAATTAGTTCTTTATATCTCATCATGACAGAATCGGAATGTAGCAAATTGCCTACCATTATTATTTTCGTTTCCATATCTCCTGCAGGTATTACTTCACCCGATATAAAGTTGAACGTTTTATCTCGACTTTCTTTTGTTTTAATAGAACTTAAATCTTCAATATCATCACAAATGATGAGTTGTGGCCTATACTGACGGTGTTTTACTCCTCTGATACTTTCTCCTACTGAATATGTTGAAATACGAGCTCCAAACTGAGAAAGAACTAAAGATGAAACACTCCATTCTTCTTGGTAATCAATTTTTAGATTGAAGTCTCGTTTTAGAAGTTCATTATTTTCTAATTCCGATCTGATATTCATGAGTAGTTGGCGCGATTGTCCTTGAGTTCTACTAATAAGAACAATATGTTTCAGTTGATGTTTACCTAAAATACTCCATATTGGGAGTGACATAGAAAATATGGTCGTTTTGGCTGAACCTCGAAAGGTTACTACTTCATCGAACTGACTTTTAATATTCTCAGAAATGCGAAATAATTCTTCATGAAATGGTGCAGTTGGGTAGGTAATGTGTTCACTAAAATAGATATGAAAGAAGTAATAATGGCTTTCCCATGCTAGCTTCTTTCTTACTTTCGGATCGTTAATGATTTTATCCTTCAAGCTTTTCATTATCATTATGTAATATTTGTAATGCGTTTTTAATGAGTTCCTCTTGTTCTGGAGACAATTTTTCATCCTCTAATTGTTTAGTAGTAATTTCCAGTTTGTTGGTATAGTCAGGGTGATGATGTTTGAGCCAATAAATAATTCCTGTCATATTCCCGTTTTTGATGGCAGACAATAGTTGGCTTTCTGCCAAATCATTTATGAAAAATTTTCCTTCCTGAATAGCTTGATCAGTTTCTTTCTTGAAAATTTTGTCCTCTTTCCGCCATCGATAATATGTAGCTCTCCCGATTCCAACCTTTTCGCAAACTATCTGGATTATCGGAATTTTTTTTTGTTCTATAACAAGTTGTTTATTATTGCCTTGGCGTTCTGTAATGGTATCACCCATAGATTTTTTTAACTCGTAATCCAGTCAACTTCTCCCAACGATCAATAATTACCTGACAATACTCAGGATCAAGTTCGATCATTACACATTTTCTTTTCGTCTGTTCTGCGGCAAGTAGGGTAGAACCTGACCCACCGAATGGATCGTAAATAATGTCATTGATATTGCTGCTATTAAGTATGAGATGCCTCATAAGAGATATTGGCTTCATTGTTGGATGCAACGTACTTCTATTTGGTTTGGGAAAGAA
Organism: Candidatus Roizmanbacteria bacterium; assembly: GCA_016700135.1. Classification (NCBI taxonomy): domain Bacteria; phylum Candidatus Roizmaniibacteriota; species Candidatus Roizmanbacteria bacterium. Next base: position 445,991 of record CP065004.1, read on the forward strand.
TAGTACGCTTTGATCTTTACTTTTTCTAAACCTATGACTCCCATACCATCCATAGGCAATAAGCTCATGTTTAGGACAGTAATCAAGTCGGCCCACAACAGAATTATTTTTTACCCAAATAAGAAGTTGTGAAAGTTTTACTCCTGCCTGAATCATCCCGTCTCGAAGGGCAAATATCATTTTGTCTGAATTAAAAATATAAATGCTATTTGGTATATTCATGAAAGGAAGAGCGAGACTTAGCCATTTATAAGTAAATTCAGAATACTCTGTATCTGTTTGAAAATGATCTGTCAGTATATCTTTCGGTTTGGAAACATTCTGAAAATTTGCTTTTGACGCAACATAGTCGATAGCGTAAGGCGGATCGGATATTATCGCACTAATCTTCACATTATTTAATATCTTATTGATGATAGAAAGGTCGGTTGCATCACCATTTATAAGATAGTGTCCATTCATTTCAAACATATCTCCATATTTAATTAAGTTTTCTGGCTTTTTTACCAGTAAATTGTTCATATCGTTTTATGATGAGATCACAAAAGACAGGTTCGATCTCAACTAATATTGCCCGTCTTTTTAATTGTTCGCATGCAATTAAGGTAGATCCACTTCCTCCAAATTGATCCAATATAATATCTCCCGGTTGAGTACATCTTCTTATTGCCTTCTCATGAAGAGTAGGAGGTTTTTCAGTAGGATGTGTGTATTCATTCATTGCTTTCCGTTTAGCAAGCCAGATATCAAATAGATCGAGAATATCATCAGTAAGACGATTTCCGGATCCTACTTCTTTATTGAAGACCTCATTAAGATTATGTAGCTTAGAAGAGAGGAATGGTTTACCTCGTGTTCCATACACACATGGTTCATATGCTTTGTTAAAAGCAACTTGTGGAGTTGGATTATGCCCATTTTTAATCCATAAGCATACTCTCTTATGATCTATACTTTGTTCTTGATAAATTTGTTGTAAAAGCCCAATATACTTTTGATCACAGTAGTAAAAGAAATGACTATCTTTTTCAACGGAAGCCAGAGCATTTTGGATAATTTCTGTTAGAAACTGTTTAAACTCTGAATCTGATTTATTATCCTGTGTCTTTCCACCGTACTGTTTGGCACCTCCTAGACCTTTATTGTAATCAAGATCAATATTGTAAGGACTGTCCGAATAGACCATTTTTATACCTGGTACATTTATGCATATTTTTGTTGAATCTGCACAAATTAGAAGATGATCTCCTAGCTCATAAACATCACCGGGCTTTGTTTTAGGCTCGTCAATTTTTTCTAATTCTTTTTCAGTATCGAAGTTGTCATCTTCTACAGATAAATGTTCGTCCCATATTTGTGAAAGGTCGCTATTATCAAAACCAATATCAAGTAAAAGGTCAATATCGAATGACTTCAGCTTTTCAAAGTCCCATTCCCAGTATTTTTATTAAGTCTAAGGTTCAACTCCTTCTCTTTATCTTCATCGGGAATATTGACATATACAACAGGTACTTCTGTATATCTGAGCTGTTTTGCTATCTCTAAACGGAAATGACCACCTATAACAATATCTTTTCGATTGGGTGAACTGTTTACAATGAGAGGATCTACAAATCCATATTTTTAATACTTTGAGTGAGATCTTGAATCGCTTTTTCACTCCAGGACCGCGGGTTATATAGTGCTGGGTTAAGATCTGATATCTTGACCTGCACGACTTTAATGTGATTGTTCATACAAAATGAAAATTATTAATAAAAAAGGACTCCCCCACAAACAAAACTGTCTTTTGTTTGCATGAGTCCTTTATAGAGTACACCTCTACTTCTCCCCCCGTTTTGATGAGGTTGAGAGAATTGCAAAAAGGATATACTTTTTAATTCAATTTGTCAAATATTGATTTTATAGATTGATGTGACAGACAATATTAAGATTTTGTTCTATAATGATACTGCTTAATTATCTTTAAGAGTCTTTATTGAAAGCAATTGATTTATATATGAACGATAATTCGCAAATAGAAATAAACATAACATTACAGAAAGATCTTAAGAGGTTTTTTAAAACATTGTTGATTAATCTAAAAAGTAAAAATAGAGCGAAAGATGAATTAAAAGCTTTACAAAATCATAATAGACTATTGCTCGGCAAAGAAGGGATAGGAATTACCTTGATTGATAAGGAATATGATCAATACCGAAAGATTATAAAGCAATTATCAGAAGTCTTTACTAAAAGTAAAAACTATAGTAAGAAATATGCTGAAACTATATTAATAGATGCTATTTGGAAAGTGGTGGAATCAGATAAAGATATAAATGGCGCGGCATTAGAAGGGTCACAACATATTAAGCATAAATATACAATCGGTTTATCTAATTGGGATATATATTTCCCAGTAACAGGATTATTATTGCATAAAAGGACAGAATGGAACTTTGGTAAAGCAAAATTTATAACCATAAGAAATAGGAAACTACTGAATTCATTCAAAAATAGAAGCTTTATGCCAGAGTTAGGTTCGGTAACTTGTTTTATATATATACAAGTAAAAGCAATAGATCATAGCTCAGCTATAAATATTGCTAAGCCTATTGCTGATCTTCATATATCTACTATAAATGCATTAGGAGTAATCAGTGGGATATCAAAACATAATACCTCTTTATCTTCATATGGTGGAATTGGTGAAAAGATTCACTCTTTTACATTTGTTGGAAAGAGTAGAAATTTATTAGGTTGGAGTAGATCTATGAGCTATAATCTTGCTGGATTTAGTCCTCATGTATTAAAGAGCAATTCTTTTATCAAATTGTTTAAGCCTATAAAAATCAGTACTAAATTAAAAATAATGCAAGATAAACTTTATACTGATCGTATATTTCCGGCACTTAAATGGACTGGTCGAGCCATTAGTCAAAATACAGAAGAAGAAATATTTTTATATTATTGTTTAGCTTTCGAGGCTATTCTTTATGAAAATAATTTTAAAGAAGAATTAATGAAAAATTTAAAAAAAAGAGCTTATAAGCTTCTTTTTACTCATGGGAGTTATTTGGGTAATACAATTGAAGCACTTAATGAATTTGATCATCTTTACAAACTCCGTTCAGCAATTGTACATCGAGGTGGCACTGAAGTATCAGAAGATGATATCCAATTAATCAAATCCTTGGTTGTTGGTTGTCTGTATAAGTTTTACCAAACGAAATATTATGAGCGTTTTAAAACATCTAAACAATTAGAAACGTGGTTAGATACATAATTATTTTGAGCAAATGGAATACTTACAAAATGAACAACACTACATCGACCGCTACGACCTCAATACCATTGAAGAATGCCTCAATACTGTAAAAATGTATCAAGAAGTATATAAAAAGAGTTTAACGAGTAAAGAGTTAAAAGATTTACCAGAAGAAGAAAAATTAAGAAATGTAAATCTAATGCTCCATAGAACCCTTTTCGTTATTAAGGGCAAGAGATATGAGAAAAAACAAGAAACTGTTCACGAATGGATGGAAGAAGACAGACTCAAACAGGATAAACAAGATCACACTCCCGTACCTGAAGGAATAATGTGTCCACTTTGCAATGGTCAAATGCATTTTAATTCTACAAAGCATCTTGACCATACTTACGACAGCGCGTTAATTCGAATGATGTTTCTTTTTAAGTGCAATGATTGTAAAAATCAGCAATGGGTATATGATGACGGAGGAATACGCGTTTCTAACCCTGATCTTTGCCCCAAATGTAAATCAGAATTAAATATCAAAGCTACACGTAAAGGCAAAATTATTACTTGGAAACACAAATGTAAAAGCTGTAGTTATACAAAAACTGAAATTGACGATTTTGAAAAGCATGATGAAGAACATAAGAAATGGCTGGAAAAGCAAAAGAAAAAGGAAGTTGAAGATAATAAGTTGTTAAAAAAATATCGAGAAGAATTTTGTTTGACAGATAAAGAAGGAAAAGAGTATGTAGAAACTCTTGAAGCGATGGAAGTAGGTCATGAGGTGTATGAAGAAGAAAAACGGAAGTATGATAATCAATCTTATCAGATAGCCATGAGCTTAAAGAAACTCACAATATTGGAACTTGAAGAATTATTATCTGAATCGTTAGAAAAGGAAAAATATGTTAAATTCACTCTTGATAAACCAGATATGGGAAGATTTGTAACGATTCCTTTTAGTATTTTAGATGCTAACTCAACTAGGAATCCCAATATAAGTGAAGCTAAGCTAAAAAAACTCATAAAAGATACTTTGGAAGATACAAATTGGAGGCTAATGAGTGATGGGGTACATTATCGTTTAGGATATCTTTCTGGCACGCTTAAAGCATATGAACAGGCGGAAGATTTAATGGAACTTTTAGGAAAACAAGAAAAGAATCCTCCTGAATCAAAAATTGATCCTGAACAACGTGCAAAATACATGAGTCATAATTTAGTACAGCTTGCCAAACTATCAGGAGAAATGGATGGGATACGAGAGACAAGGAAACGAAGATTAGAAAAAGAACCAGATGGTTTTTTTCTTAATGATGGTGGTCAAGGATATACATGTGGTATTTGCTTTGATGCACATGATGGTGAAGATATTTGGTGGCGACTAGATGGATTACGATGTAGGGATTGTTGGAGAAATATTCAAGAAGGTGTAATTCCGATATTAAACCTTGACAAAAGAAGATGGGAAAAGGAATTTTTTACAAAAAATGAAATCACTGATAAACTAGGTGTCCATCCATCGACAATCAGAAAGCTACGTCGCGAAGGAGTACTTTATGGGCGTGATCTGAAAAGAGAAAATAGATCAATTTATTACACTATTTATCTTAACAGTGAAAATAAAAGATTCTTGAAGAAATATCCTAAAAAAGATAAGAAGACTAAAAAAACAATTAGTGGCAAAGACAGTGATCTTATTTAATTATAAATTTATGAAAAATAAACCGACAAAGCAACATTATGTACCTCAATGTTACTTGAAGACATTTGCAACAGCCGAATCGATTAACGATAAAGAACCACTCATATGGATTTTCCCTAAGAATGAACGTAAAGGAAGGTTAGACAAAGTTAAAAATGTCTTGTTTGCGAAGGATTTATATACCCTCGATGTCGGTGGAAATAAAGATTATTCAATTGAAAAAAGTTTGGGAAATATAGAGGCAGAATATACCACAGTGTATAGAGAGAAGATTGCCAAAAGACTTCCATTAAGTAACAAGGATCATGCTGTCCTATGCATATTTATAGGAGCTCTTATGCAACGGACACTAAGACATAAAGACTCTGTCGAAAAATTCCTGAGCGAGGTGATTGAAAAAATGGAGAAAATGGATGAGGCTCATAACGCAAAGAGCAAGATTTTGGAGGACTATAAAAGCTCAAGCAGAATAGTCACAAATTAGGAATCTTCAATATCCTTCCTGATATAGCTGAAGTTCTTACAAAAATGAATTTAGCATTTATGTGTACGGACAATAAGTCCCCAGGATATATAACTTGTGATGATCCATGTATCATGTTCAATCCTGAGCTACAATGGCAAAAATTTTATGGATATGGTCTTGCACAAAAATCTATTGAATTAAGCATCACTATTTCTCCCACCACGATGGCAATATTTAGTTGGCAAAACCTTCGAGGATACATAAAAACAACAGACGCGCGAGTTCAAGAGCACAATAGAATGGTTCGACATCATGCCTACAAATATTTTCTTTTAAATGAGCCTAAGACAAAATTCATTTGGTTTAGTAAATATCCACTAAGTTTAATGTTTATGTTTAGAGTACTAAAGCATAAATTGGGTGAAATGATTTTTAGAATCAAATACCTATGGAAGATGAGAAAATACTAAAATATGGCGTTCATTTAATGAATGCTGGTAATAAAGACGAAGCCGCTAAGGTATTTTCTGTCTTGGCTAATTCAAAGGACGATGAGATGAAAATTCAAGCTTATGATGCTTTACTGTCTATCCTAGATCAAATAAAAGACTATAAAGTAATCATGATTTTATGTGATAACGGAATAAAGATTTCTCAAACTCAGAAAAGAATGGACAACCTAGCTTACTTCCAGATAAGAAAAGCTAGTGCAATGTCTATAAAAATAGGTGGCTGGAAATATACTCGCAAGATGTTTAAGCTCTCGCCAGATTGGTTCGGTTTTTCAACAGAAGAGGAAGAAAAAAGATATAAAGAATTGGATAAGAAAATAAAAGATATCGAACAACAAGTTGATACTCTTTGTTCAGAATCTTTAAAAAACGCTAAATTGGCTAATAATAAAAAACTTCTCGGTATGATCTACCTTTACCGTTCTCCCATTTGGAAGAATAGATATTCTGATCTAAGAGTTGAGCAAATGACCAGAACTATTGGTTTTCTACCTCATGGTCGATTACGAGACATGATGGAATACAGCAAAGAAGACTTAAGAAAAATTTATCATTATGATCGGGAGGCAGTTTCTGACCTCAAAATTGCAATAAACATTTTCAAAGAGGTAGGAGATAATGATTCTGTCTCGTATTGTTTGAATAATCTAGTAAATCACTATTTACTTTCCTACCGATATATAGAAGCTTTTATCACACTGAAAAAATTAGAAAAAAGTATACAGGGTATTAAAGATCAGGAACTACTTAGAAATTTTAAATTATTAAAGAGTAGACTGTTTACTTTAAATAAAAATATTCCGAACTATGTCGAAGAGTACAAAGACTATATGGCAGAATAGAGTTAATAAGTGATAGAAAGTTAGATCCACTTAAATAGGGAAAATACCTCAGTAAATTCAGGATTACTATATTCATTTTCCATACAACCAGCCTCTTGTAACGAATAGACAACATAAGCATAAAACATCATGTCCGCGACAATGGTATGTGTAATCCAATCTGAATAAATTAAATCACTCATGGGTATATTATCTCCATGAACTACAGAATTTCTTAATTTATAGAAATCCCAACCCCACCAAGCTGCAACACTTCTTGTCTTACTTTTTTCATTATTCTTTCCATACTGCCTAGTAGCTTGAATGAAACCAGTTCGGGCTATCGTTTCATCAATTTTGTCAGAGAGAAATCCAGCTTTATCTCGAACATTAGGAATGTCGAAAATGATTTCAAAGGCCGTTGCCATCATGACTGCCCTAAACAGCGGAGAGATTGACCCGTTTTCCAGATGTGCCAAACGGAACCACTCACTAGATCGCAACAGTCTATTTTTAAAATCTTCAGATCTTGAAAGAGTAAGGAGTTTGTTAATTGCCTTAAGTACATGGACATTCATATTCTTGAAGAATCCACCCGTAGACCAAGGCTCCTGGAAATGAATTTCATCCAACGTCCATCCACCACTCATCGTACTCCCAGACTTAACTGCGATATCTTCCGTTCCCGGTATGAAGTTTTGAGAGACCATGTCGAAAATATCACTACTTGGAGGGCCAATACTGCTGTTTTTATTCGCAAGAGCAATCCTTGATTGCTCACCGATACATAAGAAGCACAGGATATTGCGAGCAAAATTTAATTCTTCATACTCTTCGGCGGTTAATGGCTCAAAGTAGTTCTTATCCCTATATGAAGCGATACTGATTGTTTTAACTGGTTGTTGATGTTTATCGACGTAACACTTTACGTACTTTTCCAAATATGCTTTGGTATCAGTGTCGCTTATAACAGAAGTATCGTATTTCCAGAAAATAGCATTGCCAATCTGAATATCAGTCAGCTCTATCCAAGGGAGCAAAGAGATTTGTTTACAAGGTATATTCATATACTATTACTTCATAAATTCGTCGGGCAGTAAACTATCTTTTACCCATTTTCCTTCAAAACGTGCTGAATTTTTTTCAGTTATTCTATCAATGGATCTATTACCATTAGCATCTTTCGTTTCTTCAAATCTATCAATACCGAATTGAACTGCTAAAACTTCAGCACCCTTTTTACTGTTAGGGAGATCAAAACTAGCAAGTTCATTTGCATCAATCCAAACGAAATATTCAATAGAACTATGATTAGGACCGAAGTTCGTAGGGAGCCATGAATCGCCTTGTTTGGATTTAAAGTATAAGATAACCCTCCATGCTTTATTTTCTTTAGTAACTGAATGTGCAGCATGTGCTTCAACTCTTAAACCAGGTACTAATGTCTTACTGTATTTTTCTTCCCACCATTCTGGGTTCTGTACTTCTAAAAAGGAGCGATTAAAAAATTCAAAAGTAACAATATCACCATCAAAAACTTTTTTTGATTCTATATATTCCTTAATTTTTCCTATCGCTAATTTGTCCAATTCTTCTTCATTAACGCTGGATGTCGTTTTTTTCAAATAATCTACAAAAAAAGCAAAACCTATGAATTCTTTATCCTTAACGGCATATGGTTTACCAATTAGGTGAAAATTCCTTTCAACGGTTTTAAACCCTTCTTCACCCCACCATCTAACGTTATATCCATTAATATTAATAGATTTAGCATGAGAGACTGTAGTCTTGTGAGTGGACATAAAATTCAAAATATCAGTTTTACGATAGCGTCTATCACCTCTATCGTTTATCTTTACAGCAATCAATACTTTTTCACGATCCCATCTACGAAGTGTTTCCGGATGCACATTAATTAGGTCTGCTGCTTCTGTAATAGTTAGTAATTGCTCCATATCTATATTATCTTATATTTACTTAAACAATATTGCAAGCGCAATTTTATTCAAAATCTTTTTTAAACTGTCTCAAATGTCTCATTTGAGCTTAAATATGAGACATTGTATACTTGAACTATAAGGCTAAACTGGTTCGAATCCGAGTTCCGCCTGAAGTTGAGATTCGAACGCTATAAGGACGATCTGGTTCTAGTCCGACACGCCCAGCACTACTAGAAACTTCGTTTCAGCTCATTTTCAGGTTCCTTCTTATAATTAACCCTATGAACAAAAATACAATCATTATCCTAACAATCGTGGTTCTCGTTATTCTTGGAGGAGTCGTATTTCTTACTCCGAAGAACCAACAGTCAAATATAAAGACTCAAACACAACAGACTGAAACTACAAATCAGGCAACCTCTTCGGACCAGATTCAGAATGAGTACTCGATCGCCGATGTCCGGGCACATGGTACTGAATCAAGTTGCTGGAGTGCCGTTAACGGCAAAGTATATGATCTTACAAACTGGATTAATCAGCATCCAGGCGGACCGGAAAAAATTACTCAGATCTGCGGGATAGACGGATCTCAAGGATTCAACGGCCAACATGGCGGACAATCAGAACCCGAAAGCATGCTAAAAGAATTTTATATAGGGAATCTTCAAGGATCGTAAACAGTATTTAGTACGGGTAAAAATCAGTGCTATAATGAAAGTATGTTTAAAAAGGTTCTGATAGGTACCACTGTATTACTCCTTTTTACCATAGTCGCGGAAGCTGTATATCTGTTTGTTTTTAAAACGAAAGCAACGACAGAGACTGCAACGGTTGCAAAAACGGCTTCGGACGTATCTACCGCATCTACCCCTTCTTCTTCCCGTGAAACGGAGCAGGATACACTGAAAGTGAATAAGATACTCGGAATTTACTTGTCATCAGCAAGCCCGATGTTTGCAGCAGGGGAAATCAGGACTACACTGCAGGGATACCTTGTTAAACAACCGCAACTTGAACAGGAATCCATAACTTTTGAGATGAATACAATGAGCACCGGTAATGAGAATAGTACAATCAAAGCTTATTTCGAAAATACAAAGTTTGTAGATGAAAACGGGAAACCGATTGATTATCATACTATTAAGCAAGGCGATCAAATGTCTGTCGTTTACATTTACAATTACAAAGGCTCTAGACTAGCACATTAACAATTTGTAATAGTTCATTGTAAAGGATCGATGGGGATTTGCTCCATCTCCATTCACACTCTTTCAAGTGTAATGGAAAGTTTTTCTTTACACCATTGAACTTAACGAGACGTCTTTACAAAAGGACCAGAATGACTCTATGCCATTGATATGGACCCCTTTGTATTTGAGAACTCATTTTTCTTGTGATTGATTCTCAAATGTTTGTCATACCCGACATCAACAAGTCCGTTGTATCCGCTCCACGAATCTGAATATACAGTACTGTTCAAGTCAATCTTTCCTTCATAACAGCATGTAGCGTTCTTCTTTTACAGTTTGGAATGATACGAGTAAATACACGTCCTTGACGCTCATATATCCCAAATACTACCTGCTTAAATGACGTCCCACGACCTCTTTTATTTGACTTGCCTCTCATCCTTCGAGGTCCAAAGTATGATTCATCAATTTCTATCTCACCACCAACATATCGTTGCATCTGGTGCACTTGGTGATGATATATGAGTTGACGAATATTATTGTAATATTTGTTGACTGTATTGCGGTTGAGACCCAAAATACCAGAGGTCTGTGTAGCACTCAGATCGTGTGCAAAACACCATAGTATCTTTTTCTCTTGTATTTTGATATCGGCCTATTGTTACAAACCATACCTCTAGTTTAGCACTACTCTGCTAGTTACAATTACAAATTAGATCAATATTTTACCGAGATTGTAGTCAATCCCGTATGAAAAAAGTATTTAAGAAGCCGGCCATCCGTTCAAAAAAAGTACAGGTGAACTTTTTCCAGTCATCTCGTGTCATCGACGGCGAAATGCTGCTGTCACATGCACTTCTTGCCCAGTCCGGATGCGGATACACCATTTGTCAATGCACGCAATGCAATTGTACCGGCGTCTGTATCTAACATAAAGTATGTCAGAAACTACAGTATTACATCGCCACAGAAATCTCTACACCGACAAGGTTGACGATTACCAGTTTGTATTTAAACCGGTATCTGAGCGTGGTGTAACTGTTTTGAATAAGCCCTCTGCATTTGTCTTCAATCTCATAAATGATAAACGGACAGTCGGGGATATTTTCAAAGCAGCCAAAAAAAAGGATCCCGCCGTCACATTGAAAGATATTGAAAAAATTATTGAAGATCTGGTAAATACTGAGATCGTATACGGTGATGAACTGCGACCGAAATATAAAGCGGCATTCCCTGCTCAGCGCAGATTGACTGCCTGGTTTCATATTACCAATCAGTGCAACCTGCGATGTACTTACTGTTATATCTCCAAAACGGCACATAAAATGACCGATGCTATTGGTGAAAAGACCATTGATAAACTGCTCACTGACGGAAAGAAGAACGGATTTAATACCGTGAAACTTTCGTTCGCAGGCGGAGAATGTCTCCTTGAGTTTAAACGACTCATTCACTTTGTGGAATACGGTACAGAAAAGGCAAAAGAGCTCGGTGTTAAGATTGAGTTTGGAGTCGTGACAAACGGGGTGCTTATTACCGATAAAGTGGCAAAAACACTTAAAAAATATAATATTCAGGTCGCAGTATCTCTTGATGGCTTCGGAAAATCAAATGATATGCAGCGCGTATTTGCCGACGGATCAGGAACATTCAAATATATCATGCGAGGCATTAAAACACTCCAGAAACACGGCAACCAAGTCTTTCTATTGATGACAATCACAAGACACAATATTAAAAACATCCCCGATCTTTTTAAATTTTGTCTTGAAAACAGAATCATCTTTGCTACTAATTTGTTCCGTGATAATCCCTGTGCATATTCTGACTTGGGGATGGATATGAATGACGCTGCGAAGTATCTGAAAAAGTCATTTAAACTGGCATACAAATATGTACCAGAGATCAATGATCCGGAGTATTTTGCCGTGCTGGTTGACAGTATGTTTGACCGAGTACAGGTTTCCCGTGCTCACAATCGTGCCTGCGGTATCGGGAATAACTACATCACCATCTCACATAAAGGAGATGTGGCTATTTGCCCGATGACGATTTCTGATCCCGTCGGATCCATAAACGATGAAGACATTGTGCATACCATGATCAAAAAAAGTTTTATTTACGGGAAAAAACTCATTACGGAGATTGCTGCCGGTTGTCAAACCTGTCCATGGAGACAGGTCTGCTGCGGCGGTTGCCCTCTCGCCTATCTCCATAAAGAGGCAAGTCATGCTCAGCCTGACTACTGTGCGGTCTATAAAGCTCTCATTCCTGAATTACTTCGTATTGAGGCACGGCGTATTATTAAATGGGGGATGATTGAGAACGCAATCCATTAATTCCTTCTTTCTTTTTGTAAAAATAATCTTCTGAAGAGGAACAGTACTTTCAAGTGCTGACAGTAAATTCCGCGTTTCGGATAATTGACTCTGGGCAGATATCAACTGCAATGAGACACGTCTTATTTCATCAGTTGTTGGTTGGGATATCTGACAGGCATTTCCCTGTTCTAGAATAAAGATTGTAGAGATTGCATACCGTTTGTATGTTTTGCTAAAGTTGTAATCTCTTTCGAGGAACGGCCCCTGATAGAAGTAAAATGCCTCACCTTCCTGTTTGATGTACCCTTCATCATCTGCAAGTATGGGATATTCCTTCTTCAACATTGATACGAGGGTGGTTTTCCCTATTCCTGACTCTCCGATATAAATCGCGGCTTCCCCATTGACCAGATTTGCAGAACAGTGCATCACAAAACCTGTTTTTGACAACAATTGCCCGACCGCAGATTTCAGTAAATAAATAAACTGTACTCTGCTTATATGATAGAACGTGGAAATATGATTGTATGCAACAGGGGAATAAAAATGAATAAATCCTTTCTTTTTAGGACTTTCATAGATATCAAAACCTTTAGCTTCTAAAAATTCAATAATAAAATCCGTTGAAGACGGTTCGAAATCAATGATAAAACCTTCATTATGGAGAAAAATCTCTTTACAGAACCGTTCCGGAGTCACTTTATTCTGTTTATCGGATGACCGGTGAAATACCAGTTTAATGATAAATCCTGCAATCGAAAGATATAGTATTTGCATATCAATAGTATTTGTGACAACTATATCGAAGATTAATTAAAAACTCAATCCCCAAAGATTCTCCATAAGCAAATTGAATCAGCAGCAGATTATATATCTCAAGATTCGAATGCATATACAGTTTCCTTACATATCACTCTTTTCTCAGTGTCCTCCTATACTTGGACCTATGAACAGTGTTGCGGTTGTGTCAATAATCGCATTAGTTTTAGCGATTGTTCTTGGAATTCTGAAACCCAAGCTCAACGTCGGACTGATTGCAATTGCCCTGAGTTTTCTCGTCGGGTCATTTTTTGCCGGTTTGACCGACAAAGAAATTGCCGTACTCTTTCCTTCCAATCTGTTTCTGATGCTTGTCGGCGTTACTTCATTCTTCGGCGTTGCCGAGCAGAACGGATTATTGGACGGAATTGCTGCCCGGAGTATCCGGCTGATTCGCGGCAGGAGAGAACTTCTTCCGATTGTTTTCTTTATTTTTTCGTTTGTCCTTTCTGCAATCGGACCCGGAAACATCGCCGCAACTGCAGTTCTTGCACCTATCGGGATGGGGCTTGCTTATAAACTAAAAGCTAACCAGCTTCTCATGGCAATACTTATTGTAACAGGAGCGAATGCCGGGGCCTTTTCTCCGGTTGCGCCAACCGGGGTGATTTTGAGCGGACTTGCATCAGACATACAAGCCGGAGAAACAAAAACGATTCTGCAGGTTTTTGCAATGTCTGCACTGATCCAATCCGTATCTGCTCTTTTGGCGTATGTTTTGTTCAACAGGATACAAAAGAAACAGGAGCCCGCGAAAGAAATTCCCTGTGAAGAATGTATTCCTCTCACCTCATATCAGTGGCTTTCCGTGGGTGCCATTCTGACTGTGCTTGCTGCAACAATTCTATTTGATGTTTCGCTGGGTCTTGCCACCTTTACCGGAGCTCTTCTCCTTATGCTTTTTGACACGAACATTGCCGAAAAAGTTGTTGCAAGAATTCCTTGGGAAACCATTTTGCTTGTCACCGGTGTCAGCATCCTTATCGGAGTGATGGAAAAAGCCGGAGGTCTGGAAATGGCAACCGATATTCTTGCGGCGTATACCCCGCAAGGACTCATCCATGCAGCTCTTGCATTCATCACCGGACTCGTCTCTGCCTACAGCAGTTCTTCAGGAGTCGTCATGCCGGCTTTTATACCTCTTATCCCTGGTATTATTGAAAAAATGGGAGCCGGGAATCCTGTGACAATGCTCATTGCAATAGCTGTCGGATCACATATGGTTGATGTCAGCCCGCTCTCGACACTCGGAGCTCTTTGTATTGCCAATGCAAAAGAAGATCGGCAGAAGCTTTTTCAAAGGCTCATGATCTGGGGATTATCCATGGCCGTGTTCGGATCAATTCTTTCGTTTCTGTTCCTCGACCTGCTCATTTAATTGAAAGGGCTATGCTGCCATACGCGCCAACAGTTCAATAGTGAAACCGATGACGATGAGAGCAAGTCCGATAATTCCGATCTGACGTTCCCTTTTCATTTCAAGGAATACTTTCTCGTCAATTTTGTGTTCTTTCCAAACACGGTGATGCACCATAATTGCAGTAAATCCGACCATCATTTCTCCTAGCGTCTGTATGATAAAACCGAAAGGAAACAGCATAAGTAATTCGTGACTAGTAACAGTACTTCTATACTACTGTATCCTTCTTTGAATCACAAATCCTTAACGGAATTTATTGCAGTCTTGAGAGAATATCTTCAAGATTCTCCCCTCCCACCCATTGAGTGATCTCATTCCCGTCCTGATCTACCTGTACAAACGTATGCTGTGTGGTAACTCCGTATTTTTGTTTGAGATCTTTTTCCATATCATAATCAGCTTTCATAATCGTCACATCATCAGGTATCTGTTCAAACTTGGAAAGAATATCTTTTTCAGCCGCAATACAAAATGGGCACCACCCTGCATGGAAAAAGATGAGTGCTTTCCCGCCGTTAGCCGTCGCTGTTGCCAGATTTTCCTGTGAATATGGAGTAAGCTGTCTGGCACTGACATTATCGACTGTGCTCGCCGCCTCTTCTGAAATTGCCACTTCACGCTTGGGCTGCGGCTGATTGGTGGGTCTAAGAAAAACGAACGATACAACGACAAACGCTATAACCAATAAGGAAACACTGATAATTTTTGTAAGCATAGTACCGTATAAATACTAACGCTTTACAGTATACAGAAAATTTCCTTCACGTTTCTTTAGGCTGATGACATATGCGCTGCTGCATCTCTACCTGATGGCAAATTGATTTGACGGACTCCGTAGGCATTGTTGTCTGCCATAATATCCCGTACTTCATCAACACGGGTATCATGAGTCGCTACAGCAAGAAGGATTCCTCCTGCACGGATGTGCTCTTCATATTCTTTAGCTTCATTTTCAGGAACACCAAGTCCGACAAGCGCTCCCACCAAACCTCCGGCAAGTGCACCCGTAACTGCTCCGGACGCAGTTGTTGCGGCAGCACCGGTGAGTCCGAGCGCGGCTGCAATGGGACCTCCGATGAGCACGGCTCCCAATCCGGGGATTGTTATCGCTCCGATCCCTGCCAACAGACCGATCAGACCGCCGATTATTCCTCCCGTTGCGGCACCAGAGGCCGCTCCTTCTGCAACGTGTACTCCTGTGTTCTCACCGACCTCTTCCGCTTTTTTAATATCTTTCATAATAATAGACATATTCTGAGGTTCATACCCCAGATCTTTGAGAGAATTAATGGCATGTTCAGCTTCGTTCTGGGTTTTAAAAACTCCGATTACTGTTTGTGACATAGAAATAAATTAATTATTAATACCACAACTATACCCGCCAAGTTTGGTAATGATGAAAAAGAGAGGTAAAGTTTATGTAATAATTATCTCTCGAAGCGATGCATCACAAAATCGAGAGTATCGTGCCAGTCATGGCCTGAACAGATAAGCCCTTCACTGTGTGGATGAGGCCCGTTTGAAGTTTCTGCCGTTCCGAAACCAAGAACTACATATTGGCCGCGTGCTGCCGGGCAACCGTACTGTCCCGCCGTATAGCGGTAATAGAAGTAGTTGTGCCCTTGTGCTGTACCATGACCGCCGCAGGAAGTGCTGCGGGTGTCCAACGGATCCCGATATGATCTGTCCAGATACCCGCCTTCCACAAGGGGATCTAAAAAGAAAATTCCGTCATTGTCCCCATCTGTATTTGATGTATCCCATCCTGAACAGTTGTTCTCTCCATATGAGGGCGGCGTCGGGGGATACTGCCCGTGATCGACATAATATTTGGTCAATGCGAACATGATTTCTTTCATTTCTGCTTCTCGTTTCGCGTCCCTGGCGCTTTTTTGAGCATGTGCATATGAACCGATACCGAGAGTCATCAGTACGCTGATGATACTGATTACAATGATGAGTTCAATAAGAGTAAAACCTGATTGCTTTTTCATATAATATCGATATATCAATCTATTATAAGCATAGAGAGAAAGCCTACTTTTTTCAATACGAGGGAAATGGCTACAGCAGATTTGCCTGCTCACCAAGTGATTCTCTTTCTTTAGTGCTTTGGAAAAACCTGACTGTCCCGTATTCACCGTCATAACCAGGTTCGATAATCAGATCTTTTTTACGCATGCGCTCCACAAGAACTGACAGTTTATAAAATCCCGCACTTTCAATCTCAGATACGGGGACGCTCCGCAGAAGTTCAAACTCCGATCCAAGTGCCATAATGATTTCCTGATACATCCTCTTAACTGTTTTGGTATTGACTCCCACGCCCTCAATTTCCGCTAGTATTTCTGAAAGCGGGACGATGTATTCGATTTGTTTGTGAGACGGCTTATATGAATCAGGACGGGCGGCGAGCGAATCCACTCTATTCTCAACCCCGACAGTCACTCTCGTATGACAAACCGGACAAATTCCGCCATGTTCTTCCGTTTGTTTCGGAGAAAGTCGTACGGCACATTTACGATGGCCGTCAAAGTGGTACTTTCCCTCTTCCGGAAAAAATTCAATCGTCCCCCGCAATCTGCCATTATTTGTTTTAATTGCATGAACCATAGTTTTATAATTCAAATCAGTTGCAATAACGGTAGCTTCCCTGCCGATTTTTTGCGGAGAGTGAGCATCTGAGTTTGAAAGTATTGTTACAGGCTCCAGATCTTCAACCCGCCAATTCATATACGGGTCTGATGAAAGACCTGTTTCGATCGCATACACTTCACTTCTCAGATCTCCGAATGCCTCCTCAAGAGAATCAAATCCTGATTTAGAACCGAATATTCCGAACCACGGCGTCCAGATATGTGCCGGAAAAAAGAGAGTATCCTCATGCAGATTGAGTACAATTTCAAACAGATCCCGTGTATCGAGACCTAACGTCGGACGGCCGTCCGCAGCCAGATTCCCGATCTTGGAAAATTTAGCATTCAACTCACCGGCTTTTTCCAAAGAAGGGACCACAATACAACTATGGACTTTGCGTGTTTTATCATGTCGTGAGTAGATAGACGAAATCTCAACTGTGGGCACAAACAGACAGGGATTCTCTCTTACAGACTGCGGTAAACTTGCATCAATTCCCCGGGAAATATCATCTTTCAAGGTATAAAAGCCGCCTTGTGACTGCACAAGCTTTTCAGAGAGTTCCGAGAACCATGCAGGATGTGTAAAATCGCCGGTGCCGATAATTGTCACCCCTTTCATTTTCCCCCAGTAATACAATCCCTCAAGTGTGAGATCCTTGCTTGTGGCATATGCATAGTGGGAGTGAAGATGGAGATCAACAACGTCGTATTTCATGAGATAGGTATTTCAATATTATCTATCAAACGAACTTCACCCATATAGCCGGCTATGAGAATCACCGAATCCGACATGATATGAAGGGGTTCAGAAAAGTCCTGTATTGAACGTATTTCAATATATTCCGTTCTCCATAACGGTTCCACAGACAGCATCTTCTCGATTCTTACCCGAATAACATGAGTATCTCTCTCTCCATTTATAATGCATTTTTTCGCTTCTGATAAGGCTTGATATATAACTGCCGCTTTCAAACGCTCTTTAGGCGTCAGACGCATATTTCGTGAAGAAAGCGCCAGACCTGTAGACTCTCTCACTGTATCACAACCCACAATCTGAACAGGGACGTTCAAGTCCCGGACCATTTGCCTGACAATAAGATACTGCTGATAATCTTTTTTTCCGAAATATGCACGTGTCGGCTGTACCAGATTAAAAAGTTTGAGGACAACTGTTGACATTCCGTCAAAATGTCCGGGTCTGAAAGCTCCTTCTGCGATATCGGCTAGCGGGAAGACATGAACTGTGGTGCCGAAGCCCTCAGGGTATATTTCATCTGCTTCAGGTATAAATAAAACATCAGCATAATCTTCAATGAGCTTTTTGTCATGCTCTATTGTTCGTGGATATCTTTTCAAATCATCAGGATTATTGAATTGCTTTGGATTTACAAAAACCGAAACCGCGACAATATCATTCTCCCTTCTGGCTTGTTGTACCAAAGAAAGATGCCCTATATGAAGCGCACCCATCGTAGGAATAAATCCTATAGATTTTCCATTTTTAACATGTTCGTTAATTAGGTTTTTAACTTGTTTGATATTATTATAGATTGTCATAACAATAATTATATATTGAAAATCAATTTATCCACATCCTGTGGATAAATTTACTACAAGACAATGTTACCGCTTAAACATCTTGTCGATAGTTTTTAGATCAACTGATACTTGAAGCGGTCTTCCGTGGGGACAGGTATAGGGGTTCTCTACATTCTTCAGAGAATCAATAAGTTCTTTCATCCGTACTTTTGTGAGCGGATCTCCTGCCTTAATAGCGCTTCGACATGCCAGGTAAGTAATCATCTTATGAGCATAGGAATCTACGGTTTGCATGCTCTCGCTTTCCTGCAGGATCTCGAGCATCTCCCTCAGAAGAGACAAGGGATCACGGTCTTTCATCAGATCAGGAACGGAACAAAGCTCCCATTTATTATTATTAGCTTGCAGCATAATTCCGAATTTTATAATACGTTCCTGATATTCTTTTACCGTTTCCTGTTCCGATAGCGACAAATCCAGTGATATTGGTTGTTTGTACGTATAAATATCTTTTTGGGAGAGTCCTTCTTCATATGCCTTGAGGAACCGTTCATATAACACTCGCTCATGTGCTGCATGCTGATCAATAAGAAGCAAGCCGCCTTTCGCCTGTAACAGGATATATGTGTCATGGATCTGCATAAGATCTTTCGTATCAAAATCTTTCGGTGATCCTAGGACTTGCTCTTTGAGTCTGTGCGCAGCATATGTCTGTGTTCCTCCGTCCCGGATCTGAAGTTCGGGAGCATTCTCCGTATTCTGCCACCTTTTATCATAAAATCTTAGGTTTTGACTCTTCAAGCTTTTGACAATACCGTCATACACCGCCTGATAGACTGCTTTCGGTTGCATGAACTTCACCTCCTCTTTTCTCGGATGGACATTTACATCGACCAGATGATGTGGAATTTCAAGATGTATGATCACTTGCGGATAATCAGTCGGTGAAAGGAGCGTCCCGTAGGCATCTTTAATGGCACCTGCTATTGTCGTATCTGTGATAGGCCGTCCGTTTAAATACAAAAAATACTGTTTCGTCGTTTTGTAGGTAAGTTGTGGTTTTGATATATATCCTGACAGAGAAAGATATTCCTGCACTTCACTCACGGGAATAAGTTCTTTCAAAACGGATCCGGGAAGAAGAAGCTCCAACCGTGCTTCAAAATCCGAGACAGCGGGATATGTTGCAGTCAGTTTATTGTTATGAAAAATCTGAAATCTGATTGCGGGAAAACTCAGTGCGTACGAGCTGATCATGGATATAATGTGTCGATATTCAGTCTGCTCCGATCGTAAAAATTTTTTTCGGGCGGGAGTTTTGGTAAAAATATGACTGACCGAGATATCGGTACCTTGAGGCATAGGGACAATTCTGGCATCCGTTTTTTTTCCGTTTTCAATAATGACTCGGTACCCGGCGATATCATCGGGAGTGCGGCTTGCTATAGAAAGACGGCATACTGATGCGATACTCGCCAAAGCTTCACCGCGGAAACCGAACGATTGAATGTTTTGAAGATCATCTTCATCATAGATCTTACTGGTAGTGTGCCGGAGATATGAGAGTTCTATATCTTCCCGGGTCATACCGATTCCGTCATCAATAACTTCAATTGCCTCCATCCCGAAACCTGACAGCCTGATAATAATCGATTTTGCAGAAGCATCTATTGCATTGTCAAGAAGCTCTTTCAGGATGTAAACCGGCCGTTCAATCACCTCACCGGCGGCTATTTGGTTGATCAGATGATCAGGAAGGTGATGAATAATTCCCATAGCTTATATCTTACACTGACTTTTTCAACTCATCGAGAATGTTGATGGCATCAAGAGGTGTAAGTCCGTTAATATCCAAAGATTGTAATTTCTTTTCAACTGTCGTTTTATTCTTTTGTGAAACTTTAGTTTGCTTTTTTGTCCTTTTTTCACCGGTTTCAAGCTCATGAAGCTTATTCCAGGCAGTATCAATGACTGTTTCGGGAAGGCCGGCCTGTTTGGCAACCGCCACACCGTAACTATGAGATGCCGCCCCTTCCTGTATCGTTACAGAAATACCGGTTCCCCGTCCTGGTCCGTAACTGCCATATGAGCATTGGAAATGCGGTCAGGATAGTTGTCCTCCAACTCCTGGAGTTCATGATAATGAGTTGCAAAAAGAGTTTTGGGTTTTTCCGTACCCGTAACTAAATACTCGGCAACTGCCCAGGCAATACTGATACCGTCGTAGGTACTTGTTCCTCTTCCGATTTCATCCATAATCACGAGACTTTTTGATGTTGCTTTGTGCAGAATTTGTGCACTTTCTACCATCTCCACCATGAACGTGGATAGCCCGTCTGCGATCATATCGGATGCCCCGCTTCTGACAAAGATTCTGTCAACGACGCAGAGCTTTGCTTCTTTTGCCGGCACGAACGAACCGATTTGGCTTAACAAAACTATTGTTGCAACCTGCCGCAAGAAAACGGATTTTCCGGCCATATTGGGGCCGGTTATAATTGTCACCTGATGCTTTCCGTCATCAAGAAGCGCATCATTCGGCACAAACTGCCGATCCTCAAAGATTGACTCAACAACCGGATGTCGGCCGGCCATAATGGTAATGGCATTCTCGTCGGTAAGTATCGGTCTGACAAATTGCTCCTGCTCGGCAATATCCGCAAATGTCAACAAACAATCAAGTACCGCAATGGCATCCGCTGCCTGCTGTATCAACGTAATACGATCAACCACCCACTCACGGACTTCACAAAAAATTGCATATTCCATGTCGTGTGATTTCTCTTCTCCCGTCAGAATAGACTCTTCTTTTTCTTTTAATTCCTGGGTAATATACCGTTCCCCGTTTACTAAAGTCTGCTTTCTGATATATTCTTCCGGAACCAAATGCAAATTCGATTTACTTATCTCAATGTAGTAGCCGAATACCGAATTGAACTTTACTTTAAGAGATGATATTCCGGTTTTCTCCTGTTCCTGCTTTTCCAGAATTTGAAGCCATTCTTTGTCTTTTGCGATTATGCTGCGCAGTTTGTCCAAAGTTGAATCCACTCCCTCTTTGATAAGGCCGCCTTGTTTCAGGTCAAACGGAGGATCACGAACAATATGTTTTTCAATAAACGTAATTATTTCCTGTACTTTTTCATCGACTGACTTATACAGCTCCTGCAGCAAAGGACTTTTCGCTTTTGCAATCGCTTTTTTTATTTGAAAAATATGAGACAAGGAATCCTGAAGACTGACCAAATCACGGGCATTCCCAGCTTCAAGAGATATTCGGGCAATGGTACGCTCAACATCGTGAGTCTGCCGCAAATGCTCGCGCAGAGATTTCCTGATGTCGTGATTTTTTAACAATTCCTCTACTGCTTCGTGCCTTTTAAGTATTTCATTTTTTTCAATGAGAGGATTTTTAAGCCAGGTCCGCAGTTTCCGGCCGCCCATGGCAGTCGCAGTCCTGTCAAGGTACTGAATCAGACTTCCGCGAGTCTCTCTGTTTCTGATCGTCGAAAACAATTCAAGATTGATGATCGTTGCCCGATCAAGATACATATGATGCGCTTTCGGTACATGAGTTATAGTTTTAAAATGAGGAATACTGCTTTTTTGGGTGTACTGCAAATAATGCAGCAGAAGGCCAGCTGCGTAAACAGCCCGTTTGTCTTTTGAGACATCAAAAAGTTCGATCTGACGGCCGAACTGTGCTGACAATATCTCCCGGGCTTTCATTTTGAACTGTTTCGAAGACCCGAAGGTATTGATGTTGAGTCCGTCATGTCGGGAAAGACGACCTAGAATATCTGGATCATTGTATTGTTCGTCAAAAAGGACACATTCAGACGGTCTCAACCGCACGATCTCATCATCAAGGACAGTGCCGTCCGCACCGTCAAACTGCGTCATATGAAAATGTCCTGTCGTCAGATCAGCAAGGGCAAAGCCTATCGTGTTGTTGTGAAAGAACAAAGACATAATATAATTATTTTCCTTTTGGTTAAGTGATTGATCATCAAGGACAGTACCAGGCGTGACAATGCGAATTACCTTCCGGTCAACCAATCCTTTTCCATCAGGAAGACTTACCTGTTCACAGATTGCGACTTTAAATCCTGATTTAATAAGTTTCGCAAGGTATGAATCCACCGCATGATACGGAACTCCGGCCATTGGTATCCGGCCGTCCTGCCCGCGCGCACGACTGGTGAGCGTGATCTCAAGAGCCTTTGCACCGATCTCGGCATCTTCTAAAAACAGCTCATAGAAGTCCCCCATGCGAAAAAACAACAGACAATCCGGATACTGCTTTTTCACTTCCATGTACTGCTGCATCATGGGTGTTGAGAAGTCGTGCATAGTAGTGTATTACTGTACCATATTTTCGTGTATCATGGAACTATACTTATAATTTACGACATCTATGTCTGAACGAATAATCGGATATACCCTTCTTGGAATCGGAATTATTATGATCATTATTACCACCTTCCAGATTTTTTCCGTCTTTACTGGGAAAGCAACACCGATTCAGGTTTTTAAAGTTGAAAAAACCTCAGCGAAAACACAACCATCTACGACAGATCTTCTGGAAAAATTGCAGCAAGGGGACATTTCGGCACTACTCGATTCCGGTTCAGGTAGTATTCCCGGCCTTGAAGTAATCAGCCCGGAAGCCATATACAAAATGCTGAACATTACCGTATATTATTTTCTGATGATGTTTTTATTGAATGTGGGCTACAAAATTGCCTCGCTCGGGATCCAGATGGTACGCCCCGTCAAAGTAGAAGTAATAAATAATAAGCTTGCCTCGATGATGTCACAAAGTGAAGAACAATCCTCATAATGACTATGTCAAAGCATCCACAGACTCACCATTTCAACGCACTTAAAAAACGATGGATCAAAAAACATCAGGAGATCCAAAAAAAGATTAAAGAAAAGCACACTGAATCCATGAAGTGGATCGGTGATAACTCAAAACATATTGCCGTGGGCTCCATGACAGGACTTTTGATGCTGGCACACCCTGCGAATGCAACCGTCCTCACTCAGAACCTCCTGCCTCCCCCTCCTGCAGAAGAACGGAAAGCATACACGAAAGAGGACCTTATCAGTCAGCTCAAAGCCCAGCTTCCCGAGACCGTGCAGGAATTGTCGGCAGAACAACAAATCGCAGTAGGCCATACATTATCAACCTTTTTTAATATGACTGTTTCCTCCACACTTGAAGGCAAAAGCCTCAACAGGAGCTACGGCATAATCGGTGCTGAGCAGCATCTGATGAGATACCCGGGGGATACCATGGACACGCACTTTCAGTCAAGCGAAGATACGAAATACTGGTCTTCAGGGATGGCTCCGGGACGCGGAGCATGGGGATATTTTACCGATTCACGGGATACTATGACCCAACGGGATGTTGATCGCGAAAAATATTATATTGCCGTACAGACTTTTCTTGCACCGGGTTGGCAGGAAAATCCGAATGAACTATACAAGTTTTTTAAATACAGGAAAATGCTGGTTGTCAATCCGGAAAACGGGAAAGCCATAGTGGTTGTGATCGGCGATGCCGGCCCGGCGCCGTTTACCGGCAAACACCTGGGAGGATCGCCTGAAGTGATGGCACATCTTGAACGGAAAGACGGCGGAGCAAAAGGCCCCGTGTTATACTTTTTTATCGACGATCCTGAAGATAAAATTCGGTTAGGGCCGGTTGAGTTATAACAAAGAAGCGGCGAAAGTATCCGTTTTGAACGACTTGGGAGGTGCGCAATCCGATCATTATCGGATGAGCACGCCCACAGAGTAAAAAAACGTGATACTGAGGCGCGACCTATTCATATTTATGAAAAAACACTTTTACACACATTTAGTCGAAATCGAAACCATTTATACGGAACTTGATACTCTTCCCATGCACAAACATGAGAAAGATGAACTGGTTGAAATTGTTCACTCTACAATTCATCACGTCGTAATCGATACAGTCCTGTCAGAACTTCCTGAAGAGGATAAAAAAATGTTCCTTTCACATGTTCATAATGAAAATCATGACTCCGTATGGAACCTTCTTAAAGAAAAAATTGAGAAGTCAGAAGAAAAAATAAAACAGGCGGTCGAACAATTGAAAAAAGAATTTCATCAGGATATTGATGAAATTAAAAAAGAAAAAAACTAATATTTACGTTCCGTTTACACTTCTCTGCTAAGCTATACCCTATGGAAAAACACCTTTGGACCGCAAAAGTCATGACGGATATTCTTGAACGCCGTTTTAAACTATTCGGATTTGAATTCGGAATTGATCCCATAGTCGGTCTTGTTGCGGGTGCCGGGGATATTATTACCGTCATTCTCGGCCTATATTTTGTCTGGATTGGCCTGCGGATAAATATTCCCATCAACAAACTCTTTGAAATGCTTTGGAACTTGGGACTTGATTTTGCTCTCGGAAGTATTCCTCTTATCGGAGATATCTTTGATTTTACATTCAGAGCGCATGCGAAAAACTACACAATACTAAAAGATCATTATGAAAAAAACGGACTTTACAAAACGTAAAGAACCCCCTGCCTTGCATTGGTGCTGCATGAAAAACTGATCGTTCCTGTCTCTTTCGGCACAAACTCAAAAATATTGTCACCTGGTTCGAGCGCCTGAGCTATCCCGAGTTTCGGA
Organism: Candidatus Roizmanbacteria bacterium; assembly: GCA_016700135.1. Lineage (NCBI taxonomy): Bacteria > Candidatus Roizmaniibacteriota > Candidatus Roizmanbacteria bacterium. Next base: position 471,282 of record CP065004.1, read on the forward strand.
ACATTGAGGAAGCCCTGACATCCGTATACATTAATCCCGTTTACGATCCACTTGACGGGAATGTTTCTCTGAAGCCGAAACGTGTTCGGATGATAACCGTCTGATAAGACATCCATTTTCACTACCTGAAATCCGTTTTCAAAGCTTACACTACCTTCTTTTTTCGTATAGCTTTCTCCCCCGAAATTACCGATATCTGTATACAATCTGACTGTGTTGATAATATACCCCACACTGGCAAGAATGATCGTAACCGCCACCGTTTTCATAAACCAGGGATACCAGGATGTTTTGGTAAAGAATGACGTAAAACTAAGTGCCATTAAGGCAGGGACGGTTCCCAAAGCAAAGACTCCCATCAGCATCATGCTATACCATGGGTCGGCTGTGCCCAACGCAAAGACCTGAACGGTCTGGGAAAATCCGCAGGGCAAATAATAGGTGAGTGCTCCCAAAAGAAGAGCCGTTTTTTTTGGCTGCTTAGCAAATAGCTGTTCAATTTTCCAAAAAACTTTGGTAAACCGTTTATTCGGAAGTATTGATGAAAGTGATACAATCCCCAACATATCAAGAGCAATAAAAACCATAACGGCACTGACTGTCATATTTAGTAAAACCGCATTCTGGTAATTCACGCTTACTTTTTGCCCGACCCATCCCAACAGGAAACCAAACAATGCATATGCACCCACTCTCCCGATATTAAACGCCAGTGCCGGCCAAATTTTATTCGTATTTAATCTTCCGATCGTCGACAAAAATACAGTCCCTGATGTTGCCATACAAGAAGATATTGAAGCAACAAGCCCCAAGACGAAAACAACTGGTAATGTAAGTTTAACATTATCAATTGGAGGAATGACGTTCACCTCAGTGAGCATCAGATATCCCGCCATCACAATGATAGATATAAGGATTGCTGTAATGATACGCTGAGTACGGGAAGTGCGTTCCTCAGACGGGACTGCACAGGATTCATTCATACGACGAAGATAAATTGTATACTCCTTCTTACCAACATTTTACACTATTTCCTTGTCATTTTAATTCATCTCTGCAATACTATAGAACATATGCAAAAGCAAAAAGATGACACACAAAATCAGGATAAGGATTTGAAAGACCACGGAGTACAGGATATTATTCCCGAAAACGGTGAATACTATACCGTTGATCTTCAGCGTGATTTCGACGGTCTGGAAACAGACGAGGAAGAAACGACGGATATTGCAGGTGAAAACCCCCTTGATGAAAGTGATGATGATATGGCAGATATTGTTGATAACGAAGAAGATGAGAATGTTGTTGATGAAGATAATGAAGGCGGTGTTGAGGTCGGAGAACCGGGCCACTGGGGCGTTGATGAAGATACAGATTAATTTCTTTATGCATTCTCCTCTTTTCTATAAGAATCTTTCCGACGAAGAAATCGAACATCACATAAAGAAGGAGGGTTTCGTACCGCTTCGTATAAGTAATGCTCCCGGGTATGTGTACTCTCCTCATGAACATCCCGAAACAAAGCTTATTGCAGTACTTCAGGGAGAGTTGCAGGTTGTAGTTCAGAACCAGAAATATCTATGTAAAAAATACGATAAAATAGTAATTCCCGGCAATATTACACATTCTGCCGTTGTCGGAAAAGAAGGTTGCACCTTCTTTTGGGCAGAGAAAAAATAGCACATGAATATTCTCACTATTTATGAAACTTACTCAAGTTCGACGGAAACCGTTTCCGGTATTATTGCCAAACAGCTGACTGAGAAAGGTCATACCGTCAACATAACGAGAATGAAAGATAATATGGGGTTTATGAATGAGAAACATGATCTGGTAATCTTCGCCACACCGAGCTGGTTTGACCGAGGACAGGAAGGTCAGCCTCATATGGCATTTTTACAATATATGGACGAGCACACAAACGATGATTTTTCTGCCCTTTCATGCGCTTTTGTGGGATTGGGAGACTCAAGTTATGCCCATTTCTGCCTTGCCATTGATACCCTTGAGGACTTTTTTACAAAACGCGGAGCAAAAAATATCGGAGAAACACTGAAGCTGGATAATTTTTACTTTAATCCTCAAGAAGAAACAAAAAAACTTACGGTGTGGATTGATTCCCTTCCCCTCTCTTAAGCATTTTACACACTAAAAAAGGCAGCCTGATTTTTAGTCAAGCTGCCTTTCCGAAATTCATATTTAGCGGTAGAAGACCGGCTTTTCACTTTGAGGCAAGATAAGACTCATTCTTCTGTCTTTTTTATTGATTCTTTCAATAAAGACTTTGACTTTGTCTCCCATCTTGAATTCCTCTTGACCTGAAAGCTTACTTACATGAATAAGTCCTTCAACACCGGGTTCCAATCTGACAAAATATCCATATCGTTCTTTTCTGACGATCTCTCCGGCATGCTCTTTCTCTTTCGGATATTTTTCCTCTATTTCTTTCCACGGATCATTTTCGAGTCTTTTTATGGAAAGATTGAGTTTCAGATCGTCTTCGTTCTTTTCAACGACAAGAACCTTGATCTTTTCACCCTGTTTGACGTACACGGATGCATTGGTTACCTTTTCCCAGGAAATTTCTGAGATGTGAACCAGTCCTTCGACACCGTTTACTTCACAGAAAATGCCGAATTCCGAAACACCAAGTACGGTTGCTTCATACTCTTCGTTAAGTTTGATTTTATCAAATCTTTCTTTAAGGTCTTTCTGTGAAATATTCAGTACTGCCGCTTTCTGAGAAACGACAAGTCGGTTTTTTTCTTCATCAACTTCAAGCACTTTTACTTTAATTCTCTGTCCTTCAAGTTTTGACGGATCCTCCAGGAAGTCTGTTGTGAGTTGGATCTTCGGGATTACTCCGCGGATACCCATAAAATCGACAAATACGCCGCCTTTCCCATATTCACCGCAGATGACATCAATATCTTCTTCATTTTTCTTTTTCTGCTGCAGGATGTCCCATTTACCCTTTTCAAAGAAAGTTCTCATGGAAACAACCGGAAAGCCCTCCCGTGATTCTTCTGAGATGATACGGACATGTACTTTGTCTCCTTCTTTCAAGTATGGAAGGTATGTAGTAATTTCCTTCAGTTCTTTTTCACCGAGGACTGCGTGTGCTTTAGCACCGACATCAAACAACACATTTTTCTTGGAAAGAGTAAGAATGCGGGCATCCATTTCTTTTCCTTTTTGTATGTTTGACACTGCCTGATTCTGAAGCAGCGCTTCCATGGGATGGGCCTCCTTTCCTGTTGTTGTTTGTTTTTTTGGTTGATTTTTTGCCATAAATTATTCTCCTTCCCCCGTTTGGGGATAGGTTATTACTATACCACATTTTGGGTAAAATACAACGTTTTTTCCGTAAAGAACGCCTTTTTATCGGAGTTTGTCGAGGGAAGATTTTGCCTCTTCATTTTTTTTAAGAAGTGATTGGAGGGTATCTATTTCTGCCTGTGTCGTTTTTTCCATAACATCGGTTATAACTTGTTTGTGTTTTGCATTGCTTTGATACAGCTCCGGCATGAAATCACTCGGGTATGAACCGCCCTGTTCTTTTACTTCTTTAAGAAGCTCTGGGATGTGCAGGAATTTGTCCTCGGCTTTCATCAGTTCTTTTATAGCAAGCTGCTCTGTCCCTTTATTAGCAAGCTCCATGGCGGCGGACATATGTTTATCAGAAAGATGCAGATACAAATTAGCCTTTTTGTAGTTGTCACGGGTTGTGAAAAGAAGGATATTGTCACGCATTACTTTGACAAGATACAGCGGATGGTCCGGCAGCAAACCGGGATACGGAAGCTGGTAAAGAACTTCTTTTTCTTCTATATTGATGGATTGAGATTGCGTAATGTTGTAAATCGAAGGAACGAAAAAAAGTGCAGACAGAAACGCAAGAACAATAATAACGAACTGTTTCATAAACCAAAATTATGTAAATAATAACCCCGCTCTTTCTTGAAAAAATCTTCGATGTGAGCGGGGCTATATTTACGAGTTATTTAACTCTTCTTTTAAGACTTTTACCAGCGGTAAAGCCCGGTGTTTTTGTTGCAGGGATTTTGATTTCTGCACCAGTTTGAGGATTGCGTCCTTTTCTGGCTGCTCGTCCTCTTACGAGGAATGTTCCGAAACCAGTAACCACTACTTTTTCACCTCGCTCCATTGCTTCAGCGACTGTGTCAAAGACTGCATTGACTGCATCTTTTGCTGCTTTGGAGGTGAGTCCGGCTCTTTTTGCTACTTGAGCAATAAGGTCAGCTTTTGTCATGTATTATTTCACCTCCCTTCTTTGACTGTGTATGCTTCTACTCTCTTCAGCCATAGGCCGATCGTCTGATGGACGAAGATAGAGCGTAGGAGTAAGATATAACATAATCTCCTTTACAGCTTATCTCCTACTGGGCCTCTTGTCAATCCGTACTTAGTTGATCGTATTGCTACAATCTATATCAATTGTACTTTGCCGTCGCTTCAGCACGGTATTCCCGGAGCACTGTGATCTTTATCTGCCCGGGGAATACATCGAATTTTTTCTCTAATTCCTCTTTTAGTTTTGATGCCAAAATGGTCGCATCATCATCTGAGATTTCATCAGGTCTGACGATAACCCGAAGCTCACGACCGGCCTGCAAAGCATATGCTTCACGCACTCCTTTTTGTTTTGTTGCCGTTTCCTCGATTGTTTTGATTCTTTTCAGATATTCTTGAAAGTCTTCATGCCTTGCACCGGGCCGTCCTCCTGAGACTGCATCAGCAATATACACAATGATTGCTTCTATAGATGGAAACGGAATGTCTTCATGATGAGCAGCTACACAGTCCACTACTTTCTTTGCAAAACCGTGTTTTTTCAATAGCTCCACACCGAGATCGACATGAGAACCTTCTTTATCCGTCACAACTTTCCCGATATCATGCAGGAGACAACCGATTTTTACGGTATTCACATCTGCTTTGAGTTCCTGTGCTATTGCTATACCGATACGGGTTTCTTCAAGGGTATGAAGGATCATATTCTGACCGTATGAGTACCTGAACTTAAAGTGTCCGAGAAGTTTCACCAGCTCATGCGGTAAATTGAACACACCTACGCGATGAACTAAATCTTCACCTGCTTTATAGATTGTTTCATCAACTTCTTTTCGTACTTTCTTAACAATTTCTTCAATTCGCTGCGGCTGAATACGTCCGTCTTTGATAAGCTTCTCCATTGAGACTCGGGCAATCTCACGGCGGACTGCATCAAATGAAGATATGCGAATAACACCTTCTTCTTCCAGATCAACATCAACACCCGTTGCAAGCTCAAAAGCCCGAATATTTCGACCGTCTTTGCCGATTATTCTTCCTTTGTAGTCGTCGCTTGGGAGTTGAATGACTGCTAATGTGTATTCAGAAACATAATCAGTTGCTCCGTAGCGCATGGAATCAACAAGAATTTCCTTTGCTTTTTCGGATGCTGTTTTCTGGATTTCTTCTTCTGACTCACGAATTTTTTTAGCGATTTCTCCTTTCAGCTTGTCTTCCCAAGCTGTAAGAAGCAGCTTTCGTGCTTCATCTTTCGTCATCTGAGCAATTTTTTCAAGCTTTATAATGATTTTATCTTTGGATTCTTCATATTCTTTTCTTCTTTTTTCGGCAAGCTGTTCTTTATCACGAAGACTTTGCTCTTTACTTTGAGCGGCTTTTTCACGTTCCGCAATCGTTTGCTCTTTACGGGACAGTCTTTTTTCAATTTCAAGACTATCGCTCATGATTTTGCGGGCTTCTTTTTCAGCATCCTGCTTGATTTTTAACGCTTCCTCAGTAGCATGCAAAATGACTTCCTTTGCCTGCTGCTTTGCTTTTATTATCTCTTCCTGTCTTTCTTGTTTGAAGATGGAATTTATGAGTGACTTAAACATACAATTTGTGTGGTGAAGGGGTGGAAGTATGTATGCGTACCGAGATCTCTTTCTATATACAATATGCAGAAGAGTTCTGCATCAGAACCAAGTTCCTGTATTGCCAGGAATTATGATGTTTTTGTATTGTTGTAATAAGATAAAAAGATTTGTAGTCGCATACTAATATAAGTTAATTTATGTTGTTAACACCCAACTTCATCAATTATTAACCCTTCTATTGTACCTCCTCTTACCTGTTTCTTCAATACAATCGTTCTATTCCATATTTTTTTCGAGTTCATCCAGTGCTTCTTTTGCGGTATCGAATGAGAATCCGCGGCGGGAAAGAAAATCAATTGCGCGCTTTTTTCGCTTGAGAGGATCAAGATTTTTATACCGTGCCCATGCTTTCTTGAGTGCTTCTTTTGCTAAAAAATCTTCATGTATTTCGCTTTTCTCAAAGTAAGCACTTATTTTTTCCTCCGGCAGGCCTTTTTTAAGAAGTTCCAACCTCAGAGCGTACATACCTTTAGGTTTTGCGGTAGTCCGATATCTGACATAAGATTCAATAAATAAATCATCATTAAGATACTTCTGAAGTTTCAGTTCATGCATGACCTCTTTAATATCATCATCAGTTGCGTGATATTGATCGGCCTTTTTTTTCAGGTAATCAAGCATTTCTTTTTCGCTTCTTTGGCGAAGATAAAGATAAAAATATGCTTTATTAAGAAGCTTATCTTTATGTTCTTTTGACATATTCTGATGACTTATTCCGCTTTTATATCAATCTTCTCTGTTTTTGCTTTTTTGACATCCAGAACTTCATAGACTTTCTTTGTCAGCTCCTGTCTCAGTTTGTCATCCTGCTTGAGAGTTTCCTTCGTCTGCTCCATTCCCTGGCCGACAACGGTTCCTCCGTATTTGTAAAAGGCACCGCTTTTATCCAAAATGTTCTTCTCAGCAGCAATATCCACCAGAGATCCGAGATTATCAACTCCGTCGGGTAATATTGAAAATTCTGCTTTTTTAAAAGGAGGTGCAATCTTATTTTTGACGACTTTCACGCGCACACGGGCACCGAGTACTTCGTCGCCTTTTTTGAGTGTTTGGATTTTGCGGACATCCATGCGCACGGATGCGTAAAATTTAAGAGCCATCCCTCCCGTTGTTGTTTCCGGGTTTCCGAACATTACTCCGATCTTCATACGAAGCTGGTTGGTGAAGATAATGGTAGTTTTTGATTTTGATACGACTGCTGTAAGTTTTCTCAACGCCTGGGACATAAGTCTTGCCTGAAGTCCCATTTGAGCATCTCCCATTTCACCTTCAATCTCAGCGCGCGGCACAAGTGCGGCAACAGAGTCAACTACAATAAGATCAACTGCTCCCGAGCGGACCAATGTTTCCGTTATTTCCAAGGCTTGCTCTCCGGTATCCGGCTGAGATATCAACAATTCATCAAGGTTCACTCCCAAAACCTCTGCCCAGGCAGGATCAAGAGCATGTTCAGCGTCTACAAATGCGGCTGTCCCGCCTGATTGCTGTACTTGAGAGACAATCGAGAGCGTAATGGTTGTTTTACCTGAAGCTTCGGGACCGTATATTTCAATAATTCTTCCTTTAGGAATTCCTCCTACGCCGAGGGCAATATCAAGTGGAAGAATTCGTGTTGATATGGTTTCTACAACGGTGGAGGGTCCTTCTCCCATTTTCATAATCGAACCCTTCCCGAATTGTTTCTGAATTTGTTCAATTGCAAGGTCAATAGCTTTGTTTTTTGCGCTTCTTTCAGGAGTATCAGTTGTTTTTTTTACTGCCATACATATATTCAAATAGTAATTGCACACATTATTGCAGACAAAAAAACAAAAATCAATCCAATGATTGCGTAATGATATAACAAAAGAAGTGTTTCTTATCGAAGTCTTACCTGTCTATTATTTTCTTCTCAGGTAAATGCCTGCAGTCATTGCGGCAAGAGAGAGGGGCAACATGAGTGTTGCGGCACCTGTTTCCGGAATTTGATTAACGCCACCTTTAGTATTGTTTGTATTTACATAGGTGATCGTCTTTGTTCCGTTGTTCGGTGTTCCAGTTTGGGAACCGCTTTCAACTACTTTTATCTGAACCGGTGTTGTAGTCGGTGTTCCCGAAAGAATTTCGACCATACTTCCCGCTTTTGTCGGAGTAGGAGTCGGGGTTTCTTCTTCGTTGTTAAAAAGGAATGCAAAAGGATTCCAACCACTTCTCTCCTCTGCTTCTGAGGGAGTAGAGGTAGGAGTAACCGTCACGGTTACATTATTCCCGTCGGCAACGGTGGACTGTTGTCTGACACGGTTGCTGATCCACACAAAAATGAGGATCAATACGATAAATCCGAGTACGAGTGAAACGAGTTTGTTGAATTCCATAGAGTGTATTATATCATTATAGGATACTGTTTACAACGGTTTCTTACGAAGTTTTGATGATCCTAATGCGGTATTAGGAACCGTGTGCAAATGCGTACAAAAAAACCTTTGCGGCTCCCCTTTTTTTCAATGCGGTTGTCGCCTCTTTAGCCGTACTTGCAGAGGTGAAAATATCATCCACTAAAATAATTGTTTTCCCGCGGATGAGATCTTCATTTGTCACAGCAAATGCTCCTTTGATATTTCCCTCCCGTTCTTTTCTGGTTGCGATTTTTGCCTGAGGAAGTGTGTTTTTAATTCTCTTAAGACAGTCAGTTATTGAAATCCCTGTTTCTTTTGAAAGATGGCGGGCAACAATTTCTGCCTGATTGAATCCCCTCAGTTTCAGCCTCGCAGAATGGAGAGGAATAGGTTGAATAAGTACTTCCTCCCGGGGAAGTCTCTGAAAGATCTCCGTTCTCCACCAGTGATCCGGGAAAAGTTCAACAATCTGATTAAAAGTATCATATGCAAGTCTATATTTTATGTTTTTTACGATTTTTTTTGCGATTGCATTGTACCTGACAATCGAGATTGCGCCGTCGAGTCCGTTTCGTTTTTGACACCTTTCATGTGTCTTTCCTCCCGGTGAGTTACGGTAACAGTATGGACAAACATCCAGGACGGAAGGTTTGATTTCTTTTCGGCAAGTATCACACAATATCCGACCGAGTTTTGCACAGCCTATACAGTATTTTGGGAATAATAAGTCGAGTAACATACCGGATATACATAAGAGTATAACAGTTTTCACTTAACTTCTTTTTGATACATTTTGATTGCTTGTAAATTGATGTTAATATGTTTATTATTTGTGGATAAGTTATCCACATTTTATTCGTATTGTTCACTTATGGCTATGTTGTCGTCTTTTTGGGATTCTTTTTTGGAATCAATATCCGAAAAAAAAGAAAAAAATCCGATATTCTTCTCCATTCTGAAAGATGCACAGCCAGTTGAGATTAAAGGAGATATCTTGGTTTTATCCTGCAGTAGCAACGGAGCTAAGAGTTATCTTGATAAAAAGAAAGAGGAAATTGAAGATCTTGTTTCCTTCAAGGCCGGTAAAAAAACTTCCGTTGAAATCGTCATACAGGAAAAAAAACTTGACGGGACAGCCCCTCTTTTGGACTTTCAGCCCTCAAAAGAAGATATATATAGGAAGTCGGGTTTAAATATCAACTACAATTTTGAAAATTTTGCCGTTTCACCGACGAATCAAATTGCTTTTGCTGCCGCACAATCAGTTGCCAAGTCTCCGGGTGTATCCTACAATCCTTTGTTTTTTTACGGGGGGGTTGGGGTCGGTAAGACCCATCTGGCACAGTCTATTGCCAAAGTCATTCTTGACCAGGACTCGGAAAACAATGTGTATTTCTGTTCCAGTGAGAAATTCATGAATGAACTCATTGAATCAATCCGTGCCAAGACTACTGCCCGATTCCGAAAGAAATACCGTTCCCTCAATCTTATTATTGTTGATGATATTCAGTTTCTGGCCGGGAAACAAACCGTTCAGGAAGAGTTTTTTCACACGTTCAACAGTATTGTCTCTGCCGGCGGACAGGTGGTTTTGACATCTGACCGACCACCCTTTGAGATCAGGAATTTAGAAGACCGTCTTCGTTCCCGTTTCTCCGGCGGTCTTATTGTAGATATCCAACAGCCCGATTTTGAGCTACGCACCGCCATTCTCCTCATTAAAGCAAGAGAAAAGAACATCGCGATTGATATGGAAGCGGCAAAAATCATTGCCGAAACCGTCCTTGATACACGTTCTCTTGAGGGGACACTTCTTTCATTGTACGCCCGAACCCTTACTTCCAACTTGAATCGCATAGATTTGAGTGTTGTTGAAGATTTTTTCCATGCGAAAACAGAACACGTCAAAAAAAGAATGTCTCCGCAGGATGTCATTAAAACCGTTTGTTCTTTTTACAATATAAAACAGTCACATATTAAGGGCGCAACGAGGAAAAGTACAATAGCGCTCGCCCGTCAGATTGTGATGTATCTTCTCAGAACAGAACTTGATCTGAACCTTGAAGAGGTCGCATATCTTGTAAAGAGAAAGGATCATACTACAGTTATTCACGCCATCAATAAGGTTCGTGAAAGAAGTATGAAAGATGATTCTTTCAGGCATGAAATTGAAATGATAACGAAGTCATTGCAGTCGTCAACATGATTTCCACACGTTATAAACACACGTTTTTTGCCGGTTTGTTTTGTCTTGAAAATCCCTTTTCTATTTTATACACTTATGCACAGCTCCTATTACTACTATTTTATATATAACTAACTATGAAATTCACAATTGATAAGGACATCTTCTTCAATCAAATCAATACTGTCCAGAAATTTACCTCCGATAGACTGAACACATCTGCAGCTCTGCAGGGAGTATATATACATATAGAAAAGAAAAAGATTCATTTTTATGCAACAGACCTCAATACTTACTGCCACACATCTTCGGATCTATCAGCAGACGAATCAATAGATCTTATAATCGAACCGAAAAAGATACTGGAGTTTGTTCAGTTTTTACAGCAGGGAGATATAAACATCACTATAGAAAGCAACTCAATCGTCATCCAGCAGGAAAAAACTAAAGGAGCTTTTCCAGTCATTGTCGCTGAAGATTTTCCGTTGCCGCCCGTACTTAAGGAAGAAGCACAGGATGTGAAGCCTGAATTCTTACTTAATAATCTTCCGTTCCTCCTTTTTACCGCCTCGAGCGATGACGCCAGACCGGTTTTGACTGGGATAAACTTTGTTGCTTCTGAGGAAGATCTTACTCTTGTTGCGACAGACGGCTTCAGACTTTCTTTGGTAAAAGAAAAAAGAAAAGGAACGTTTTCATCCATGATTATTCCGGCCGATTTTTTGAAAGAGGTTATCAGATATGTCAGAGATGCAAAAACAGTATCTTTCACCTATTCCGAAAAAGAACACTTAGTATTGTTTAAAGTCGGAGAAACGGAGTTTTACTCACGTCTTATTGACGGAGAGTTTCCTCCCTACGAACGTGTCATCCCGGAAGAAAAGAAAGCAACAGCAGTTCTAAAAAAAGAGGATTTACTGAGAAATACGAAGCTTATTTCAATTTTTGCACGCGAATACTCGAACGTTATTATCTACGATTTCTCAAAAGACGGACTTGTTCTGTCTCCGAAAAAAGAAGCAAATGCGGACAACACAACTACGCAGGATATATCGTTTGACGGTGATCAAATCCGGGTTGCATTTAATTATAAGTATGTTGTAGATTTCCTCAATCATATCGATGCAGAAGAAATCGAAGTTGAACTGTTGAGATCAGATGCTCCGGTTGTCTTTAAAATTCCGAAGAACAATTCTTTTATTCATATTATTATGCCGGTGCGCATACAGGAAGGATAATACTGTATAATAACTAATACATATATTATGGACGCAAAAGATAAAACATTTATCGTAATTTCTCCCCGTTCCATTGCGCTTTTCACCCTGATTCCCCTGGCTCTGTATTTACTTTGGTCTGTTCGTGATATTCTGTTTTCCCTTCTTATCGCATTTATTATCATGAGTTCGCTGCGGCCGGGTGTTAACTATTTCGTCTCGAAAAAAGTACCGAGAGGTCTTTCTATCGGATTGGTTTTTTCGGCATTTATTTTGTTTTTTCTGTCTCTGATCTCAATTATTATCCCTCCGATTGTATATGAAACAACCAATTTGATAAGAAGCCTTCCGTTTATCCTGGAAGAAGTGGCACCGTCGCTGGAAGAGTATGTTGATTTATCTAACGCTACTTCATATATCCCGAATCTTACGAACAACCTGTTCGGTTTTATATCAGGACTCTTTTCTAACACTCTTTTTGTTATTGCAACACTCTTTTTTAGTCTTTATTTTTTGATTGAGGAAAATCTGGTGAATAAGTTCCTTCATCGGTATATCTCAAAAGACCGTGCCGATAAAATTTCCGCAACTTTTTCGAAAGCAGAGATGAGAATGTCATCATGGTTTTGGGGAGAAATAACCCTCATGACAGTTGTCGGAGTGTTGACATACCTGGGACTTGTTCTGATCGGAGTTAAGTATGCCCTTCCCCTGGCGGTGCTTGCGGGGCTTTTGGAGGTTGTCCCGAATATCGGTCCCGTGATTTCTTCTATTCCGGCTATCATTATCGGATTCAGCAGTTCGTATTTTGCCGGGTTTTCCGCCCTTGCCCTGTACATTGTAGTACAGCAGCTTGAAAACAACCTTATTGTCCCGATGATTATGAAAAAAGCGGTCGGCATAAACCCAATTCTTACTCTTCTTGCCCTTCTTCTCGGAGGCCGTATGGGAGGCGTTTTGGGTGTTCTTCTGGCTATCCCGATTCTCCTTTTTACGGAAACCATTGTTCAGGAATATCTTCATCCCCATATTGCAAAGCAGCGGGACCAACAACCTGCGTGAAAACTGCGTTAATATTGCGGGAAATATTGTAAAAAAGGTTACTATAATAAACCATGCCTAAGAATAATTCATTACTTGAGACCGTCAATCTTCTTTCGGAACTGGTCGTATTTGAGACATATGATTTCAGTGAATTTTTGAAGAAGCTGATGAAACTGATCCTGAAATGTATTCCGGCAGATTCGTGTCTTATTTATTTTTATGACACGGCGCATCAGGAACTTATTCTCACGGCATCAAAAAAACCGCACGGCAAGCTTTTGGGCAAAATCAAGATGAGACCGGGTGAAGGCATAACGGGCTGGGTCGCCGAACACAAGAAAACGGTTGTATTGAAGAAAGAGGCCTATAAAGATAGTCGTTTTAAACAATTTAAAGAGTTGCCTGAAGACAAATATGAAGCATTTCTTTCTGTTCCAATTATCGATAAGTCAGGTGTTGTCGGCGTAATTAATATTCAAAACATTTCACCTTATGAGTTCGAGAAAGAACAAATCGTGATATTAGAGGCTATGGTAAAAATAGTTTCATCGGCATTTCAGAAAGTCGCTCTGGAAAGACAGGTGTCTACACTTCAGACAAAACTGGAAGACAGAAAAATAATTGACAAAGCAAAGGGCATTCTTATGAATAAAAATACATTATCAGAAAAAGAAGCATATGCGGTCATAAGGCGAGAAGCAATGAAAAAACGGAAAACAATGAGGGAGATTGCAGATGCAATTCTTCTTGTATGGGGGTGATAACTACAGTAATATTATTATATGGACGATATTGGCGACCAATCACAAACGCCACCACCAGAACAATCCGCAAAGCCGCAGGAAACCGGCCCCACTCCCGAACAGAAACGGATTGTACGTACCGTTCTTATAGTTTTTAGTGTCCTCTTCTTTATCGTTATTACCGTTCTGGGTGTACTGGCTTATATTCAGTCTGCAAAAGGACCCGGAGAACCGACACCTACTCCCACGGCGGTTGACGCGGTAAGTCCAACTCCTCAGGATACAGATACAAACGGCTGGCAAACATTTACAAGTACTGATTTCGGCATTTCAATCCAGTATCCTCCAAATTGGAAAAAGACAGACGGACAGTCATTTGAAAACGGGGACCTCTTCGGGGTCATGATCATGGGAGAAACTCAGAGAGAAGCCACTGAACTTTATGACGGAGCAACCCTTACAATTGCAAATCCTATTACCGTTGAAAAAGACTACGAGACATGGGCAAAAGACTATTACACCACTCATCATGTGGATGAGTCTCAGCCTCTTGAGTTTTCAAACGAAACGATAAACGGCATCGAGTATCTGAAAGTATATACCTGCGGATTGGGGTGTTTTACCTATTACATTACGGAAAAAGGAGATTACGTCTACCAAATAGTAACCAGCGCAGACGGTCCTTCCGAAAAAGAATACAGGCAAACAATAGATAAAATGCTGGAAACAATCACATTTGAAGAGGCACAAATGACGGTTATGCCCTCTCCTCCGCCGGGAGCGCTTGCATTTTCATCTCCGGATCTCGGCATCGGTTTTTTCTATCCGCAAAAAGTACAAAATATCCAATCGGTTGATGTAAAAGAGACAGGAAATAAAATATATGTTTTTATGACGAATACTGAGCCTGAGGACGGTCAATGGGTGGAAGTTTTCAGCAAAAATCCGGACGCCACGCTTGAGGAGGCAATAACACAGCATTTTTTGGCCGGAAAAGAAGATGGATGTTATGTGACGGTAACCAAAACAGAAGGGTCAATAACAACGGCAATTATTGATTTCTCTTATGATCAGTCCAACGGGCTGGAAGGAATGTTTGAAAAAACGAAATACTGTTCGGAGGACTACGCAAAAACAAACGGGATCAGGTATTTCTGGTATGATTCCGCTCACCCCGAAACATACCTCTTCTTCAGTATCGGACAGTATGGAATCCCCGTCACAAGCACAGAAAACTGGCAGGATACGGTAAGATTGATCAGAATGCGTGAATAATGCGTTTAATTTGCGGGAAATGTCTGCTTGAAATTTTCTTCCTCATGGTTATAATCTAAGTATTCTTCTCATTGGCGAGAACTCTTCTTTACTTCACAGTGTTTGTGAAATCCATGACAGGACAATGATGCTCCTTCAAATCAGTGAACGCGTTTTTGTGTTTGCGGGTTTTTATTAATACATTTCATAAACACGTTCACTTGTACGACCGCGAACACAACCACTATTACTATGATTACGTTAGCAGAAGCAACATCTTTGATTAGGTCAAAAGAAGTTGCGTTTATAGACCTGAAGTTTACCGATATTCGCGGAGTATGGCAGCATATGACCATTGCTGCAAGGGACTTCAATACAGCGATAAAAGACGGCATCGGGTTTGACGGTTCAAGTATTCGCGGCTTTCAGGATATATATGACAGCGATATGCTTCTTTTTCCCGATCCGACAACAATCTTTAAAGATCCTTTTTTTGAAAAAACACTCTCATGTATCTGCGGTATCGTCGATCCGATGACCGGGAAACCGTTTGAAAAAGACCCTCGCCATATCGCAAAAAAAGCAGAGAAATATCTGAAAAAATCAGGATTCGGAGACACGTCATATTGGGGTCCTGAGGCGGAGTTTTTCCTCTTTGATGTCCTCAATATTCATTTCTCCCCCTACAGACAGCTTATTGAACTCGAAAGCTCTGAAATTCCTGCAGATGACTTTGATTCCCGATCTCCCGGTGACGGATATCATATGGCCATGAAGCGGGGATATTTCCCGGCTGCTCCCTTTGACAAACTGCAGAGATTCAGATCGGAAATGGTTGAAATTCTTGAAAAAATCGGCATAGAAGTTGAAGTGCATCATCATGAAGTTGCAGCAGCAGGACAGGTGGAAATTGATCTCAGATACGATACTCTGGTAACAATGGCTGACAAACTAATGATTTACAAGTATGTAGCACGGAATCTTGCGAAAGTACACGGGCTCGTTGCCGTCTTTCTCCCCAAACCGATTTATGGAGATAACGGATCCGGTATGCACACACACCAGAGCATCTTTAAAAACGGAAGCAATGTATTCTTCGACAAAAAGGGATACGGAGGACTCTCTCATCTCGGGCATGCGTATGTAGCCGGATTACTGACGCATATTGACGGTTTACTGGGGGTGACAAATCCTACGGTCAATTCCTATCGCAGACTTGTTCCCCATTTTGAGGCGCCGACAGCCGTTGCTTTTTCAGCCAGAAACCGCAGTGCGGCAGTAAGAATCCCGATGTATCATGCTTCGGAAAAAGCAAAACGGGTAGAATTCCGTTGTCCCGATCCGACCTGCAACCCGTATCTTGCCTTTGCGGCTCAGCTTGTCGCCGGTATTGAGGGTATGGAAAAGAAAATGGATCCGGTAAACATGGGATTTGGACCGTATGACAATGTAAATATCTGGGAAACCGAAAATATCCGTCAGACGCCGAAAACATTGTTTGAAACACTTGATGCTTTTGAGAAAGACAGCGTGTATAAAAAATCAGGCGTTTTCCCAAAAGAAATTTTGGAAAGCTACATTGGGCTAAAACGCGATGAAGCAACGGAAGCCATGATGTATCCTACTGTTTCAGACTTTTTCTTTTACGGAGATATGTAAAAAAGTAACTGATTGCGGTAATAATTCGTTAATTATGCGGGAATTATTTGAATTATAATAAGGTAGTGATTATTCCGACAAAAAAGCTCAAATCCGGTTTTGAAATGCCGGTATTCGGACTTGGTACTTGGCAGATGGGAGGACGGGAAGAACGAAATCCCGAAAATAATGATGGGGCTGACATTGAAGCAATAAAGCGTGCAATAGAGGCAGGGATTAGTCACATTGACACGGCTGAAATGTATGCGGCCGGTCATGCCGAAGAACTGGTCGGTATGGCAATCAGCGGTTTTGATCGAAATCGTCTGTTTCTGACGTCAAAAGTACTGGACGGGAATCAGACATACGATGGAGTTATGCATGCCGTTCACGGATCTCTGAAGCGGTTAGGTACGGAATATCTTGACTTATACCTCATACACGCCCCGGACGAATCGGTCCATATTTCTGAGACGATGCGGGCTATGGATGACGTTGTGGATCAAAAACTCGTGAAGAATATCGGACTCAGTAATTTTTCCGTGAAGCAGTTTGAGCAGGCACAGCAATACGCACGTCATAAGATTGTGACGAACCAGGTTCATTACAACCTTGAGATACGGGAAATCGAAAAAAACGGGGCCCTGTCATATTATCAACTGCACGATGTCATGATTACTGCCTGGAGACCGCTTCAGAAAAGTATTATTTTGACAGACGGTGCGGAAATACTGAGAGATATCGGTAAAAAATATACAAAAACACCGGCACAAGTAGCAATAAATTGGCTTATCTCCCAACACAATGTGGTAACAATGTCTACTATGAGAGATTGGAAACACCTGGAAGAAAACCTCGGGGCTATCGATTGGGAGCTTTCAGATCGTGACATTGAATATCTTCGTCGTGAATTTCCTCATCAAAAACCGATTTCTGACGTATATCCCCTTTCTGACAACCTTTGGTAAATGATGAGTGAATACAGCGGTTAATATGCGGTAATTACTCTTCCAAAATCTTTTTTGTCTCAATTTTGTAGAGTTCAACATGAGGCTGATCAAAGGTGTTTACATCCATCAGATGTCCGAGATACATTATTTCTATCATTTTAAACTGCATAAATTCACCCAATGACTCTTCATCCGTCTTCTCAAAACCGATTTCCATGAACGGCAAACCCTGGTTTTTATATGCAATTTTGGTACCCTGTACGATTGCATTCATGATTGAATGAATCTTTTTTCCCTTTATAACGGGAACAAGATTGTATTGTAGATTTTCCGCTACGGCTAAGTTTGTGAGCTGCTCCCTTGAGTATATAAAGGTTGTAATTTTATCTTTAGGCCCGCCAAGGTACAGCTGTCCGACCGAGTGCAAATCGGTTGAACCGACAGAGACTGTCGGAGTTATCCCCTTTCCGTCTTTTCCTACACTCTCCCCCATAAGCTGACGGTACCATTTTCCCAATGATTCAAGCTGCGGAAGGAACGTAAAATTGTCATTAATATTTTTGCCTTGCTCTGACAATAAATAGAGGATTGAAGCCGAAATCATAGCAGGATTATCTTCTGTAAAAGCTCTTTTCCCGCATATATCCCGCATATTTGCCGCACCTCTTCGTAATTTCACAATATCAAATCCCGCCAGAGCGAGAGGGAAGAGTCCAACGGCAGAGAGGACGGAAAAGCGTCCTCCCACCTGTTTGGGCATGAGGATTGCATCAAAGCCGAGTTCCGTGGCTTTTTTGTGCATATTCGAACCTTCATCCGTTGTAAAAACAATCCGATCGGTAATGTCTGAAAATTTCTGAGATAGAGAAGAGGAGAGGACTTCGAGATTGGTCATTGTTTCCGTCGTACCGCCAGATTTACTGATTGCGTTGATGAGAAATTCCTCCGTTGAGGAGCATGAAGAGAGGAGTGGAACAACTTTTGAAAGAACGTTTTCATCCTGAGTGTCAAGGAAGATCATTTTTGGGAAGCGGGCCGGTTCGAATAAATCATAGTATCCGTGGATTGCATCGTAAATTGCCTTTGTGCCGAGATTTGAACCTCCGATACCGATTACGACAATGTATTTCAAGGTGACGGTTTTCTTTTTCTCGACAAGATTTTGTACGGTATTTAATAATGTTTCATCGGTTGAAAGGTTTACGGAGCTTTCCGCTGCTTCATACGTTCCCGATTGTATTACCGACTTAAGCTTATCTTTATATTCGTCGAGTTTTGGAGATGTTTCCCTTATTTGTTCATCGGAGAGTCCTGTTGAATTTTTGTATTGAAAGTACATAGTGACGGAACGTAAAAAAATTTATTAACTGTCTACGCGAATGTCTGTATTACAACTGATTTTTCAGTGTTTGTCTCAATATCATATTTCTCACATGTTGAAGGAATAAAGCAGGAGTGTCCTCGTGTGATCCGTATTGTTGTCCCTCCGGCTGAAACGTGAATATCACCGTCTCGGACATACAAATGATGGAATCTGCCGTCTGTTGATTGCTGTCTTTTTTCTGAGATTTCAAGCAAATTGACAGAGTAGAAGCGGGTTTTCAGCAATTTTTCCCCGTCTGCCGTTCGTTTTAAATACTCAAGCTTATTATGCCCGGGATCGCGATCCAAATGCTCAAAATAATCTTCAATATTCAGCGTTCTGATAGTGCCGTCGTCTTTTATTTTGCCCTGGTCAAAGCTGCGGATTGTTGCGGCATCATCGCTGGCATCAAGCTGCACCTCAAAAACAATGTTGCCGAGCGGTGCTTTTTCCCTATTTTCTTCCCATGAATGATGAATTGCACCCATTGACAGATCTATCAGATCATTTTTCCGGGTAGGATAGAGATTGACAAACTGCCAGGGATTTTTTTCTTTAATATATTCGTTTGCCTGCTTTCTGGCTTCATCCAAAGTAATCTCCTGGCTTAAAATTTTTCCGCTGAGATCCTGCATATAGCGATAGATATCAATACATGTTTTTCTATATTCATCAACGGAAATGTCATTTTTTAT
Organism: Candidatus Roizmanbacteria bacterium; assembly: GCA_016700135.1. Lineage (NCBI taxonomy): Bacteria > Candidatus Roizmaniibacteriota > Candidatus Roizmanbacteria bacterium. Next base: position 490,697 of record CP065004.1, read on the forward strand.
CCCGAGGGAAATGAATCCGTTCTCGAGAAAATACCATGACTCCGGTTTCGGAAGCCATCGGTCACTTTTCTCCTCGGGTCGGATATGAAGCTGAAAAGAATTGCCTAATGCCTGATTCAGTTTGATAAGAAGCGGCATTGTCTCACCGTCTGCAAGAACCTCCTGAATCGGGATTTTGTTTATATTATACGTATTCGGCCCGAACTGCGGATCCGAAGAATCAAAAATATCAACTGCCAAATAAGATTTTCCCCAGAGTTCATGACTCTGTCCGATTTTGATATTTTGAAACTCCGGTCTGTTTTGCCAGTTTTTCAGTTCAAGAATATAATGACCGCCCCAAGTGGGTTGTTCAATGAGGTCGGGAATGATAAGGTAAGGTCTCGTCATATGTTATGCAATTTACGCCTACATCATAGCGGATTTTAGCCGGGTATTCAATTGAAGTTGCCCTTAGCATGCGGTATATTTAATGATGTAATGAGAAAACGCTTAATCGGTTCTCGTGGAGAAATTTCTACAATCGTCGTTGTCGGTCTTTTGGTACTTCTTGGTGCGGTAGCTCTTGTGACAACTACATTAAACCGGAACGTGCAGGATCCCCGTTCGGAAGCTTCCGAGAGCTGCAATTTTGACTCGGGACAGGCGCTCTCACTGGGTAGTACCGAGACGAATGCCTCAAATATGGAGAATCGGTGGCCGATCAGCGCTCATCCTCATGAGTACGATGTCCTCGGACCGGGGTATTATGTCCTAAAACCCAATACAAATCAGGATGTTTTGAATCTCACAAAGCAGGATGGAGGAGCGGTTGACTCCAAAATGAACGGGTTTATGGGTTCGATGTTCGGATACAAACCGACAAAATTGACGGCAGCACATGATGTTTCATACGGAGGAAGTGTCCCTCAAGGGAATGATACTGCCATAAAAGGAGATGCTCCAGTTCTGGAAATTCCGACAGAAGCAGGGAACACTGCGGTAAAAGTTCCTTCGACGGGATACGACATCGGCGGCGGATATGAAGCGATGGTTGTTTTTGCCACAGCTGACAGAGTAACTATCCATATAGGAAGACATGAATATTTTGTAGGGAGCGGACAGAACAATTGTAATGGTGGGACCTGCAGCGGCGGTTATTGGATTTATGTAAAGGGTATTTGTGTTGATAAGCAGATTCAGCAGGCGTATAACAATGTCAAAGCGGCACAGCAAAGCGCCGGAGCCGATAAAAATCCTATACAGTTGCCGATGGTGAGGCCGGGACAGATACTCGGTAAGGCAACGGGCACAAGTGTTATTGTCGGGGTTCGCGATAACGGTCCGTTTATAACAACCTCAAAGCCCGTTTACTGGGAAGGTGTTCCTTCAAAGGATGTTCAGCCGACTACTGCTCAAACAACAACTCCTCAGCCGACTACTGTCCAACCCACAGCAGTCACAGCTTCTCCGACACCAACACCAGTTTCATGTCGACCAGGACAGACAAAATGTCCCGGAACAAATATCTGCGTCGACTTTCAGGATCAATGTCAGACGCCGACGCCCACTCCGCCTTCGGGTCAGTGTGCGAGTCCGGAGGTTTGGTGTACTTCCCTGAATAGGTGTACGGGGAGAACGGCTTGTCCGACAGCGACGCCTACTCCGTCTTCGGGCCAGTGTGCGAGTCCGGAGGTTTGGTGTACCTCCCTGAACAGATGTACAGGAAGAACAAGTTGCCCGACTCCAACAACGGCAGTTACCCCGGTACAGTCCTATGGGACGTTCCGGACCACGTCAGGAGCCGATACAGCCGGCGAGTTGATTCAAACACCTGACGGAAGATTCGCAATTATTATTCAGCAGCTATGAAAAAACCGAAACGATTATATCAGCGATTAGGAATGGGAATGGCATTAGTGCTGTCTTTCGCAATTGTGGTCGGTATAACCCCCAGAATCTTTTTAGCAGGTTCTCCAGAGCTTAACCCGAATTTCCTGACAGACTTAGGCGCTCTTCCCGGTGATTTTGTGGCTATGTTCAGAGGAGAATCATCCTCAAAAGAGGAACAGATGACTGCAGAAATCCCAAGAGTAGTGCATCCCGCCGGTCTCGATTACGAGCCGGTTGCCAAAGGCGTATATGCGTCAGAAGCGGATCAGTCAGGAAAACGATATATCAGGATTGAAGAGGGTACAAAACTGGAAAAAAAGATTGTTACGCTCGACGACGGGCGGACGGTTGAAGTATATGTCCCGTTGGAATAATTTCTGTTGTGAAAAATTTATAAGTTATATAGAATGAAATATATATGTATTTCGGACCGTTTTTCTTTGATACAAAAGAAATATTTCTTATTGTCGCCAGTTTCCTAATCGGGTTTGCTCTTCTTTTCGGCTGGGAAATCTGGTGGTTTGACAAGCAGGTTCTTTTGACGATGGTTATTCTTATGCTTATTACCAAAGGATTGCTTCCGGCAATCCACAACGAAGCATTTTTTATACTGGCTGTTATCTCAATTTTTCTGACATTATATCTCCCGGTATTTCAGGTTATTATCTTCTATTTCTTAAGCTTTTTGCTGTTCCGTCTCCTCAAGGTCATTTGATGCCTGAAAATAGTGTATAATCAGTACAGCATGAAACAAACAATCCTCGTGTATGCTCGGGCGCTTCGTGTCAATCAATGGATCAAAAATTTCATAATTTTTGCGGCAATTTTATTTGCGGGAGAGCTTTTTGATTTAGAACTTCTTTCCAAAACAATCGGAGCTTTCTTTATTTTCTGTTTGTTGTCGTCTACGTCATATGTCCTGAACGACATTATTGATTACCAGTACGACAAGAAACACCCGACAAAAAAACATCGCCCTATTGCTTCAGGTCTTATCTCAATCCCTCAGGCGACTTTTATCGTATTCATTCTGACACTTGTTTCGCTTCTAATATCTCTCGCATATTCTCTCAATTTCTTTTTTCTGTCGCTCTTCTTCCTTCTTCTTCATTTTTACTATTCTCTATACCTGAAGCGGTATCCGGTAGTTGATATTTTTACGATTTCCTTGTCTTTTGTCCTCAGAACCCTTGCCGGCGTGGTCGCAACCGGGTATCACGTCCCGATATGGCTTCTTATGACAGTCTTTTTCATCTCTCTTTTTATGGCATCTGTCAAACGGCATGCCGAGCTTGTCACTCACGGAAGCGATACAAGGGAATCTTTGTATCGGTACAAAAATCATATGCTGTACTTTCTCTCAACGACTTTTGCGACACTGACGATCGTATCATATGCTTTATATACCTATACGCTGTATATTGATCCGTCGCAGCAAAGTACGTATAGCGGATCATCAATCTGTGAACAGCTGTATCAAAAACCGAAAGATATCCAAAACTGCGAAAAGCAAAATCTTATCACGAATATTTCCGAATACTTTCCGAATCTTGAAGCAAGGAAACTGATGATGTTGACGATCCCGTTTGTCGTATACGGAATCTCACGATATGCTCAGCTTCTGTATGAAAAAGAAGAAGGAGAAAGACCTGAAAAAATCATTACGACAGATAAACCGCTGCTCATCACAATCTTCCTGTGGGGATTTATGATATTTCTTCTTATTTACGTATTCTAGTAGGCATTGCAGGTAATATATCCTTTGTAGTACATGCCGACAGTTCCGGTGTGTGTGGTTATTCCCCCTCCATTTTCATGATAGTAAGTGAATGTCTTACATTCTTTATTTCCTATTTGCCATTTATCAATAAAAATATTCCGATCACCCGTTGAGCCGTTTATCCCTCCCGAGCAGCCCGGGCACCAGTCATTGGTAAAACGGACACGAATATCGTCAGTAAGAGGTGTGTCTTTGGGAAGAACGGCGTAATAAGATCCGTTATCTTTTGTCGTATACGTTTTTAATAGTTTTCCATTGTGATAGAACTCCATAATCGGATATACTTGACCGCCTGGTTCGGTGGTTGCCGAAGCACGAGCTGATATTGTGACCTGATCGGCTCGGCTGAATCCCGGGATCCGGAGGATATCGCTTCCGATAATATTTACAATCAATACAACCCCGAATGTGAAAATGAGACCGATGATGGCACTGGTGATCATCCGTTTGCCTTGTGCGATTTTGAAACGGTCTCCCTGTGCCGTTACCAAGAGGAAGGCTCCGTAAATAATTACTCCGAAGGCAAGGACACCTACTGCAGGAAAAATAAGATTATTCAGCAAAAAATTAAGTACCCCTCCGCCGGCACTTGCATCAGTAAAAGAACTGATGTCGGTGCCCAGACAGCCGATTTGAGTGAAGTACTTCCCGGCAGCCGGGACAGGCGGTTTGTTGTAATTGGCTGCAGCTTTATCCTCATTGATTTTTAGTGTCTCATTGGCTGTGGGATCAGTGGTAATTGCATATTGAGCAGGGTATAAACACTGCGCACAATCCGCCCAGTTTTCAGGAGGAGTTCTGCCGTTACAGTAACCGCAGGCATCACATTCGGCGATCCTTTGAGCGGATACATCGTTTGCCGGGAAAAACAAAATACTGAATACGGCTAAAAATAACAGGAGCTTTTTCATACAATTTACAGTATATCCTATTCCTCCGTATGTGGCTTAGATTTTCCAAATCCTAATAAGTTATAATGATAGATATGAAACGCGTTTTTCTGTCAATTCTGCTGGCTTCAACTCTGGTCCTGACATCGGCGGGATACGGTTTGGTGCGTGCCGACGAGCTGGAAGACATCAATAAAAAGCTGGATGAATTGCAGAAATCTCTGGACTCATCACAAAAAGCAACGGCTACAAACGAACAACAGCTTGCAAGTCTGAATCAGCAACTCAACAATATCAAAGCACAGGTTACGAAGATCGAAAATGATATTGTGCAAAAGGAAGAAGATATCAAAGTCGGCGAGGAAAAACTGGCGGCACAAAAAGAATTACTGGACCAGCGGGTGGCTTCTTTTTACAAGCAAAAGGGGCGTTCAAAAGACGCACTTCTTGAAATTCTCATTTCGGATAGTTTTACTGAGTTTTTAAAACAGTTCACTTACCAGCAAAATCTTCTTGATGATGACCGTAAAGCAATAGTCCGCGTGGTTCTTCTTGTTAAAGATATTGAGGAAAAGAAAGAAACACTTGAGAGTGAAAAGGAACGCCTTATTCCGATAAAGCAGGCCATTGATGAGCAGTCGGAGTTTTTGGAAGGTGAAGTGATCAGTGCAAAGAAATTCCAGGAGGGTTTGAAAAGTGAGATAGCGGCACTTTCTGCCAGACAGCAGGAAATCATAAATGCCCGTAGCGGAGGGTTTACTGTAAATATCGGTTCGGGAGCTTTTGCATCAGGAGGAGTATCATCTCGTGCAGAATTTATTGCCTCAGCACCAGGGGGATATTTTGCCGTCTTTTCGTTCGGGGCCTATACACACAGAGATGGTATGAGTCAATATGGAGCTTTGGGAAGAGTTAAACAAGGTCAAAATGCAGAACAAATACTCCAATATTATTACCCAGGGGTGCAGATATCTAAAGTTGACACAAATCAAAGTATTAGCGTAAACGGAACGAATACATATGGACAAACTTTTAATAATGAATCTTTCCAATTAGAAGATTATTTAAAGCATATTTATGAAATGCCAGGCTCATGGCCAAAAGAAGTATTAAAAGCACAAGCCATAGCTGCACGTAGTTATGCATATGGGAAATCTTCTATTTGTCCAGGACAAGGTTGTCAAGAGTTTAAGCGTGAAGAAAATACTGAGGAGTGGAAAGCTGCGGTGAAGGAAACTGAAGGTATGATAATGACAGGTGGACCTGGTAGCTTCAAGTATTCCTCAACTACAGGAGGATGGCTTAATAATACGGGTTGGGATACCAACGATGGTCAAGGTGGCTCGAATTTTATCGAAAAGTCATACGAAACTGTAGGAGGTTCACCATGGGTATACTCTGCTTGGTATGTAGATGTATTTGGAGAATATGGGGCTAAAGGAGGCACATGTGGACGTTCCAACCCTTGGCTTTCTCCTGAAGAAATGGCAGATATTGTTAACGCTCATCTAATTCTAACAAAAGGAAATAGCGATGAGGTATCTCGTATTTCACCAATTACCACAGAATGTTGGAGTGGTAATCCCTATAGTATAGAAGAATTGAAGAATATTGCTTCAAAGTATGGAGGAATAAGTCAAGCTAATAGTGTGTCCTTAACTCAAGGTAATGGAACAACAAACACAGTAATAATAAATGGTATTAGTATGACTGGGGCGGAATTTAAAAAAGCTTTTAGCTTAAGGGCACCTGGTTTTATTCGTATTCCTCAAAAAGGATTTGCATTCTTCAATATCGAAAAAAAATAAACATTCTTACATGAGTCTGACGGTTTTTTACGTTCGAGAATATATACTGCTCATGTATGAAACTTACCAGTCCGACATTTGAAAACGGCAATACCATTCCTGAACCTTATACCTGCAAAGGGTTGAATGTTAGTCCTCCTCTTGAAATTATAGGAGTTCCTTCCGACACAAAAAGTCTGATTCTTGTTGTGAAGGATATAAACGCACAACCCAAACCGTGGATTCACTGGCTTATTTACAATATTCCGGCAGATACGAAAGAGATTGAGGAGGGTTCTATCCCGGTGGGTGCCAGAGAAGGGATGTGTAACGGCGGCACGTATGGTTATGAGGGGCCGTGTCCGAAATATTTTACGGGAAATCATTCTTACGACTTCACTCTTATTGCCATAGATTCGGTTCCTGATATCCCGATGGATGCTGATTATAAAGCTCTGTCAGATGATGTTCAGAATCACATTCTCGGTGAGGCAACATTGAGAGGAACCGTAAAAGGAACGGGAGAAGAAGCGGTAGAGAAATCGTAGCCGCTACTTTCCGGCACGAATCAACAATATACCCTTTTGTACCGCAGCAGAAAGGAAAAGCAGTACGACAAAAAACCACCACGGACCGATTATCTTATGAAATCCGTAATCCACGAATATTTTTACAAATAGAAAATGAATAAAAAAGAGAGAGTATGAATGTGCGCTTAAAAAATCAAACGGCTTTTGCAGGTATGTCATGTACAGCTTGTTCTTGGAGACAAGACGGTGAACCCAGTACATGACTGTCGTAAAAAAGATCCCGTATGACAAATAATACAGGTTCGGCGGATATTTGTTTTCAGTCAGTACCAACGTCTTTCCTTGGCTTTGAAGGAAATCTCTCGTTATAAAAAAAGTCATGACAGACAGCAGTATCGTCCCTATAAAGAAATACCGATTTTCTTTGTGATTGGTAAAAAGCAGGGTAAAAATAAGAAAGAATGTCCACGGCAGCCACATGACATATCGGAAGGGCACGGGCGGGATGGAGATTAAAAGCAGAACAGTACTCACGAAAGCCGTTCCTGTCAGAATATAAAACAGCCATTTTTTCTGTCTATACATAAAATGAATGACCGGGATCAGGAACAAAAAGTAAATAAAGAGAATTACCAGCCAGCTCAGATCACGGCCACCGCTCAAAAGTATTTTTTCCGTCATCTGCTTTATATTGAAGGATGTAGGATTTTTTATAAACACAAGGATAAAAAAAGGAATAAGGAAGAGATAGTAAGGAATTACAAGGCGTTTCAGCCCTTTTACCACATATGAAACTGAAAGAGTTGTTATACTGTCTTTTGCGAAAAAAATATATCCTGAGCAAAAGACAAAGAGAGGAACGGCAAAATGAGTATAATCCCAAACGGCATATACGGTCGGATCACCAAGAAAATATGCCGTTGCATGTATAAGAATCATCAGCAAAACAGCAAGACCGCGTAAAAAGTCAATCGTCGTGTTTCTCTCTTTCATCATTGAGGTACAATAATAGGTAAATACTAAACTATTCATCATTTTATCATGTCCAAGGACGACAACTCATTCGTAAATGCTTTGATTATCTGGCCATTGAAATTCGTGGGGATGATTCTCCAACTCCTTTTTTTTGCGGCGTTTGTCTTTGCGGGTTGGTTCGTCCTGCAAATGGTCGGAGTCCTGAATGTACAGGTTCCGGTGTCCGGTGCTTCCATGCTTCCCACGTTGCCTGAGGAAGGGTATGTCCCGTTTCAGCGGTTTTATTATGACGGGCGGGTTCAGAAATTTATTCCTCAAACGATTGCAAAGGGGGACATCGTTGTTTTTGAGAATGACGAAACGCATGAAGAACTGGAAAAGCAGCAGAAAGACTCAAGCGGATTTGTAAAACGCGTTATAGGAGTGGCCGGAGATATCGTGCAGATTCGCGACGGTTTTGTCTATGTCAACGGGAAGCGTCTTGAAGAACCGTATACCCTGAAGCCCCGCTCCACGTTCGGAGGGAAAGAAATCCAGGATTGCGAAGTTGTGAAAGTCCCGGAAGGCAAGCTGTTTGTGTTGGGAGATAATAGAAAATTGAGTATGGATTCCCGGCAGATAGGGCTTGTTTCAGTACAGGATGTCCAGTTTTATATCCCGTACGAGAAGCAGGAAAATGAGTTTGCAAATCGCTGGCGCGACTCATCACATGACTTTGATACAGAGAACGAATCACTGTTTAATGTCGATGATTTTGTGTTCCTTCTCAATCAAAAACGGCGGGAAAACGATCTTTCTGAACTGAAGTACCAGCCCAAGCTGGAACGGTCCGCACAGTACCGGGCAGAAGTCATGCTGAAATACAATGAGTTTGATTCCGATGCTCCGCACAGCGGATATTCCATGAAAGATGCTATGAGTGACGCCAATTACTCAAACATCGTATACGGTGAGTTTCCGATGATCGGGTACTATGACGCGGAAGAATTGTATGATGCTTTTATGGAACAGCCCGGTGCTTCAGAGTTTCTTTTAAACAAAGACTATGATGAAATCGGTGTTTCAACATTTGTCGGAGAACTCAATAACTGCCCGGTACAGGTGGTAGTTCAGCACCTGGCAGGATATGTCCCGCCCGACTACTCACAATCACAGATATCGGATTGGAAAGACGGTCTCTCAAGACTGCGAAAGATCCAACCCGGGTGGCAGCAGCTTAAATCTTATAACGATTTGTACTCTCAGAATAAGGCTGATATTGATAGGATCAATGAAATACTCGACATCCGAATAGCCCGTTTTTCACAAATTATTCAGCGTATGGAGGCAAATCAATGGCTGACTGAACAAGAAAAATCCTGGATAAAGGAAGATACCAATCTTGCCGAAGAACAAAATCGACTGGCGGAAAGATTGAATGCCCGTTAGCCTGAGACATATGACTCAGCTTCCGTGCAAGTAGGATATTAATTATCTTAACAACTTCTTACATTAATTCTTTTTCTTCAATTTTCTTTGAAAAATGATTCATGATGTTTATATATCCGGTGAAATCGGAGGAGGATGCATCATTCAGTAAATTAACCAACCGTTCCTGAATTTGTTTTTCCAATGAATCCACTAACTCTTCTCCTTTTTTTGTAAGCAGTAAAATCTTAGCACGTTTATCATCGGGATCATTATCGATTCTTATCAACTTATTTTTTTTGATTGAGGAGACGAGCTCCGTAATAAAAGGAGGCTCTACACCCATCTGTTGTGATATTTGTATAAACCTGCAGCCCTGAGGATATTCACGCAAAAGACCCAATAAACTCCAATCCAGTGTCGATAATTTGTGTTTGGCCAGGACCGGTGCGACATAGTTTTTTACCAAACGGTATGTCTTCGCCTGCATCCGGAGCAGCGTGTAGGTCTCAAAGTCTGTTTTCCCGCCCACCAACTTCTGTAATGCATTTTTTAGCATAAATTAAAAACAAATTATGACAGACCCTATTATAGTTATTGATAGCTAAAAGAGCAAGATTTGAGCTCATTTCTTACGGTATGTTAACACGGTTATCAAATACGTTTAAGATCAGCAGATGATTTTAAAGCCGTAATTATCCTATCCGTACAGCTTGACAATCCAACGAAAACATAGAACAATGAAGTATGCCACAACAGCAGGAAGCAATATTTCAACAGGCGACACCATTACCTCCATCTTTGAATCCCCAGGTCCTTTATAGCTGGAAAGCTCCCCTGCGGGCATACAAAAAAAGGAGCCGATATGTGTTGCGATTTTATGTTGCCGTAGCGATGCTTCTTACTGTGATCATATTTTTCCTGGGAGACAGGATACTTATTATTCCTATCTGGTCAATACTGTTTCTTTTTTATATTCTCACCATTACTCCCCCTCCGCAGGTAGAAAACCGCATCACAAAATTCGGTCTTGAAACGGCCGGAATCACGTTGAAATGGGACGTACTTTCACATTTTTATTTTACGGAGCGTTTCAATTTCACCATACTGACCGTTGTGACACAGCCTCCCTACTACATGCATGCCTATCTTGTCATACCGAAAGAACGTATCAAAAAAGATGTCATGAAGATTCTCGCGGAGCATATTGTGTATCAGGAAAAACCACAGCTTGGACTTACAGACAGATTAATAAATCTTCTATCTTATCTTATTCCCGATGAGGAAGAGGGTGAAGACGTCCCCGCAAAGATTACCATGAAGCCTAAAGAGGAAAGCAAAATTGATGAGGTTAAAGATACTCTTGCATCTTTTTTCCAAAGACAGAAGAAGACATCTCCTTCACGCCCAACAAACGAGCCCAGTATGTGACTCCTTCATCAGTGGTGACCAGATACCCGTCGAGTTCTTTTGCGAGCATAATGAGGTCAAAATCAGCCTTGCTGTCGATGGTTCCCGTGCGTGTGGCATTCCGATACCGTTCACGCAGTTTGGTAAGAATCTTACCGCAGGCAATTTGAAACTCTTTATGCGGCAGTACCTCTTTTCCCATAAACATTTCTGCTGTGTGTATAATCTCTTCTTCCGCAACTTTCATGGCGCGGTAGGCTCTATCTCTATAATCTTCGATAAGACGCTCAATAATGACTGCCGAAACAGACTGTTCTGACGTTCTGGGAGATTTAACCGTAACAGAGCCAAAGAGCGATTTTAGCAACGGATCGTCCGGACTGTCAAAAAAAGATGTGATTTCTTGGACTATTGTAGGAGGCACGACGATTTCGACCTCCCCATCAGGAGCTTTTTGTACTGCCCTGACTATGTTTTTTACAATATCTGCCGTAGTCTCCCCTAGACCGAGTGCGGCTTCCATGTTGAAGAACAAATTTGTGTCAATAATATAGCTTTTCATACAAGTATTATAGCAGGGATGTTCTTTTCGGTTATTTCTTCACTCCGGAAATAGTGAGTTTTTCGGCTTTAGGAAAGGATTTTTTAATTATTTATCTCACGGTGCTGATTTTATAAAGAGCCTTGTATCAATATATATTCCGATATTTCTATATCCCTCACTTTTCCCGCTTTACACATCGAAAGTGTAAGAATTGATAAAAGTGCCCGTGCACTATATTGCACAGATTTTTAGATCAAGCCATTCACAGATCCCGTGAATAAGAGAGAAGTATATATTTCTCCAATGTCCTGATGTACAACATCTGTTCAAGAAATACATAAAAAGATTCATATATTATTACAGGATCTTTAGCAACATATACCGCATTTTGCTGATATGTTTTGATATGGTAAATCAACTTGCAATACTACAGATAGTGGTATACATTTGTAATGCACCCAAGATATGAAGAAAAGGGGATTAAGAATTAGCGGGATATCACGCGGAAGGTACGTAAGATTGTACATATGAAGTGTCTTTTTTGTCAACACACGAATACTGAAGTCATTGAAACGCGCGTTTCAGAAAACAGAACCGCTATCAGAAGGCGCCGTTCTTGTCCGCAGTGCAAGAAAAGATTTACGACATATGAACGCATAGAGGAGCTGCCGATACTGGTTATCAAGAGAGATCTGAGAAGAGAGCGTTTTGACAGAAAGAAACTGATGAACGGCATATTTAAAGCAGTAGGGAAGACGACGGTGACAGCAGATCAGGTCGAAGATATCGTAAACCAGATAGAACAGGATATTACACAGGCAGGCAAAACGGAAGTCAGCAGCAGTGAGATAGGTAGTATGGTTGCTTACCAACTGAAAAACATAGATAAGATCGCGTACATCCGGTTTGCATCAGTGTTTAGAAGATTTGTCGATGTTGAAGAGTTTGAATTGGAGCTGAGAAAGCTCTCATGACAACCTCAAGAAGTCCAAATATTATAAATTAGATACAACTATTATGAAACTGACAGGTGTTTCAGAGAAAGTATTCCTTGACAGATACTCTCTCAAAGACATAAAGGGCAATCCAGTTGAAGCACAACCGGATGAGATGTGGCGCCGTATCGCCAATGCTGTCGCCGAGCAGGAAAAGCCTTCACAGCGCAAGAAATGGGCTGATGCATTCTATAATGCAATGGAGGATTTTAAGTATGTTCCCGGAGGCCGCATTCTTGCAGGCGCAGGTACAGGCTATTCGGTAACTTTTTATAACTGTTTTGTGATTCCGTCTCCGAAAGATTCCCGTGGAGGAATTCTGAATACATTGGGAGAAATGATTGAGATTATGGCTCGGGGAGGCGGTGTCGGAATTAACCTTTCCACACTTCGACCACGAGGGGCACGGGTTGAGAAAGTAAACGGATTTTCTTCGGGGCCCTGCAACTGGGCAGAGATATTCTCACTTGCTACTAAAGATATTATTCAGCAGGGCGGTACCCGTCGCGGAGCTCTTATGCTTATGCTCTGGGACTGGCACCCTGATATCGAAGAATTTATTACTGTAAAACAAGATCTTTCACGCATCAACGGAGCAAACCTTTCCGTTGCCGTTTCAGACTCCTTTATGGAAGCAGTCAAGAAAGATGAGGACTGGCCTCTTATTTTCCCGGATAAAAATGATCCTGAATATGACGAAGTGTGGGACGGGGATATTGAGGGCTGGAAAGCGAAAGGAAAGAAAATCAAAGTGTATAAAGTTGTCAAAGCAAGAAAGATCTGGGATCTTATTGCTGAAGCTGCCTGGAAGTCTGCAGAGCCCGGAGTAGTGTTTATGGAGAGATACAACAAAATGCACAATAACTACTACTGGAATAAAATCATCTGCGTAAACCCATGCGGAGAAGAAGGTCTTCCGGGATGGGGAGTATGTAATCTTGGTTCTATCAATCTCTCAGCCTTTGTCAAAGGATATGAGGTTGATCGTGCCGGAACATTTGATTTTGAGGAACTTCGAAAGACAGTACGCATTGCAGTAAGACTCCAGGACAATGTTGTAGATATGGATCCGTACGTGTTTCCGGGGATAAAGAAGACCCAGCTTGAAGGAGAAAGAAGAATTGGTCTTGGGACTATGGGGCTCGGGGACACTCTTATTAAGCTTCATATTCGTTACGGTTCAGAAGAGTCTTTGAAGTTCATCGAGAAAGTTTACAAGATGATTGCACATGAATCATACCTTGCATCTTCTGATAATGCGAAAGAGAAGGGGTCCTTCAAGAAATTTGACGGTGCTAAATTTGTGAAGAGCGGTTTCATGAAAACTCTTCCTGCCGAAATCAGAAAGAAAATAAAAAAAGACGGCATTAGAAACTCAGTGCTTCTCATGCAGGCTCCCACGGGATCAACTTCCCTTATGGCCAGTACAACATCAGGAATAGAGCCTGTATATGAATTTGAATTCATAAGGCGAGATCGTCTTGGAGAACATGCCATACGGCATCATCTCTATGATGAATGGTACAAAAAACATGAAGCTGAGATGAAGGCCGGAACAATCAAAAGACCGGAGTACTTTGTATCAGCAAATGATCTTTCTCCTGAAGATCATGTCATGGTTCAGGCTGTCATTCAGAAATATGTTGATGCATCAATTTCGAAGACTGTCAATGCCCCGACCACACACACGGTTGACGATGTAAAAAGACTCTATACATTGGCATATGAACAGGGATTGAAGGGTATTGCCTATATGAGAGAGGGATCCCGTGCCGGTGTTCTTGAGAGAAAACCTGATGCCAAAGCTGCGCCGGACAAAGCAGAACAGCCGAAAATGCAGATACCGACAGTAAAACCGCGACCGATGGTTGTTCACGGATCGACATACAAAATCGATACACCGGTCGGACGGGCATATGTCACCATAAATACCAACGGCAATAATGAACCACATGAAGTATTTATGACAATCGGTAAAGCAGGGACAGATGTATTTGCCATGGCAGAAGGGCTGGGTCGTATGATCTCTATGTACTTTAGATCTACCGCTCATCTTCCGGCTGAGGAGCGCATCAAAAACGTCATCAACGAGCTTCAGGGAATCGGCGGCGGGCGCACGATGGGATTTGGAAAAGAACGTGTCCGCAGTATGCCTGATGCCGTAGCCAAAGTCTTGAAAATGCATTTTGAGTACTTGAATAAACAACGAACAGAGACTCAAAACGGCAACGGCCATACAACAGAAGTGAAGCTAGTGAGTGAAGTCGAACAGCCGGCACTTCTTGCCGAACAAGGTCAGCAACTGGTTGCTGCTGCAGACGTACCGAAAGAAAAGCATTTTGACATCTGTAAAGAATGCGGTCAGGCATTACTTGCACGTGAAGAAGGTTGTGCAAAGTGCTATGGCTGCGGTTATGCAGAATGTTAACCAACATAAGCAATTGTTAGGGGTTGCTTAAGAAAGTAAAATACCCCGCTTTTTACAGGCGGGGTATTTTTTTGAAAAGAGTAGTTTGTTTCCCGGCCGAGGAAAGTTGAAGCATATGCATTTTGGAGCTTTTTCACGCTGGCGAAAATATACTACGTGGTGGGACATCTTGATCGTGCGCCTTGAAAAAGTACAACAATGGGTATGCGAGACTTTCAGAAAGAGCAAATCTTGTTGTAATCGATTTTTTTATCACTTCGTTATCCGAGAATTTCATCTATAGAAAACCCTTTGTTCGGAAGTAAACTCTCCGCCAGCCGGCGGATCAAACATCCGTTTCACTCACTAATGTTAATTACTTTGTTAGGAATATAGATTACCGAAGTACTTGACTCATCCATACTCTGATCCTGAAGATCCAGCCTTCAAAATAACTCTCAAGCTGGCGGTCATACTTTTTCACGGTATCAAATCCTTCCTTAGCTTTTGTAAGCGGTTTCTCAGTCGCCTGATCAAGCTTTTGTACATTTTCGGGATTTACTACTTCACGTGCCAGTTCTTTCGGCGATTTAATTTCGATAGGTTCTGATACTTGTTGCGGGTCAGAGGGATTCGGATCTTTCCGTCCGAACCAGGGAAGTGAGAAAGGACTTGATTCGGTCGGTTGAGGATCGTAGGGATTTCCGGGCATACCGGTCCATGTCGGGGCAGGTGTCCATGTAGGTACAGGTGTCCATGTTGCGTTTGGATCCGCCGGAGGAATAGTATTTGTCGGTTGTCCCGGCGGGACAGTAGGCTGATTTGTTGTTCCCGGTCTGGTCGTCGGTGTGGGCTGATTGGGCCTCAATGTGGCCGTTGGCGGTTGTGGTCTTGGAGTTGCAGTCGGCTCATTCGGTCTTGGAGTTGCTGTCGGCGGTGGAGTGGTGGGTCGCGGGGTATTGGTGGCAGTAGGCGGCGGGGGTGCCTGTGTGTTTGTCGGAGTAGGATTTCCTCCCGGCATATTCGGAGCAAGACCGTATTTGGGGACCTTATTCCCGTTTTCATCTTTCTTTACACATCCGTATTCGTTAAAACCACCGGGAAGTCCCCAGTATTTACCACAATCTCGTTTGTCGCCTGAAAGCAAATCACAGTAATTCGGGTGACAGTGCCATCGTTCCATAAAACAGCAAAATCTCGAATCCTGATATTGGACCATGTCTGCGCAGCAATCCGGCTGATGTTGAGAACAATAGTAACGTTGATACTCTGTTGTTGGGGGGCCAACGGGGCTTATTCTGATCACAGACATATGAATATCGGTCATCATCGTAAGTATTTTGCGGTGTTTTCGGTTTGCGCGTGCAGCCATCTGGGTAGCAGATATCCTGATCATCACAGGTGCACTCTTCAACTGATTCAGATGCTTTGCTGGCGGTCGTAAAGAGCTTTCCTCTTTCGGAAGTGTATTGAGAAACGGAAATACTGATAATTACGGCAATGATAAAAAGAATGCTAACCATCATAAGCCGAACATCTGTTTTTTTCATGTATGAATTGATTATAATAGACTTTTAGTCCAGTTGGTAGATTAGAAGACTATTATGAGCATAACGACAAAAACAGGAGACAAAGGAGAAACCGCGCTTTTCGGAGGTAAAAGGGTAAAAAAATACGATCCGCAGGTGGAAGCTTATGGTTCTGTGGATGAGGCAACCTCTTTTATCGGATCGGCAATTGAAGCGATTTCCGATAAAGATGTGACAGGCCTCCTTACGAATGTGCAGCTTACTTTATATATTCTTATGGCACATTTGTCCGGATACAAGATGGATCGCAATAAAGTCGAAGATCACTTAAAAAGTATAGAAAAGGAAATTGTCCGTCTTGAAAATACGTTGCCGAAACTGACCAGGTTCATTCTTCCGCAAGGGAGCGAGGAGGCATCACGGTTGCAGATAGCACGTGCGATGGTTCGATCCTCAGAGCGGCGGGTAACGGCGTATGTAGACCGTAAAACAGAACAAACTGCCGATGATATGATGGCGGTACAGTATCTCAACCGCCTTTCCGATCTCTTGTTTATGTTAGCCAGGAAATATACTCCGGAAGAACACCTTACCTAAGCTCATCAATTTTAGCTGCCATAATAAAATCATTAAGACTTAAGCCTTGAATTTTCTGAGTCATAAGATCAATGAGTACATTCCGAAAATTATGGACATAGATATCCGGATGATGCCCCTCTTCTTCGGCCAGTTCTGCAACTTGGTTCACGAAATCAATAGCCTCTCGGAAGTTTTTGAAAGTAAAATCACGACTGATTTGTCTTTCATCTACAACGCTCCAATCCTTGTGCAGTTTTCCGAGGTTTTCCATAATTGCCTCCCTTTTCATAGGAGGTGTATCAATTGAGCAGGCTTCACATTTTTTTTGAGTAAGATTATTCATAAGTATGGGTTGATTTTTAATGCATGATGGTGTAATTTTACTATACGTTAAAAATATAAATGCTTGGTAAGCATCATCCCGCCGAGTAAGGGAAAAGATGCTAAGTATCAGGGAATGAGGTGTAATTCCTCAACTGTGCCGCAGCGGTAATTCCGATTTTGATCGGATAAGTCCGAAGACCGACCAAGTCCTCTACCCCGAGCAGGGATATCTATGTCACCATCTGTCGTCGAATGCGAGACATGCGTCTTGCCAGAACAAGAACCGCAAATTATCGGAGAATTGCCTCTCGAGAGTACTTTCCCTCTTGATCCGGAGATAGAGTTTCGGGCGATAAATCGCACAAAAAGTGAAACAGACCCGGATTACCTAACTCCCGAACAGCTCAACTACTACCAGAGGGAAAATTTAGTCTGTTTTTTATGTGAATTTGCAGGTAAAGTACCGTACAAAAAAATTCCGGGAATTGTTACCGATACCGGGAGACTGAAAATCTGTAATATGGATGTCCTGCAAATGGCTGAAAAAGCGGCAGATATTGCGGGAAAAGGATCAAGGGAAGAGAGCGAACTCATCGGCTGGCAAAAAGCAATTGATTCTATACAATGGGGAGCAAACAGAGTCGATATCGTATCTCCACCGGCAATTGCGGACTATATGCTGACATTTTCTCTGTATATTGATGATTATGACCCCAGAATCGGCGGGCGGCCGGTCAGTCAGATTGTATCAAGGCGCGATGAACAGATGGGTTCTCTCGAGGTAAGTCGCGGAATTTATCAGAATCTTGCTCAAAACGCCGGACAGCATTATGATATCGCTCATTTTTCCGGTCCGGAAGACTTTATTACCAATCCAATAGTTCATCATACAGAAGACAGTGACAGTCTTGCCCGTGCTGTCACCAGCATCGGTGTCGATGAGAATGACATCGTTTACTCCGAACGATTTGAGCAGGAAGTACGTGAAGTGCTTGAGCCGATGATACAGGAGTATCTGCGTCAGGTAGACGAACTGTCCTATTTAAGCAGCAGCGAAAAGCATGAATGGCCGTATGAAGAAAAAAAACATGCATTAGATGCTCATTTACATACCATGTTCAGTTTTGCAAAAAGGATCGGAAGAGAACTGCAGACGAATTACTGGAATACCGATGTCGGACAAACCGTTCGTGATATCATGAAACTGCAAACGATTGATCCCATGCAGTATTATGCACATGCAGAAGCAATCCGGCAATCGGAAAGAGCCACAATTACAGGAGGCACCTCCTGTCCCAGTCTGAATTCTACATCTGCGATGGAGAGCTTATCAGGGTTTAGTGAATCCGGCATGTCCTTCAATACGGCAATTCAGAGTTTTATGCAAGGTGAATCAAAAAGTAAAAAAACACTCGAATGCACCTGTCCGAATTGTGATAAAAAAGTTGCGGCCCGAATTGAAAACAATAAAATCACCTGTCCCAACTGCAAGGCATCGGCACCGTATAAATGCTAAGATCAGTTTCAGCCTTCACCTTTTCCCGATATTGATTTACACTTAAAGTATGTCAGACACAAAGAACGTAACCGACAATCATACATCGATAAAGCACCTGATTGATGACCACCATGCTTCAAATCAGAGTTCTCATTCCAAAGAGGGTGAACCTGCGCGGCCCCGTTCGGTTGAGAAGCTGCGGGATGAAGAGTATATTGCACCGGAAAACGAACCGACAATAGAAGACAAAGAACTGGAAAAATATATTGAGATTGAACGTGATGTTCCGGAGATTCACCCTGATCTTAAAAAAGCGGGACTGCAGGCGCTGGACACGACATCTCTTGATCCGAAACAGAGGGTGCGGTTGCCTATTGCAGATGAAGAGATTATGAACGGACTGGATGAACCGTTGTCATCTTCCTTCCGTTGGCTGGCGGAGTTTGCTCTATTCATGCTCAAAAGGGCACATCTTGCCCTGAAACGGGTGCACGGAAAAGTAGTAAGAGTGATTCAAAAGTAACCGGCCGGTGATGTTCCACCGTTTATGGCGATGCTGCCGGTTGGAGGATTGCCGATTTATTCGTTTGTAACCCGCTTAATTTCTTCCTCAAAGCCTTCCTTACTATGGGCTCCGACGAATTGGTTCTTTACTGTACCGTCCTTGAAGATTAAAAAGGTCGGGATTGAAAATACTGAATAATTGCCGGCAAGTTCCTGATTTGCATCTACGTCAACTTTAACAAATTTTACATCTTTCATCTCTTCAGACAATTCTTCAAGTATCGGAGCAACAACTTTACATGGGCCGCACCATTCGGCATAAAAATCTACGACTACTACGCCTTTGTGATCAACAACGTCGTTTTGAAATGTTTCTGATGTTACTTGTACTGCGGCCATATTCTTTTGTTAAATATTAACGGTATGACATTGTACACGATCCGGTATCAGTTTTTCAATGAATATTTAATCAAGTTTCTTAATTATGTGTTATGATTATGTCTATAGTATTCGTTTTAATGAAGGGAAATATCTGATTTTCCTCTGTATTTTTCGAAATTTCAGGTATACTTGCAATATCAACGCACATTCTATATACATTTTACGAACGTTAACGTGTTGTTATTTCGTGAAGAATGTGGTATATTATAGGCTCATATGGATGAATATTTTCTTCCGAAGCTTTTGGAACGATTTGTCTCGTTTCTGAATGACCAGGGAAAATCAAAGTTTACGGTAGTTGCCTACAAGAAAGATATTGAGCAATTTATCGGCTATTTGGCTTCTCATGAGAAGTCCGATATTCGTGACGTAAAAAAAGAGGATATTGAAGGCTTCATCCAGAATCTGCTTGAAAAGAAATACACTAAAAAATCCGCTTCACGTAAGCTCAATTCCATCAGAACTTTTTTCAGATTTTTGAAGCATGAAAGCGTCATCAGTGCAAATCCTGCATTTGACATCTCACATCCGAAATATGTACAAACTCCGCCTCGCATTCTTTCAAAGATGGAGTATCGTGCACTTCGGGACGTTGCAAAAGAAGATCCCCGCACCTATGCTCTTGTTGAAGTTTTGCTTCAGACCGGTATTAAGATCGGAGAACTTGCAACACTTCGCGTCGGAGATATCAATAGTAACGTCATTCATATTCAGAAATACGGTAAAAATATTGAGCGTGATGTCCCGTTGAATAATGCAGCCGCTAAGGCTCTGGAAGTTTATATCAAAGACCGCGGTGAAAATGCTAAATCGGATCATGTTTTTATCACCAGAACTGGGAATCCGCTTCTTATCAGAAACATCCGACAGATTATTGACCGTTGTTTCCAGGAAGTCGGTATTGAAAATGCCACAGTAAATGACCTTCGCAACACATTCATCGCTCATCAGCTGAGAAACGGTGCAACTCTTGAATACATCTCAAATATCGTCGGACACCGACGAATCTCTTCTACCGAAAGGTTTCTCAACCTTGTCAAACAGGAAGCAGACCGAAAAGAGAAACTCGGCGAGCTGTAATCTTGGTATACTTTCTTCATGAATATTACAGTCCACACAGACGGCGGCTCACTCAATAACCCCGGACAGGCCGCAATAGGTTTTCATATAGATGAAGGATCCCGCAGAATTCATGACCACAGTGAAGCAATCGGTATTGCCTCAAACAACGTTGCGGAATATACTGCGCTTATTCGTGCTTTGACCTATCTGAGAGATAAAATAGCTGTCAAAGAACTGAACGTAGAACGAATTCTTGTCATCGCGGACTCTGAACTTATGATCAAACAGGTCACGGGACTCTACAAAGTCAAAAATCCGGATATCCGCACGCTTTTTAATCAGGTAAAAGTCCTCGAAATGGAACTTGGAGTCCCGATTTCTTACAAGCATGTTCTTCGCGCAGAAAACTCAGAAGCAGACGCCCTGGTGAAAAAAGCTCTCGGCAGATAACCTTGGAACTTGCAGGCTGTAGAAGGCGGCTGGTACCGAGGAAAGTTAGTTCCTACAAGCTACATACTACTAGCTACAAACTTCTCTCTCCGCTATACTGATATATATGGACCAGCATCCTATACCACGTCAGATTACGACATTTGAATTTAAACTGATCGGGTTTATGACCCTGAAGCAGTTTTTGTATCTTGCCATTTTCTTTCCGATAGGATTTATCATCTATAAAGTAGTTCCCGTTGCTTTTTTGAACGTCCTTCTGGGAGTGCTTGTCGGTGCTGTGGGGATAGCGTTCGCATTTATTCCGATCCAGGACAGACCGATGGAACAATGGATTCGCAATTTTATCAAGCGGCTCAATTCTCCCACACAGTATGTATACAAAAAACATAATAATTCAGTGTCATTTTTGGAAGATTTATATTATGCCTCGGATCCTCATTTGGCAGTTTCGCATGTAGATACAAAAGAAAAACTCAATAAGTATCTGGCGGCAAAGCAGATAGCGGAACCGGGTGCTCCCACTGATCAGAAACGGGTAAAACAACAAGTCCATATTGATGACTTACTTCATCAAACGAAACACATTGATCCGACGCAAATAAAAAAAGGTCAGGGAACATTGAAAGGACAAACCTCAAACCCGCAGGCACAGCCGTCAGTGAAACAGCCTTTTGTGACTGGCATCATCAAAAACCGCAGAAATATTCCGCTACCCGGAATTCTGGTGTCAATAAAAGATCAAAACGGACAGCAACTGAGACTGTTGAAGACCAATCCGCACGGCATATTTGCCACGTATAATCCGCTTCCTGAGAGCGACTATTCATTCGAGATCTCTGATCCAAACGGCAACTACTTTTTTGATACAATGAATGTACATATTCAGCCCGGAAAGCAGAATCCCATCATGTTTTACTCAAAGGAAGTCTTATGACAAAAACGAAACCGACATCACCGAAAAAATCAACGACACAGGACTTTATCGAAATCGAAGATATCAAAGACGATATTGTTCTGATGAAGGACTTTTCAGCAGCAACCATCATTGAAGTGGGTGCGGTCAATTTCTGGCTATTATCCGCTGAAGATCAGATGTCTATGATCTATACATACGGAAGTCTGCTGAACTCTCTATCCTTTCCGGTCGAGATCGTTATTATCTCAAAAATGATGAATATTGCTTCATATATTGAGTATCTGCAGGCAAAGATTGAAAATCAGAAAAATGAGGTTATCCGAACACGTCTTGAGGATTACCGTGAATTTATCAAAATGGTTGTCAAGAAGAATACGGTCATGGAAAAAAGATTTTTCTTTTCCGTTCCGTTCAATCCCCTTGAGATGGGAGTGACGGGGATGAAAGCTCAGAAGTACGGTAGAGAATATATTCTCAACAGGGCAAAAACCTCGCTGTATCCGAAGCGTGATCATTTATTGAGACTCCTTGCAAAAGTAGGACTTAAGCCGACCGTACTGCAAAAGCAGGAGTTAACGGAGTTGTTCTACAATCTTTACAACCCGTCAGCAACCGGTAAGCAGCTGGCTCCGATTGACAGTTATGTCGACGTGGTTGTCACAAACGGCTAATTTT
Source organism: Candidatus Roizmanbacteria bacterium (assembly GCA_016700135.1). Classification (NCBI taxonomy): domain Bacteria; phylum Candidatus Roizmaniibacteriota; species Candidatus Roizmanbacteria bacterium. The sequence goes on from CP065004.1 coordinate 513,275, forward strand.
ATAGTATTTATGGGTTTATTCGGAAAGAAAAAAACAAAAGATGAGGCAAAACAGCCGAAAGGAAAGGCCGTTTTACCGAGCGGTGCAAAAAAAGTTGCCGATGTACTGGCAAAAGGAGATGTGGGAGTAAAAGATCTGATTGCACCCTCATATGTAGAAGTCGATTTCAACCACATAAAAGTCGATGCAAAGTATTACCGAACCTTATTTGTTGTCGGTTATCCCCGGTATGTATCCGCAAACTGGCTCCACTCTCTTATCACCTATGATCATCCTCTCAATGTTTCCATGTTTATTTACCCTTCGGAATCAAAAGAAATTTTGAATGAATTAAAACGGAAGATCGCTGAAATGCAGGCTACTATTGAGGCCGACATGAAAGCCGGAAAAGTCGTTGATCCGACAGTGCAGGTAGCTCTCGATGATGCACTGGCTCTGCAGGCAGAACTTGCCAAAGGTGCCGAACGGTTTTTCCAGTTCGGATTGTATGTCACAATCCCTGCAGATTCGGAAGAAGAACTGGATACGGTCACAAAAGAGATTGATTCGACACTCTCTTCTCTCCTTATCGTCTCCAAGCAGGCAACACTTGAACAGGAAGAGGGATTCAAATCAACCCTTCCTCTTTTCCGTGATAAACTCAGTGTCTGGCGAAATATGGATACGACTTCCTTAGCGATGACGTTTCCCTTCTCAACGGCCTCTTTGACTCGTAATGAAGGGATTTTGTACGGTTTGAATCAGCATGACGGAAGTCTGATCATTTTTGATCGGTTCACTCTGGAAAATGCCAATGCCGTCATTTTGGGAAAATCAGGAGGAGGAAAGAGTTTTATGGTCAAGCTTGAGGCACTGAGATCTCTTATGATGGAGGTTGACGTGATCATCCTTGACCCCGAGAATGAATACCGGACACTGTGTAAGAACTTAGGAGGTGAGTTTGTTGATTTCTCGGCTAGCTCCGAATACAAACTTAATCCGTTTGATTTGAATGCCGAGCAGCCGGAACCTGACGAACTTTCCAACAAAATCCTTGATCTGCATTCGTTGATGAAGGTCATCATGGGAGAGCTCACACCTTCTCAGGATGCTCTGTTGGATCGGGCTCTTGTATTGACTTACCGGGAAAAAGGAATCACGCAGGATCCTGAGACGTTTAAAAATGAACCTCCACTTCTTGAAGATTTATATAAAATTCTGATCGGTATGGAAGCCGTAGAGGCAAGAGAACTGGCCGACCGTTTAGAGAAATTCGTCAAAGGATCGGCAACCGGTATTTTTAATAGTCTTTCAAACTTTGATATCAAAAACAACTTTACAGTTTTCGGTATTCGGGATCTTGAAGAGAACCTCAGACCGGTTGCGATGTATATTGTCCTTGATTATATCTGGCATACGGTACGCCGCGGTGAGCCGAAGCGGCGAATACTCATCGTCGATGAGGCGTGGTATCTGATCAAGAATAAGGATTCAGGTGCGTATCTTCACAATTTTGCCAAGCGCGCCAGAAAATATAAACTCGGTATGACGACGATTACTCAGGACGTAGAGGACTTCTTGGCAACGGAAGAAGGAAAGGCAATCATAACAAACTCAAGTCTACAAATCATTCTCAAACAGTCTACCGCAGCTGTTGATAAAATCACTAAGACGTTTTATCTGACGGGTGGAGAGAAACACTTCTTGCTTTCCGCCGGTGTTGGTGAAGGATTATTTTTCGCCGGTCAGTCCCATGTGGGATTTCAGGTCATTGCATCCGATGAAGAAAAACGCCTTATTGAGTGATCTTGATTACTTCATTGAAGCGAGCATATCATACAAAAGAAGCTATTAAATCTGGTATAGTTATTATCTCCTTGTTATATACTCTACACTATAGTCATGAACAGAAATTTGCCGTTTCTTGAAAAAGGAAGCACCGGATCGCTGTCTTTCCACGGTAGCGGAGGAAACTCTTCCAGCTTCTTCTTTATGCTCTACGTAGTCGGAGTAAGTGCTTTTTTTTTGACGGTTATCGTCCGGCTCTTTCAGCTTACGATCGTAAAAGGAAATTATTATGCCCAGCTTGCCGAAGACAATCGTATCCATGAGATTATTATTGAAGCTCCGCGCGGGAAAGTTTATGACCGGAAGGGTATCATGCTTGCGGGCAGCACTGGTCCGGATATCACTGAGGAACAGGATAGAGTCGAATCGAAGCGTGTTTATTACAACGCCGAGGCCTTTTCTCATATTTTAGGATATAGGCAGATTGCGGATAAAAATGATCTTGCAAAAGATGCATGCCTCAATAAGTTGAAGATCGGAGATAAGGTCGGGAAAAAAGGTATAGAACAATTGTATGAATGCGATCTGCGGGGACAGCGGGGGAAAAAACTGGTAGAGGTTGATGCTATGGGTGATCAGATCAAAACATTGAGTATTTTAGCTCCTACCGCAGGGAAAGATATTCAGCTTGCGCTTGACTCCTATTTGCAGGAAAAAGCTCATGAACTGCTAAAAGATCAGAAAGGTTCAGTCGTAGCTCTTAAACCGAAAACAGGAGAAGTACTTATTTTAGAGTCGGCACCAGGATTTGATCCGCAGCTTTTTGAAGACGGCGACACTACAAGGACTCAGGAACTCATTACTGACCCTGATAAACCTCTTTTTAACCGTGCACTTGAAGGTAATTATCCTCCCGGATCAACATTCAAGATGTTCGTTGCTTCTGCCGGACTAGAGGAGGATGTGATCACTCCTGAGGAAACAATTGAGGACAACGGAGTGCTCGAAGCCGGGCCGTTGAAGTTCCACAACTGGTATTATCTTGAGTACGGCCGTACCGAAGGGCCGGTAGACATGATCAAGTCTTTGCAGCGTTCCAATGACATTTACTACTATACCTTGGGAGGGAGATTGGGACCGGAAAAAATTAAAAAATGGGCGGAAGAATTCGGTTTTCAAAACAAAACGGGAATTGGTTTATATGAAATTGCTGGCATAATCCCTTCCTCCTTCTGGAAGGAGGAAGTATTGGGTGAGCGCTGGTACCTCGGCGACACTTATAATCTTTCTATCGGCCAGGGGTATGTGACCTCTACTCCCCTCCAGGTTGCCGCTGCCACTGCCGTATTTGCCAATGACGGATATTTATGTAAACCGCGCCTTCTAAAATCGTCGTCTGAGAAGGAAAGTGACTGTCGAAAAGTGTCGATTTCAGAAAGTACTTACGATGTTGTCAGGGCTGGAATGAAAGCTGTTTGTGAAACAGGAGGGACAGCGTATCCGTTTTTCGATTTCAGAGTCGGCAAAAAAACTGCTTCAGAGAGCGCTAAGGTGTCAACAGACGAGACAAAGCTAGCAATGGAAGGTACCCGGATAGAAGTAGGCTGCAAGACCGGAACGGCAGAATCTCACGCTGAATCGGGGAAACCGCATGCCTGGTTTACGATTTTTGCTCCCTATGAGAATCCTGAAATAGTAGTGACGGTACTCATTGAAGAAGGCGGACAAGGATCCGATGAAGCATCTCCGGTAGCAAAAGAAATATTAGAGGCATATTTTGAGCGTGTGGAATAATCTTCTTGTTTTTATTGTTTTGTCGTGTAAAATAAAACTTTCGTCTACATCTGTCTTATTCTTTTCTAAGAAACACACCGTCAAACAAGTGAGTCTTTAAAACACTATAAGATATTTTGTGGTATAATATTCTTTTGAATAATTTCAAAATTCCATAGAATTTTGGCATGCAATTATGCTTAGTCTTGAAGAACGTGAATTGGAACCGAACCTCTCTTATGATCCGGCAATTTTCAAAGAGAAGTTTAAACGTAAGCTTGAACAAGGTATTCGCCACCCACTGGGAGGCGACAAATTTGCAAGCGACTCCTGCAGTGGTCTTTTATTGGCTTTGGAAGAGGATCCTTCATTTCTTGAGCTGTTTTCTGAGGCTCAGAGATTAAAAGGTCCTTCTTCAAGTACTGAAATGGCGAATTTGGCAACGGTTCATGCTGTAAATTACATCATGACATTCGGTGAGGGAATACAAAATTATCCTTCTGCATTGGGGTTAACAGACGCAGTCGCGTGGAAAGATAAAGTATATTCACGTGTACAAGGGCCTTATGCGGACGAATACTTGCGTCTGCTTGTTGAGAAGCACGCAAATACAAACATTCCGAACCGCGGAGCACATTTACCGTTTTTATTTCATACCGCGTTTCCGGGGCAGCGGGTAAAAATCTGTGATGTAGGGGCTTCTGGAAACGGCATATTGGGTAAATTGGCATATAACGGGTACCGAGCAGATACTCCTTATCTTTTTCAAAGCGACACAACTGCTGCTCAGGGAGTAAACGGCCTTATCCGATATTACGCAAATGAACGGGTCGATTTTTGGGGTGTCGGCTTTGATATTTCGAACATGCATAGCTCACCTGAACAGGAGAATTGGTTTTTAGTAAATGACTACATAAAAAATATGAATGAACCGTATCTTGCTGCAAAAAGGGCACGTATGGAATTGTATCGGAAGGCGCGGAATGTGCATTTTTTCCAAGGAGATATGACTCAGCCGCATTTCAAAAGAGGTGCGCTTGATTATATCAACTTCTCATCCACGCTATATGAACTTACGAAAGAACAGCGTGCCTTAGCTTTAAAGTATGCTTTCGAGGCAACAAGCAGTCCTACAGGGTTGGTAGGAGTGGCGGATAGGATTGTCGTCCAAAACGGTGAACTTGTGTTTACGAAAGATCGGAGTAAGGGATCATACGGACTTGCTCTGAACGGACAACGGACCGGAGGAAGATGGATCAATCCGATACGGATGGCCGATAGCACTTGTGAAGTATATACTCCCGGTCCTGACTGGGAAGAATATCTTCAATTATTCCCGCCTCAACTTGAATGTGAATAAGTTACGAAAGATATGGCACTCATAGGGAACTAACATCTATGAGTAAATGGGGAGGAGATCAGCTTCGAGTAATTAGGAGGGCTCTAGACTAGCAGAGTAGTGCTAAACTAGAGGTATGGTTTGTAACAATAGGCCGATATCAAAATACAAGAGAAAAAAGATACTATGGTGTTTTGCACACGATCTGAGTGCTACACAGACCTCTGGTATTTTGGGTCTCAACCGCAATACAGTCAACAAATATTACAATAATATTCGTCAACTCATATATCATCACCAAGTGCACCAGATGCAACGATATGTTGGTGGTGAGATAGAAATTGATGAATCATACTTTGGACCTCGAAGGATGAGAGGCAAGTCAAGTAAAAGAGGTCGTGGGACGTCATTTAAGCAGGTAGTATTTGGGATATATGAGCGTCAAGGACGTGTATTTACTCGTATCATTCCAAACTGTAAAAGAAGAACGCTACATGCTGTTATGAAGGGAAAGATTGACTTGAACAGTACTGTATATTCAGATTCGTGGAGCGGATACAACGGACTTGTTGATGTCGGGTATGACAAACATTTGAGAATCAATCACAAGAAAAATGAGTTCTCAAATACAAAAGGGGTCCATATCAATGGCATAGAGTCATTCTGGTCCTTTTGTAAAAGACGTCTCGTTAAGTTCAATGGTGTAAAGAAAAACTTTCCATTACACTTGAAAGAGTGTGAATGGAGATGGAGCAAATCCCCATCGATCCTTTACAATGAACTATTACAAATTGTTAATGTGCTAGTCTAGAGCCTTAGGAGTTATGACTGGCAGTACAATAGAGATCTTATGAAAAAGATACGATCTCTATCAGACTACAATCAGTCAGATGTAGCACAAATCAGAAACGATGTTCTGACATTTGCAGAGAAGTACGGGATACAAGCTGCAGTTGATGCATATGGGATATCACGAAGGACATTGTTTCGATGGAGGAAGAGACGGCGAGATTCAGAAGGGCAGTTGGATAGCCTGATACCAGAGACAACCAAGCCAAAGACACCCCGACGTATGGAGACTCACCCGAAGGTCATATCCTTTATCAAAGAGATTCGAGAACAATACTTTTGTTTGGGAAAGGAGAAGATCAAGCCCTTACTTGATGAGTATTGCCTACAGGAAGGAATTTCAACTATATCTGAGTCAACCATTGGAAAAGTGATCAAAAGACACAACCTGCAGCGCAAGACCTACCGGATCTATCACAATCCAGCAAGTGGCTTTGCAAAACGGAAAGTAAAGTACCGACAGAAGGTCAAGCGGTCTCCCAAGGTGGAAGATACCGGATACATTGAGATTGATACCATCACGAAGTTTGTACACGGAATCAAGCTGTATGTCTTCAATGCAGTGGACATCAAACTCAAATTCCAGTTCTCCTACGGATACTCAAAACTCAACAGCCGAAACGGTGCTGATTTTATGAGAAGACTGGAACTAGTATACCCAATACAAGATGGTATAAAAACCATACAAACAGATAACGGCCTCGAGTATCTGGGAAACTTCCATGACTATCTGGAAGAAAACAATATCCCACACCTCTTTATCTACCCCAGATGTCCCAAGATCAATGCCTTTATTGAGCGAGCAAACAGAACACTCCAGGAAGAATTTATGAACCCCTACATCTATACCAAGTGGACCGGTATCGGATCATTCAATCGTCACCTTATTGAATACCTCGTCTGGTACAATACAAAGCGAGTTCACAAAAGCCTGAACAATATTTCACCTATGGATTACCTATTATCTATTTTACCTAAAGAGTGCCATATGTATGGAACTCATACAGAATGTTGTCAACAGACTACTGATCAGGTATAATTACGGGTATGAAAGTCTTTTTTGTCGGTACAAATCGCAGTGAAGAAAAACTCTTAAAGAACTATGAGTTTCTGTACAATGAAATCAAAAATCTGGGATATTCACATCTCAGCGATTTTACTCTTAAAGCCACCAAGGACTTCCAGGATCAGATGAAGGAAGGAAGAGATAAGCACATTGCTTTTTACAATGAGATGATCCGGGATATTCAGGCTGCTGACATCTGCATATTTGAAGCAAGTTCTCCGAGTCTTGCCATCGGATTCCTGATACAAAGATCTCTTGATTATTCGAAACCGACAATCGTTCTGTACTACAAAGATAATCTTGTCTATTTCCTGTCAGGAACGGAAGACGAGAAGCTGATCAAGGCAAGTTACACGGAAGATAACTATAAAAAAGTCCTCAAAGATGCACTGGAGAATGCAAGAGAAAAAAGAGACAAGAGATTTAATTTCTTCCTCAGCCCGAAACTCCTCAATTACATTGAAGATGCAAGTAAAGAAAGAGGTATCACAAAATCCAAACTTCTTCGCGACATGATTGTGAACCACATGCGTGAAAACAAGGTAAATGATGTAGAAGAATAATCATTTCCCGATCGTTTTTATCCTTTTGTTGAGAAAACAATAATAATTCGGATCCACTTCCTTGGAATTTACAAACACGGGGACATATATCTCATCTGACGGCAATCCCAACTGTTTTTTCTCCACCGTTTTCAACGGTTTAAAATCCTCAAGCTCCAGCTGCGCTCGTTCCTGTTCCTCTTGAGTTATTCCCCGGGAGGCTTCATAAAGAATTTTCTGTTCTTGTCTGGGCTTTTCCTGATGGATAATATTCTCGAAATCAACAAGGATACGTTCATAATCACTGTAAACATCATACGTTTTTTGGTATTCAAGAGTGAGAGCCAGAGGATGGTGATAGGTAAGATATTGTTTTGAATATTCTTCATCCCGATCCCAAATGATATGAGGAGCCGTCACATATGAACAGGCGTTCAGTATTTCTGGTCGGGTACTATTTACAAAAATACAGTCATCCCATGAAGACGGGTGAATGGAACGGGTCGTATGGATATCGTATATTTCATCGAAATTCCGGAAATATTGTTTCAGGATATGAGCTCTTTTTTCTTCGTAGGTTTGCGGATTTGAGATATTAAAAGATCTGTTCAGATCCGTTTCAATGTATCTGATATTCAGAGGTACAGCTTCAGGATTGCCGATAATGACTTTCCAACTGACCCGATCTGTTTCTCCGTACGGATAATCCTGGAAAAGTTTGTGACCTGCTAACTCATCTCCATGGGTACAAACAACAAATAAAATTTTTTTCATGACAAAAATCTAAAATGGTAATAGACTAGATTGATTTACTTTTGATAAGTTTTGCTACAATCCCGATCGGAATATAAAACATAAGGAACACTACTACTCCGATAATCCAGCCGATAAGCAATATGTTTTGAAATTTATTCATTTACTTATTAATTGATATGACAAAAGTGTATCGACTGAAGAAATGGAACGGAATGACAGTATTGTCAGGAAAACTGACTATGAAGTTTAGCTTGAAGTGACTTCTCCCTGCTCAAAAATAAAGGTCCGTCCGGATGATATTTCGGCGATGAAATCAGGAGTAAGGATTTCTCCGACGGGCCAATGCTCGTCTCCGCGAAGATCATTTTCATGAAGGTGCAGGTGTTTGATTTGCGGACCCCACTCCTGAAGGATTGCCCGTATGCGCGCCTGAGCATCATCTTTGTCCTTGGCACCCAACATGGCGTGTCCCGTATCAAGTGTCAGCTCAATATCACGAGGGACATGTGTCCAGTCGGTTTGACCGTGCTTGAGTTCCCATGATCCGTACACAATCTCCGGTGAATTTTCCCAGTACAGGGGAACTCCGAATATCTTTTTCAGACCTTCTCCGTACCGGATAAAGTGCAAACCGCGATCTAAATCGGGATAAATCTCAGGGTGCTGGATCTCAAAAGGCAGATGGACATTCAGAGAAAGAAGTCGTCCCTGCTGTGTCAACAGAAAATCTCTGACAAGGTTTATGTAATCTTCCACCTGAGTTACTTCATATCGCGATTTGGCATGAGCGTGTTCTCCTTCTACTCTCAGCATGTATAGTTCATTGTTCATAAGATAGAGCGTATCATTTCAATTTTAGGCTGATAAAACGGAGTTGTAAATCGGGTTTCCTGTCCTTCTTCATCGGAAGGCATCCATTCCAGCGTTTTGAGTACGGCGAAATGCTTTTGAACTGATGTCTCAGGAGGAATCCCATAACCGGACCAAAAAGGAGATGACGATTCAGGATGAGCGTGTTCGACGGACATAAGGACGACCGCAAAATCTTCATAAGGAGATGCAACATTTGCAGTTTCCCAATCAATAACCGAAGAAAGTTCGAAGTGTTCATTCACCCGTCTTCCGATATAGTTAGAAAGCCAGTAATCGCCGTGTATCCAGGATAGGCCCCTTTTTTCAATTTCATCCTGTTTGTATGTTTCTGTCAATCCTTCAAGAAGTGCAAACGGTTCGATTTTCAGATTCCTCAAATACGGATCAGCTCCGTGGACGAGTTTAAAAATCCTCTGCATATGTGCATCGTGAAATCCGGGAACGACCGGGTATCTGATCTGTTGATGGATGTGTGCAAGCGTTTCTCCGGCTTGTCTGTAAATTTGCATTCTGACTGCTTCAGGATAGCTGTCAATTTCACCGTCCAGATATTTTTCGCCCTCAACATATGACATTGCAATTCCGCCAGTCGTAAATCCCCGAAATTCAGGGGCTACATCTATTTTTTTCATAGATATGTATTCGGCCCTTCTTCTTTGGTCAGGCGGAGTACCGATCCCGTTTCCTGTATTAAAATGTTTTGTTATGGTGCCGTTTGTCCGGAATAACGAGTTAACTGTACCTCCTTCCAGTTCTTTCATACGTGTTGCTTAAAATAACTGACATCAATTTGTGTCATAGCCTGTTGAGCCTGTTCCAAATACTCATCGAGTCCTATGGAAACCATTGATTGCGGTGTCCCTTCTCGGGTTTTATTGGTTGACCAGTTGATGACGGCATCAGGAGTGAGAGGGAAATCGGCAATAACCGAGAAAAATTCCGGATACCACTCCCCGAGATCGGTGAAATTGGCATAAACGATTTCGCCGTCAGAAAGGGCTTCTCCGAGTGACCGGACATAAGGTCTATGGGTAAAATTCCCCTGGGAAAAGAGTACTTGTGTATCACTTAATGCTTTTCTGGATTGCTGATATGCAGCATCGCTTGCAAGAAAGTGTTTGTCTCCGAAAGATTCCCGCTCAACATGGTAGTACGATTCTGCATCGACCTGTTCAAGCTTCATCAAGCCGAAAAGCTCGTCAAGCTGTGCCAGTTCCAGATAGTCCTCTTTCGTCTCGGCGTTCCTGATGGTATCTACCATTTTGAACACCTGATCGAGGACAAAACTGTTTCGGTCAATACTCACAAGACAATCAACATCAAGATAGGGAGTGACGGTGAGAAGTGCTCCTACTCCGGAGATGATTCCGACACGGGGTTTCCCGTTGCGTTTCTGCCTTGATATGTTTTGGCCGATCGTATCAAGGGAATCGGCAAATCCCAAATCATTTGTATAAATCCAAGGAACAAGTTTGGTCCGCAGCTCACCCCGTTTTGACATCGGGATATTCGCAAGAGCTTGTCTCATGTGTTGGATATTCATATCTTCAATAGCAAACTGATAATTCAGGGCGTTGAAGTATTCAGGTTTCATACGCTGAGCAGTATATGGAGACCTGATGATGAAACACATGACAAAACTGTCCAGAAAGCTGACAGTTCATTGAGTATAATATGTGTATGACAAAGCTCTCAGCGGGGACAGGCTTTGCATCGCTTTTCAAAAAATACAGACTTCGTTCGGAGATAGAGACACTATCAGAGTTCGGAGATATCCTTGCTGAAGAGGGGATGGTCTACGAAACCAGTTTATTTACTAAATGGCAAAGCGGATACAGGACCCCCAGGGACCGCCGCTTACTTCTTACGATAATCCGAATATGCAATAAGCGGGGCGGAATACGGCTGATTCGTGAAGCAAACGCACTTCTTGAAGCGGCCGGACAGGGATACATGACGGAGAGTGAGATCTCAGATATCCCTGCACTTCACCGACAATTTTCTTTCCAGGCACCAAGGAAAATCGCATACTATATCGGAAGGCAACTGTATATCACAAAGGCCACAAATGCTCTGACTGAAGGGAAAACGGTACTGCTGTACGGGCAGCCCGGGATCGGGAAAACGGTTATCGCAGGAGGAATAGGACACGATGTGGCTCATCATTTTCCGGACGGAGTGTATTGGTATCAGCTCCAATCATCAACAGTAATGGATATTCTGGCTTCGATCGCAGAAATATTCGGGCACAACGTCCGCAATATCGAGGATTTAACAATCCGGGCATCGGTTGTGAGATCTTTGTTAGTCAACACGAAAGCTCTTTTTGTCTTTGACAATCTGGAACATGAAGATGATATTGATTTTCTTCTCCCGAATACCCGTTCGTGTGGAGTGCTTTTCACTTCGATCCATCCGTGTATACATGCTAGAGGTATTGACGAAAGGATACAGGTACAGCCGTTTACGAAGAATGAGGCACTGTATCTGTTTCATGAGATACTGGGCGAAACATATACGCAACTCCATACACGTGATATATTGAAGCTCTACGCTCTTGTTGAGGGACTTCCACTTGCGCTGCATGTTGCGGCCAAACAGGTACTGCATTTCAAAAAGTCACTGCAGGAGTTGATTTCTCATATAGAAAACACCAGGACGAATTTAGCGGATTATGCATATGAAAATAAGAGTATTTCATCTGTTCTGCAGATCTGTTTTGAGAAACTGAAGCCTAGGCAGAAGGAAGTATTTTCTTCTCTGGCTGTATTTTCAGGTCGGGATTTTTCCGTACAGGCTGTGGCATATATTAATCGGATGACTGTTGCGGATGCACAGAGACAGCTTGAGTCCTTGTACGGTTTTTCATTGATTGATCAATCAAATCACAACAGATATCGCATGCACCCCTTTATCCGCATATTCGCTCTCTCTCACGTGAAACAGGACGTGTATGTCAGGGCAGTTCGGTGCTACTTGAAAACGATCAAAATGAAGCGGAAAACATACTTCCTTTTTGTCCGTCGGGAACTTGATAACATACTGCCGCTTCTTGATAAAACGCTTTCCTCAGAAGTATGGAGTTCCGTTTCGGAGATTTGGGAATATCTGTCTGATTACCTGTGGAATGCAGGGCGCTGGGACGATCTCAAAAGATACAGCAAGCATATCTACAGGCTGAGCGGTAAACACAAAGATTATGCTGCTAAAATCCGTGTGTGTTTACTCTCCCTCAGCCTGGTGTATTACTGGAAAAATCAACTGAAACGTTCTGAACGGTATATCAGGGAAGGGCTGAGTTTGGCATCAAAGATAAATGACCGGTATCTGGTGATGCTGGGAAAGCAGCGGCTGGGACGAGTCCTAATGAATACGAGTAAGTTTGAAGAATCTGAGCATTTGCTTGAGGAGGCAAAGACATATTTCTTAAGCGTCCACGACCAAATCCAACTTGCGATAACCATCACAAATATCGGAGAAACGGAACTGAGGAAAGGGCATTTTGATACTGCTCTTACGCATTTTTATGAAGCTTATCAATACAGCCGGAGTATCCAGGATATATCCATGAAAAACATATGTCTGGCAGAAGTTCTATTCTATATCGGAGGATTGAAGTTGTTGAAGAAAGATTGGGATGAAGCACAGAGAAGTTTTGTTGGCGGTTTGGAATATTGTAAAAAAATTAACGAATACTCGGAGATTTCAGTCATGGGATATATTGGGCTCGCCTTGTGTTTCGAATACTTTGGACAGATAGGACCTGCTAAAGAAAGTTATCACCGTGCCCGTGAACAGATAGAATTTCTTGGGATTGATAAGTCTCTTTTTCATCATGATACTCTTTTTTCTATCCTGAAAAACGAGATTGTTGAAAGCCCGATCTGCGGGTCATTAATGGGTAAAGAGGAGAGAGAAGTGACTCTAAATACTTGAATTATTCACATTGAAAGAAATAAGATCCGATACTATCATTTGTCCACTTTTCATTATCTTTCGGAATATTTTGCCAAACCTCCATACCTCTCCCTGATTTTTTTGAAAAGGTAAGAAATTCATAGTTATAAACACGATTATAATTCTCTTTCTTCACAGGTCGTACCGCTTGGATAATATTGTTTTCATCTTTAATTATGGTGTAGTCTTCCAAAGGATCCATAGATCCTGTATCACGAGATCGAATGATCTTGTCATTTTGAAATGTGAGACTAAAGCGTATTGATTCACTTTTTATCATCATGGCTGTTGTCCTGTTTCCGTCTTTTAAGCTATAAAGGCCGTCATTCAATTGTTGATTTGTATATGCAGTACATTTGAGTTTTTCTCTAAAGGTAAATGTATTTACCCTATCCGGAAGAAAACAGTTTGTTTGATAATCTTCCCAAAAGTTACTCTGACTAAAACAAGTAAGCCTATCTCGAGGGATAGAACTGATGTCGTATAGTATAGTAGGCCAGCGAGTTCCAAAGAAAAAGGCAGCTATGGAAACTAGTAAGAAAAGTATAATGGTAAATACTGTTTGCTTTTTCATATTTCAATTATGCAATAAGGGAAATGGATTTACCTTCCTATCGATTGATTGGGAGGTAAGAAACTACTCAACAGACGGTTGACTATCCCTTCGTGCAGCCAGGCCATGATGATCGGACATCGATGAGAATTCGAACCCAGTCACCAGACATACTTGTCGGGATGCTTAAAGAACAGCCATTGTAAACACGACGGCCATCGGGGTAGCGGACTCCGTAGTCCACATACAAACTTCCTTTCCACCACCAATTTGAGAGGCGATACTCATTGACAAGGGGATTAAACTCCCTGTACCAAGAAACCGACTGCCCATTGTGATTTGTCCCATAGACGCGGATCCAGGCGATACCTTGTGCCCCTGAATCGGATGCCTTCTGGAACAAAAGTTGCTGCCCATTACTTCCAGCCATGACTTCGTGAGATGGTATGATACTGACCATGCTCACAACCAATGCAAGCACCACTACTACAAACGTGAGTTGCCGACGCATGTTCGAGCTCCTTTCACTTGATGCGTCACAGATTGTTGAGTTGTACTAAGATACCATCATAACTTTCTCACAGCTTTTGTGAAAAAGTTCACAGGTACTTAGAACGATATTATTCTATGAAGGACTTATATATTTATGAATGACTGCTTTGTCAGGAAAACTGACTGGAAATGTAATATAATTACATCATGACAAAGCTCTCAACGGGGACAAGCTTTGCCCAACTATTCAAAAAATACCGGCTTCTTTCGGAAATTGAAACCCTCGCAGAATTCGGCGATCTTCTTGCAGAGGAAGGGTTTGTGTATGAAACAAGTCTTTTCACCCGTTGGCAAAAAGGAGACCGCGAGCCAAAAGAAAGACGGGTGCTTCTTGCAATACTGCGAGTATTCGCCAAAAGAGGCGGAATTGTGAGTATAGAGGAGGCGAATTCTGTCGTCCAATCTGTCAATCAGAAAGATTTAACACATGAAGAATCTTCAGCTCTCTCTGAATTTATTCAAACCTCAAATACTAAAACATTACCGGTAAAACCATACCTTTTTGTCGGCCGGGATGAATTGTTAAAGGATTTATCTTGGGAGCTGATTAATAAAAAGAAAGTATTGCTATACGGGATGCCAGGAGTGGGTAAGACATATATTGCAATATATTTAGCACACCAGTTGAAAAATTTCTTTTCCGATGGTATTTTTTGGTTCCGTGCTGATATCAAGAGTTATGATGATATTGTGGATGAGTTATTGAGTAGTTTTGGCTTAAATGTTTCGCTAGGGTCAAGCGAAGAAGTGAAATTGGAGAAGCTAAATTCAGCTCTTAAGAATAGAGATATTTTAATTATTCTAGATAATATTGATAATGATCTGTTTACAAAAAGATTTGATATTAAAGCACTACGTATCCCGATATTAGCTACTTCTGTGAGGAAATTATCATTGGAATTTTCTACATATAAAGTTCACCCTTTTTCTGTAGAAGAGTTTATGAAGTTAAGTGAAAAAATATTGGGGAAACCATACCTTTTAACTAATAAGCTTGATATTGAAGATATCGGGAAGAAAATTGGATATTTACCTATTTCTTCACTACTTACAATTAAACAGGTCTATTTATATCCTACTGAAATTAAAAGTATAACTTCAAAATTTGATAATTCCAACTTAAAGCTAGACACACTAATTTATGACCATAAGAGTTTATCTGTAACTATTGATCTAGTGTTTCGAAGGTTACAATTAGATGAAAAAAAAGTATTAGTAGCATGTGCTGTCTTTGAAGGTCAAGACTTTGATATAGAGCATGTGTCAGTAATAACGAATATTAGCAAGAAGAGCATTCAGAGTTTCTTTAATAAGTTAATAGAAATTTCTCTACTTGATTTGTCAGTTACAAATAGATATAGATTGCATCCTGCCATACATGCGTATTTGCGAACTAGAGTTGAATCTACAACCATAATAAATCTCATGAAACTTTATGTTAATAATTTAAAGAAAGTTAGCATTGGAAGTGATAAATACCTTGCATATTTCAATAAAGAATATGAAAGCATTATTGGCATCATTAACCAAGGATATAAGTTTGGCCAATATAAATTGGTCACACAAATTTGGCAATTTGTAAGCACGTACATTTTCATCAGTGGGGATTGGGGAAAAATACTACAATTTTCATCAATTATCGAGGACTCCTATCGAAAAATAAATGATAAATATGGACTAGTTATTTATTGGATAGAAGATCTGGGCAGAGTATACTTTTTCCAAAAAGATACTATTAATGCTAGAAAACTGCTACAAGAATCATCTAAAATCGCACGATCTCTTCAGGACAATTCTCTGTTAGGTTTGATTTCGCAAAAATATGGAGCTTTGTATAGCTCTATTAACAAACTCGATTTAGCTGAGGAGCATCTATCTAAAGCAATAGAGCAATTGCAAATTACCAAGCTAATTGGACAACTGGCAAAGACTTATGCATATTTAGGAATGGTTTACGCAAAACAAGGAAAGGATTCTCTTGCGATAAAATATATGGGAAAAGCACTTAGAGATATCCAGCACATTGAAGATATACCAGTGATTGGATATATATATGTTTACTTAGGCAATTCATATTTAAAGATTAATCAATTACTAGATGCCGAATTCTATTTAAGAAAAGGATTGAAGTACTCTGTTAAAAGAAATGTTCTTATTTGCTGCGCTCTAGCATATGAAGGTTTAAGCGAATTGTGCCAGAAAAAAAACAAAATGTATCTTCAAAAAAAGTATCTTACTAAAGCACAGGAGCTTTATTCTGCCTTGGGTATGCATTCATCCTAATTATCTCTCTAAATATGTTGCTGTATAATAAATTGAGCGGAAATCAAAAGTATTATTCTCACAATTGATATGAATTCTATAAGAGACCTTGATCTTCAAACTTTTTTTGATGAAAAGTCTCCACAAGATAAAATCAAATTTTTGTTGCAACTTGCAATGCTTGCACCATCGACTCATAACAGTCAACCCTGGCTTTTCAAAATAAAAAGCGGATCTTGTGAAATTCATGTAGATTCTAAAAAAAAATGACAGCCTCTGATAAAAGTGGACGAAATCTATATATTAGTATTGGAGCATGTTTAGAAAATTTGGTTATAGCTTCGAAATTTTTTGGTGTTTACAGTCATGTTAAATATCATAAAAACATTAAAGATGATTCCGTATGTGAAGTATACTTTAATAATCTTACTGGTTTAATTGCGAAACCAAATCTACGACACAAGTTGTTGGTAAAAGCTATTCTAAAAAGAGTTACAAAGCGAGCATTTTATCATAAAAGGCAAGTCCCCAAAAGTATAATTAATGCATTAGAAAAACTTTCAGTTCATGAGCATATTAAGGTTAATGTACTAACCACCAGTGAGAAGTTAAATCAATTTACAGATATAACAATAAAAGCTATTCAATCTGGGTATAGTGATAGAGCTTTTCGGAAGGAATTATCGCAGTGGATTAATAATAACCTATCAGATCGAAAAGAAGGTATTCCTGGATACTCATTAAATATGCCATTTATTGTATCACTGTTATTCCCATTCCTATTAAGGAATATAAACTTGAGTGAATTAGTAGCACGAATTAACAAGAAAAGTCTGAAGACGATGTCTGCTGTGTGTATTGTAACCTCAGCCACTGACACAAAACGCGATTGGTTAGAAATAGGACGAATATCTCAAAGAGCATTGCTAATATTAACTAGCAAAGACTTGAGCACATACATAACAGTCGCTGCAGTCGATATAGATAATTACTATCTAGAAGTTCAAGAGTTATTGAATACGTCTTGGAGACCACAATTTTCTTTTACTTTTGGCTACTCTAATATTGTCTCTAAATTCCCCCCGAGACATTCCGTCGACGAAAAATTAATATAATTTACAATTATGCGTGATGAATAATTATATAACGAAGTATGAATCTCTATTAAGGAATAATAGTTCGAGTTATTGGCAAAAAAAAGGAGAAATTAAAGTACTAGAACTATTTCATAGTATGGCACAAAGGGTTCCTGCCTATAGAAAATATCTACAAAATCTAGCAATAAAACATCAGTCAGTTAAAACAATTGCTGACTTTAAGCAGATTCCACCCATAGACAAGGAGAATTACCTAAGAAGATATTCTCTTGAAGAACTATGTTGGGACGGTTCCTTTAATAAAGAACAATGGATAATATCAACAACTTCAGGATCAACTGGAGAACCTTTTTACTTCCCTCGTACTAACGCTCAGGATAGAGAGTACGCTTTAACAGCAGAGTTATATTTAAGGAATAACTTTAGTATTGAAAGAAATACTACGTTGTATATTAACGGGTTTGCTATGGGGGCATGGATAGGTGGAGTTTTTACATATCAAGCGATCACAGATATTGCTCAAACAGGGAAATACCCCTTAAGTATAATTTCACCAGGAATCTTTAAGCCGGAAATAATTAAAGCTATTAATAATCTAGGAAGTAAGTTCGACCAGATCATTATTGGCGGTTATCCCCCGATGATTAAGGATATGATCGACGATGCTATACAATCAGGGATAGACTGGTCTAACTATAATGTGGGATTTGTTTTTTCAGCAGAAGGATTTTCTGAAGAATTTAGATCCTATATTATTCGGAAAGCACAACTAGCAAACTACTATACTTCGACGATTAATCACTACGGTTCGGTAGATCTAGGAACAATGGCACATGAAACGCCATTAAGTATTTTTATTCGTAAGGATCTAATTTCTTCTCCCAGAAGATATATCAATATTTTTAATGATTTCTATCGTTTACCTACTTTAGCTCAATACAATCCTTTACAGTTTTACTTTGAAGAGGTAGACGAGAGGCTGTATTGCTCTGCTTATAGTGGGATACCTTTAGTTAGGTATGATTTAAAAGACCATGGTGGTGTTTATGGGTTTGATGAGATGCTTGCGCTTTATCAGTCAGATGGCATATCTCTAATGGAAAAAATTAAAGGTCTAGAATTAGGGAAATCAATTTGGAGATTACCGTTTGTTTATGTTTATGAGCGCAGTGACTTTATTGTGAAATTATATGGGGCAAATATTTATCCTGAGACTATTCGGAAAGTATTAAATTCTTATTTTGCAAAACAACTAACTGGAAAGTTTACTGCGGAAATAAATTATGATGACGATCACAATCAATATTTGGTCATAAATATTGAAATGAAAAAAGGAGTAAAACAAACTAAAGTACTTATAAAGCTGTTAACTGATGAGATAACAAAGAGATTGTTAAAAGAAAATTCAGAATTCCGTTCAAACTATAAAGAAAGTCCCCTTAGGCAAAGGCCACATATAGTTTTATGGGAGTATGAAAGTTCAAAATATTTTACACCTGGAGTAAAGCAAAAATGGGTGCTTAGTGAAAAATAATGGAACCAATAATTTTAGATGAGTTTAAATATTCTTTAGAAGACATTCAAAAATTGTCTAAAGAACATCCTATCACAGAAAGGAAAGACTTATATTGTGCTCAATTAGCAGAGCTTTATGAAGTTAATTATCCTGCAAGGAAGCTTCAAAATTCTACAAATAAAAAAAAATTTTTTAATGATAAGCTCAGTCCAAATGCTGATATCCGTGGAAATTGGGTATATTTCCCATGGAATGGACATTTGATCCACACACTTAATAGGGATGACTACTTTGAGCTAAGAACAAATCGTAACCAACTGCTGGTTTCCACTCAGGAGCAGAAGAGAATATATAGAAGTACAGTAGGCGTTTTAGGGTTATCGATCGGCAGTCATATCGCCGTAAATCTATGTCAACAAGGGATTAGTAAAACGATCAAAATTGCAGACGATGATTCTATCGATACAACAAATTTGAATAGAATTAGAGGTAGTTTAATTGATGTCAGCAAAGACAAAACTGTAAGTGTACAAGAAAAAATCCATGAATTAAATCCTTATAACAAGGTGGTTTCGTTTGGCAAGCTTACAGAGGAAAATCTCCCTATGTTTTTGGGGAATTCACCTA
The DNA here is from genome assembly GCA_016700135.1 of Candidatus Roizmanbacteria bacterium. Taxonomy (NCBI): domain Bacteria; phylum Candidatus Roizmaniibacteriota; species Candidatus Roizmanbacteria bacterium. The sequence continues at coordinate 532,804 of CP065004.1, forward strand.
GGCCAAATGTGATAGTGGAAGTCATTGATGACTTTAAAATGAAAGTACATTTGAGATGTCTTGCACGAAAGTATAGAATACCCGTTATCATGCTCTCCAATGTAGCTGATAACATTATTATCGATGTTGAGAGATATGATCTTTCTTCGAATCTATCCTTCTTTAATGGGTTGCTAGGAAATCTTCCAGAACAGATTATTAGAGAGCCAAATACTGATCCTAATATTCTTGCAGTCGCTATGGTCGGTAAAGAGCTTATTCCCGATAAAGCCCTAAAGTCTGTTAAAGAAATTGGAAAAACACTTGTAGGAAGGCCACAACTTATTAGTACAATTTCAGTGTCAAGTGGGATAGCCACTTATATGATACGAGAAATTTTATTAGGAAATGATCAGATACAAGGGCGGAAGGTGTTAAGGCTTGATGATATCTTCTATAAAGAATAGTATACTTTTTCTATGGAGCTATTCGTTCTATTTATTGTCTTAATAATAAGCATTGTACTAAGTCTTTTCGTTATTCATAGTAATCCTAATAGCTTTACCAATCGTTTATTTGTTATTCTTAACGCTACAATTTTCGTTTGGGCAATTATTAATAATCTATCATTACAGGCTACCAACGAAGCAACAGCATTATTATGGATGAGACTTACAACTTTTTTTGCTGTTCCACAAGCTGTTTTAGTATACCTATTAGTACAGAATTTACCGTTTGATAAACGTCTTGTCAGTAAAACTCAACTATTCCTTCTCTTATCTATATCATCGTGTACCATGCTTTTAACATTGTCTCCGTGGGTATTTAGTAATGTAGTCCTAACTCCAACAGGCTATACTCCAGTTATAGGAATGGCAATGCCGATATTTGCAAGGCTCTAGACTAGCACATTAACAATTTGTAATAGTTCATTGTAAAGGATCGATGGGGATTTGCTCCATCTCCATTCACACTCTTTCAAGTGTAATGGAAAGTTTTTCTTTACACCATTGAACTTAACGAGACGTCTTTTACAAAAGGACCAGAATGACTCTATGCCATTGATATGGACCCCTTTTGTATTTGAGAACTCATTTTTCTTGTGATTGATTCTCAAATGTTTGTCATACCCGACATCAACAAGTCCGTTGTATCCGCTCCACGAATCTGAATATACAGTACTGTTCAAGTCAATCTTTCCCTTCATAACAGCATGTAGCGTTCTTCTTTTACAGTTTGGAATGATACGAGTAAATACACGTCCTTGACGCTCATATATCCCAAATACTACCTGCTTAAATGACGTCCCACGACCTCTTTTACTTGACTTGCCTCTCATCCTTCGAGGTCCAAAGTATGATTCATCAATTTCTATCTCACCACCAACATATCGTTGCATCTGGTGCACTTGGTGATGATATATGAGTTGACGAATATTATTGTAATATTTGTTGACTGTATTGCGGTTGAGACCCAAAATACCAGAGGTCTGTGTAGCACTCAGATCGTGTGCAAAACACCATAGTATCTTTTTTCTCTTGTATTTTGATATCGGCCTATTGTTACAAACCATACCTCTAGTTTAGCACTACTCTGCTAGTCTAGAGCCTTTGCAATTACTGTTACAATAATCTCTATTCTTGCGATTACGATTTTAGTTAGAAGATTTATTCGGTCGAAGGGAAATACAAAAAATCAATTAGGATATGTCTTGTTAGGCTTAGAATTGATGCTGGGATTAATTATTGGAACGATAATCTTTCCACTAATTGTTTATGGCAGCATCTTTTTTGTGGCATTTGCACCAATGTATGCATTACTTTTCTTAACTTTCACAGCATATGCGATTGTAAAGCATCGCCTTCTTGAGGTACGCGGACTGGTTGCAAAAGCTGTAACTTATACAATTTTATTAATATTAATTGCTTCTTTTTATACGTTAACGACATATGGTGTTGTTACGTTATTTTTTCATGAGTCTATTCCGGCGAGATATCTTATACTCTTTAGCTTACTTTGTCTTTTTATTGCACTATCTTTTTCGTGGATTAAAAAAATAACTGAAAAACTCACCGACAAAGTATTCTATAGAGACCATTATGATGCAAATGATTTGCTTTGGAGTCTGAGCCGTATTATGGCATCGACACTTTTGTTGTCAGATTTAGTCAAACAAATACTGGATAAACTCCTTGAACAAATGAAAATTAATTACGGTGCTGTAGTTCTGGTAAAAAATAAATCCATTTTTTGGGTTGAAAGCGCAGGAGAAGTCTCGAAGCATCCGTTTGACAATGCCGGGGCGTACACCCTCGTTTATGATTCCTATCACACCACAAAACACAACGAGCATATCTTTATTTTTGAGGAACTTCCTGAAGGGAAAATTAAAAAGCTTTTGAGGAAACAGGACCTCACAGTGATTATTCCTCTTACGGTCAGACATGAACTGATCGGCGGCTTGATGTTGGGTCAAAAATCCTCCGGAGAAATATATTCATCCGAAGATGTCGAGGTTTTGAAAATCCTGGCTCCGGAAATCGCCGTAGCTGTCAGGAACGCCCTCTCTTATGAAGAAATTAAAAAATTCAATATTACTCTTGAAAATGAGGTTGACCGTGCTACAAAACGACTCCGTGCTGCAAACCACAGATTGAAGGAATTAGACCACTTGAAAGATGAATTCGTATCAATCGCTTCTCATGAGCTCAGAACCCCCATGACGGCCATAAAAAGCTATCTGTGGATGGCGATACATCAGCCGCAGCAGAGCATCAAGAATCCTCTTAAGAACTATCTTGATATTTCTTACAACTCCACAGAACGTCTGATTCGGCTCGTAAATGATATGCTGACGGTGTCGCGGATAGAAAGAAACAAAATCGAGCTTAAGAAGGCGCCAATTGATATTATTGAGGTTGCGGAGCTTGTACATAATGAGCTGAAAATAACTGCGGATGAAAAAAGTATCTCTTTTGTTTTTGAACATCCCAAAAAGAAACTGATTGTAGACGGAGATAAAGATAAGCTGCGGGAAGTCATTCAGAATATTGTCGGTAACGCACTGAAATTTACACCTGATAAAGGTACGATCACCATAAGAGCAGAAGAAAAGGGGAATCTTGTCCATCTTTCTGTCACCGATACGGCATCAGGAATCCCCAAAGAAGAACTGCCGAATCTCTTCAAAAAATTCAGTAAAATTGAGTATTCTTACTCTAAACACAGCAGCCAGCCCGGGACGGGTCTCGGTTTATATATCTCCAAACAGATTGTTTCTTTACACAACGGCGATATTAAAGTACAATCAGAAGTAGGTGTGGGAAGCACCTTTACCGTATTATTACCTCTTTATAAAGGGAAAGGCGGTGAAAATGAAAAGTAACTATGTCAACAGACACAGATAGGTCTAAAACCATTTTAGTCGTCGAAGATGAAGAGTACTTACGTGATCTGTATGTCCAGATACTGAAGCAGGAAGGATACAATGTTGAAGTCGCCGTAAACGGTGAAGAAGCCTACCAGAAAATGTCTCAAAAAGATTATGACCTTGTGATTCTGGATGTCATACTTCCGAAAATGGACGGTCTTCAGGTAGTAGATAAGCTGAAAAATGAGGGACATTCCGTCAACAAAAATGTCGTCCTGCTGTCCAATCTCGGACAGGAGCTCGTTGCTGCAAAGGCAATCGACTTAGGAGTGAGAGGATATATGGTTAAGAGTGACTATACACCTGAAGAACTGGTGAAAGAAGTCGGCGGTTATCTGACAGACGACGGACCGAAATCAGAACTATAATATGGAACATTCATTTATGCACAATACATCTAAAGCCGGGCAAAGAGGACAAGCTCTTATTGTTCTTGTGCTTATGATCTCAATTATCCTTGCTATTGTCAGTGCAACTTCATATCGACTGACCACAGAAACGCAAACGACCAAAGCGCAGGAAGATTCCGTACGTGCGCTGGCTGCAGCCGATGCCGGAATTGAAGTGGGGTTGCAGCGCGCGAATAATTTACCGGCGCAAACGTATACTTTTGCGGATTTGAGTTTGAGCCTTGCCGGTGTCGACTCAACAAGAAGCAGAGTCCTTATTACAGATACCAGCAGTGATTTTGTATCTCCAGTTATACCAAAAGACGGCCAGTTTACATTTTATGTCAAAGATTATAATGATCCGGCAGCTCCCAATTATGCTTCAAATATTGCGATCAATTTCCGTTCGGAGTCGGGTAACTCATGCGGTGCTCCGCGGACTCAGCCTGCGTATGAATTGACTTATATTTATGGCCCGACAGCCAATCTGGTCCGCCGTATGCTTGTTGAGCCTTGTACGGGTCCTCAAGCAATATCGGGAAATTCGTTTACTGCGGCAAATCCCGGATTGTATGTAGTTGCAGCAACTAACTTTGAACACCGAACTGTAATCAATCCCGCAACGTCCGGAATGGCAGATATGAGAGTCATTATCATCCGCCCGATATTCGGATCGGCCCGTTTCGGATTTACCGGGACCAATCTTGAACCTCAGGGCAAGCTTATTAGATCAGAAGCATACACTACATCCGGACCGTCAAAAATTGTTACCATCTTTCAGTCTCTTCCCCAAATTCCGGCAGAATTTTTCGTGACGACATTCTAAAAATCAGGTGAATTTTTCGAAATGTACTTGATCTCGGGGAATATTTTTTGAAGCAAGATATTCTTTCAAAGACTCCACTACGTTCGGACCGCCGCAGATATAATAGTCGTAATTATTCAGAGTTTCTCCTTCCATGGCTTCCAGACCGTGGGTCACCCGTCCGATCATACAATGAGGATTATCGGACTGTTCCTCCCGGGAAAGACAAATCTTTAGAGAGAAGTTTTCATACTTCTCTGCCAATTCTTGTAGTTCCTTCATGAGATACAGATCTTTTTTGTATTTCATTCCCCAAAAGAGTTTCAGTTGTTTTCCGCTTACAGAATCGGTTTCAAGCAGTGTTTTAACCATACTGTAAATCGGTGCTATACCCGTACCAGTTGCCAGGAAAATGCTGTCTTTATCTGATTCTTTGTAGGTAAATAATCCTGCGGGTCCCTGTAATGTCGCTTTTTGCCCGACGGGAAGCTCTTTTACAAACATACTTCCCAAACCGTTCGGAATAATTTCGATAACAAAATCGATATGATCTTTCTCAAGCGGAGAAGATGCGATTGAGTAAAGTCTTCGTGCTGGATGTCCCTTTTCCTCCTTAGGAATATGAAAAATCATGTATTGACCGGCTTTGTATGTCCAGTCAGCCTGATCAGGATACGAAAACTTCAAAAGATAAATTTCGGGAGCGATTTCTGTTTTTTCAAGTAAAGTTGCCTGATAGGTGATAAGCATGTTTGATATGGTGGGCTACTGATAACTGAATAGTACATGATACCATAGCCGACCTGAATTATTCCTAAAATTAAAGGCGGGCACGCTGAGAGATTGCCGCTTCAACAAGCTCGACAGGTTTCCCGTACTTGAGTTTTGAAAGCTGTATGATAGCCTGGGCAATCTTCTCATTGCGGGCTTTCTTCAGTTCGTCCATATCTTTTGTCATATCGACCGAGAAAGGTTCGACAGGTTCATTGTTTACAATCGTTTTCATGTACCCATGGAAGCGTTCGATATTGATCAAGTCACTTTCATTGAAACGGGGCTGGAACTCACGAGCTAAGTAGGATGCATCCGTTACTCCGACACGGAATGACATGAGAGTACCAACGTTACCGAATACTGCATTTTTCACTTCCTCATCCATCTGTCCGATAAACTGGTTTGCCACGGTCAGACTGAGATGATATTTTCGTGCCTCTGAAAGAATGACGGCAAAGTCAGGTGTTGCGAAGTTCTGGAACTCATCTACATACAGGAAAAAATCACGACGGTCTTCTTCCGGAGTATCCACCCGGCTCATAGCCGCAGCCAGGATCTTCGGAATGATAAGAAGTCCCAGGAACGTCGAGTTCTCTTCTCCCAGTTTTCCTTTGGATAAATTGATCAAAAGAATTTTCCCGTCGTCCATCACATTCCTGAAATCAAATGATGATTTTGATTGTCCGATAATATTTCTCATCATTTTGTTCGTAACGAAACGTCCGAACTTCGAAACGATATAATCCAGAACTTCGGATTTATGAAAATCTGAAGTCTGGGCGATCTGATCAGTCCAGTATCTTCGGACAATCGGGTCTTTCACTTTCGGCAAAAGCTCCTGAACAAATTTCTGATCGGTCATAATACGTACGATTTCGATAAAGGTTGAGCCTTCTTCGGACATAATGGTCAGCATGGCATTACGGACAGCATGTTCGAATCTCGGACCGATAATACCAGTCCTTTGGGGATCGTACAGTTTGTACATCAGGTTGATGATGGCTCCCGTGATGAAGTGCTTCTGCTCCTCAGTTTGTGCTTCCAGGAGATTGAGACCCATCGGACGTTCGGTTTCTGAAGGATCAAACAGAATAACATCTTCGGCGCGTTCCGGCGGGATATATCTTAGAGTATCATCTATCAAATCTCCATGAGGATCGATGACGCAGACACCTTTTCCGTCATTGATATCCTGTTTTATCATCTCTTTCAAAAGTTCTGATTTTCCTACACCGGTTTTTCCGATGATATACATGTGGCGCATTCGGTCTTTAAGGTGAATATTGACGGGCCGTCTGACACCTCGATAGTAGCCGTAGCCGATATGTGTCCCTCCGGTCATAGGGACTTCAGCCGCTACGGAAGCTGATTTTGCTTTCAGCCATTGGATATTAGGTGTTTCCACAGTCTTGTTCGGGAAATGAAACATTGATGCCAGTTCATCCACGGTCATAATCGAAGTAAGTTTTGTCCCGGGCATCTCAAATGCGGGAAAGAACTTGTAGATAAAGTTCATCATAAATCCTGACTTAAACCATATTTTAGGACTCGTCAGTTCATTGTGATCGGAATCAAATTGGGTAAAAGCGTTGGTGATATTTCGTAGATGAGCGTCGGCAGTGTCACTGTTTTTGGCCGATACAACAATGCGTATCATAGTCTCAAAGGCAGGTTTAGACGTTTTTTCATCAATTTTTTCCAGAGTTTTCTGTGAAGTCTCAAATGTCGCTTCATTCGGGTCGGCCTCTTTCTTTTTGGTACTGGAGATAAATGATCTTCCTTCTGATTTCCAGCTTGAATCCGCTCCGCGAATCAGGATCTGGATGATTGCCCCTTCATCATCATCCATCTTTGAAAGGGCAGAGGTAATTGCCGCCATCGTGTCGTTCGGGATATCGCGGTATGTTTTCAATGGCATGTATGTCTCCTTGCTTGCTTTCATTGCCTGAAAAGCAACTTTACCGTGCTCGGTAAAAATATTCGGTTCATCCACTTTTTTGATATCCGCGGACGGATAGTATCCGTAGATAGTTTTTTCAACCAAATCAACAATCTTGCTTGGAGCAGACACATAGAACCGGATATCTGATTTTGTCCCCACAATCTCAAATGCCATGGCATCACTAACATCCAAAAAACTCAGCCAGCCGCTGCTCTTTTTAAGAGAAGAGAAGGATGCAAACATCTGTTCAGCCGCATCAACCTTGATCTCATTGTCTTTCGGGACTATCACCTGAAGGGTGATCATTTCATATGCCATTTGTTCCCGTTTTTTCAATCGGATATAGATCACCAGGAGATATGTGAAACCAATAGTAAGAAGCGACGCAATGATTGCGCCGATGACTACAAAGCCGAAGAAAATGAGCCGGCTGATGACACCGTCAAATAATGCTTGATCCATAAAATAATTATACAGGAAATCCACGTATCGGGATATTTAAGCTGTAAGAGGAGGGTAAAAATCACTTCAAAAGAGCGTTTACTTTCTCTACAAATTGAGGCGGCGACATATCGCTTTTTATCCAGTGGTCAGCCGCTTTTGCCAGTCTCTTTTTATCATTATCACTGGCATCAAGATTGGTCAAAAAAATTACCGGGCATTTTAGCTTTATCTGCTCTTCGGTTAAAGCATCCATAATCTCAAACCCATCCATACCGGGCAGCATTACATCAAGGAGTACGAGATCCCAGGTATTTTTTTTAATCATATCAAAAGCCTTCTTGCCGTCAACGGTCCCCGTGACATCATAGTGTTCGTTTTTCAATAGATCGGAATAGAGCTGATGCAGAAACTGATCATCCTCAACAAGAAGTATCTTTTTTTGAGCCATATGCCCACCAGTATATCACAAAAAAACCCTCCGAAGAAATCGGAGGGTTTTAAGGTTTTTACTTAGCGAGTGACTTGGATTGTGCCGCCATTTGCATCCGGTGCATAGATGGTTACACGATTGTTTTCAGCTGATGCTTCGTATCCTGTGTCATAAGCTGTACAGTCAGTGATGTCTGCTCCCTGGTTACTGGCAGGATCCTGCGGAAGTGCAGCGATATATGTCGGGACAAGAAGTGTGCACAGATCAACTCCTGTGTTACTGATTGCCGCAGGTGTTGCAGCCATAGTACCCGGGACTTGTCCGTTGTTGGCGACCATATATTGATTAACAGCATTCAAAATGGCATTGATATCACTTCTTCGTTTTGTGTCATCTGCCTGCTGAAGCTGTTGACCTGGATTGACAGCAATAAGAGTAATAGCCAAAAGGACTGCAAGGATACCGATTACGACCAACAGTTCAATAAGCGTGAATCCTTTATTGTTTCTAAGTTTTAACATAGTACATAGAAATTAATAATATATTTTCAGAATAGTGAAATTTTAAGGGCATGTCAAGAGTATTTGCTGTGTTATCAATGCAGAAGCAATACATCACTCTTCTTCATCCTGCCTGTAAGTTGTGATGAGGACGTCACTCGTGAGTTCATCATTTTCACGGGTAGACTTCATAGCCGAGGGATTTTATCATAGCCAAAAGGACTGCAAGGATACCGATTACGACCAACAGTTCAATAAGCGTGAATCCTTTATTGTTTCTAAGTTTTAACATAGTACATAGAAATTAATAATATATTTTCAGAATAGTGAAATTTTAAGGGCATGTCAAGAGTATTTGCTGTGTTATCAATGCAGAAGCAATACATCACTCTTCTTCATCCTGCCTGTAAGTTGTGATGAGGACGTCACTCGTGAGTTCATCATTTTCACGGGTAGTAACTTCATAGCCGAGGGATTTTATCATGGTTGTAATTTCGTCTTTATAGGATCTCGGAACCGACGGCTTGAAGACGATTGACGTTTTTTCTGAATCAAGAGTTGGAGCATTTCCTGTCGTGACATTGGTAAAATCAGCCTCAGCCAGGCGATCCTGTACCCGATCCGCTTCTCCTGCAATGCCTGAACCGTTCAGTACCCTGATCTCGATATCTTCTTTCGGGATATCCGGCTTAAGAGTTGCGGTAGGAGACGCCGTTGTCGGTGTGGCGGAAGGGAGTATCGGTACCGTGGCCGGTGCGGTGATATCAATCGGTTGTCTTGAAATTTGTTTCGGTGCCCGTTTTTTCTGCATATAAAAATAAAAAGCTACAAGAATTACAATCAGGACAGCAAAAACTCCCAACAGCAAATAAAGTCTGTTATTGCTTTGTTTTTTCGGTGTCGAGAATTCTTTTTCATCACGGTCAACATTTTTCGGCTCTTCATCCTTGACCGGAAAAGAGACCTGCTGGAGTGAGTTGAAGTGCTTCATAAGCTGACCTCCGACCTGCCCGCTGAACGTGACTGACTGCTGTCCGTACAGAGCAAAAGTCGGGACTATCGCCTGTGTCGTAAATCCAGCCGATTCAAAAACGTTCTTTATGGCGTATGCAAATTCTTTATTCAGTGCGACGATTACGGTGGTGTTTCCTTGCGTATAGGGTTTGCTCAAAACTTTATTAAAAGGAACATTGTCGGTAAAATCCATGCGAAGCGTTTCAATTTCTTCCGGAGATGTTTTTTCAGGTATTACCTTTTCAAAATAACACTGAGAAGAGAAACATAAAAGAACGTCAGCGGGCTTGAGTTTGTTGGCTTTCACAAAATCACTGATTACTTTGGAAAGCTCTTCACCGCTTATGACTTCCATGTCCTGCACGGATGTCGGAGGGAAGGTGAGGGATAAAGCATTTTTTGCATCCCCACCAAAGTAATACAAACCTTTTCGGTCGACAAAAACAATAGCGCGCATACTATCAGTATACCGTGTTCCAGGAGGTAACTGTCAACCGGTTATCAATATAGGAAGCAGTGGCCTGAATGGTATGTCGGAACAAACCGTTAGCCGCTGTTGCATGGATGGTTTTGGTATCAGTTCCCGTGACAGTGATAGTTATGGTATTGTCATCAAGGATGAGAGTCTCCCCGGAGTAGCTTGGATTTCTGATAAGTCTGAGAATTGCGTTTTCAACTCCGCTTTCTGCAGCTCCCATGACTGCGGATCGTGATTCGGTAATATGTGTCGCGCGGGAGGTGTTTATCATGATAGCAACGGAAGCCGCCGCGACAGATATTGCCATCACGGAAAATACCAGCAACGTTACCAATGTCTGGCCTTCCTGATTTTTTAAAATTTGCTGAAGTTTCATATATTATCTGATGCCGAAAATGGTATCAATAGTTGCTGTTTCCGCTCCGGTTGCATTTTCTGCGACACTTGTCACAGCCATTTGTACCTGAACGGTAGGATTACCGTCAATGTTTCCGATCTGTGTGAACGAAAGACTTGTAACTCTTGAGCGCGGACTGATCATCTGATAGGTGTCAGCCGGAGTGGTCAATGTCAGAATTTCACCTGACAACTCATATACGTGCTCCTGTCCGGCGATTTCCAGGATAAGGGTATCGGATGTGTCTCCGGGATTTGCCGGCTCAATAACAGCGGCGGCACGGTCAAAATCGTATTGCATTCGGGAAATAATAAAGGTTGAGTCTGTTTCTGTAGCTGAAATTCCCTGATTCTCAAGCTGTTGCTGCACTGTTGCGGCAAATAAGGAAGATAAAACTACAAGGACTACGGAAAATAATGCCATAAAAATCAAAAGCTCAACGAGTGTAAACCCTCCCTTTTTGTGTGTTTGATAAAAAAATGATTTCATATTATGGTGAATAGTTAACTACGGCTTCTTCAAAAACGGGTGTGGATGATGAGTCTGATGTTTCAAGATACGAACGGTACCTGAAGCACCTGCCCGGGTTCTCAAATCCCGCACTATCATCGTCAAAAGGTATCAGATCGTCTGAAGTATAGAAAGTGCTTGGTGTCCCGTCCGGTCCCACGAAATCAAATACCGCACCGCTGCAGCTTCCGCTTACACCGTCAGTAATCGCCACCTGATATTGAATGTTGGTATTCGGAGGCAAAACATCCTGCGGGATAAACCGATTAAATGCCGTCGAATATCCGACGTCGAAGGTTGCGGATTCGTATATTCCTGATGATGCATAACTGAATCCGGGACCGCCGACAATAGTTTTAAATTCCGCGGCAGGATCACGGGTTACGATATACGAATACGCATCCCCGTCACTTTCAAGTACCGTGGATACTCCGTAAATCCCGCTGTCGACTTGAGCGCCGCCGCACTTTGTAGGACTGTTTTCATTCGTTACGTCAATAACCTGATACTCTTCTCCTCCTGTCCCGACCAGAATAATTTTATTGCCTGTTCCCATAGCAACTCCTGTCGGACTCATGCCGCTTGCATTATATGAGCTGATGACCGGCATAGACCCGCTTTTATTACTGGTATTTATGATAAAAAGTTCATCCTGACTTCCGGAGCTGCTTGTCGCAAGATATGCCCGGGTTCCCGTTTCGTTTACCCATACTTCCTGTCCGCGTTGTCCGTTTACGTTTGCATATGCCACATTCCGGATATTACTCGGATTCCGGACATCAACGACACGGAGTTCTGAAGAGCCATAATCGAGAGCAACATACGCGTATCCGTTCACGACAGCCAGCCGGTATCCGGTTGCAAAGAAAGCCAGCATCACACGGTCAAGCTCAGGACGTGATCCGGTCTTGCTTGATAGATCAAAAGTATGCAGATTAAATCCAATTGTGACGTACCCGACATTGTCTCTTACATATACTCCCTGTGCAGTCCCGAACCAAGATGTGTCATTGAAGTACCCGACTTCCTGCATCGTTGTCAGATCAATGATAATGACATCCCGGCTCACATCCCCGGTTGCCGCATACGCATAGTTACCGTCTATAAAAACATCGTTTGTCTCATAGCCGGTGAGTATCGATTCAATCGAAGCATTCGGCGGATAATTGTTATCAATTGCAACTTCTACAAATGATCCGCCGCTTCCCTGATGGGTTCCGGTAAATGCCTTTCCTTCATAGGCTTTTACGTCTTTTGCATTGCCGCTTCCGGGGAGATCAAGTTCGTTGACAATTGATGTGCTTGGCTGGCACCAGTCGCCCCGACCGCCGAGTCCGAGGATTACTTCTCCTCCGCTTGTGTTGGTGACGACTGTTCCGTTGTGCTCTCCTGTATTAAAATCAGCTTCCGTCGTCTGAATATATGTCGCATTATCAAGGTAGCGGGTCATGTACATAGTCGTGTCAATAGAAGTCGGGATCGGTTCATTCCAGGAAATGGAAATGACTACCCGTTTCGTGGAAGGATCAATAGTCCCTCCTGAGCTCACAATTGTATTTGAAGAATCGCGAAGCACGGAAGAAATTTCAACTTGTGTCGTTATGCTGTTTTCAGTAATCGGATCCGGAGCTAAAGACCAACTGGTGCCGTCTGATACGGTGTGATATGTCCCGTTGTCCTGAATATTGCTCCAACCTGATTCGCGGATACTCCTTAGCGCCTCTTTTGTTTCCTGCAGTTTTTGTGCCGCAATTGCCCTTTTTTGCTGCTGCGGTCTGCCTTCACGGGAAGTTATGAGAGAGCCGATCAATACAGGGAGAAGCATGGCCATGAGAGCCATAACAATAAGTATTTCTATGAGTGATTGTCCTTTTTGCATGTTAGGGTAATTGTGTGAAAACTCCCAAAGCGTTTAAACCGATTATTGTCCCGTCTGATAAGCCGAAGCTGTTGTTTCCCGCGGTGAATCCCACAATTTCACCGCTCCCTTTTTCAAAAACAATTTGGGAGTCCGGGAACGTAATATTGTTGAAAGCAAGTTGTCCGTCGAGTGTTACCGTAAAATTTCTGCTGTCTGAAGGCGTGTAGGTGTCACCCTGAAATAAAGTATAAGTATTTGTTTCAAAATGGATTCCGTATCGATAGGTGTTTCCGTCATCCGATGCACCGTTCATCGCTTTTGTCTGTTGGAGTTTGATATCTGAAAGCAGAATTTCGAGTGATTTGCTTGAATATGCCTGCTGCTGTACACCTGATAGACTGACAATTGCCAGAGTCAACATGATTGCCATGATTGCCAAAACGATGCCCAGTTCTATCAGGGTGAAGCCTTGTTGTTTCAGGTGATTATTCATAATTATCGTGCCCCTACTTGTCCGATCAGGCTGTAGATAGGGGCTATGATAGAGAGCATCATTCCTCCGACGACTACCCCGATAAAAAGCAGCATGACAGGCTCAAGAAGAGTAGTAAGCGTATTTAAAGATCTCTGCACTTCATAATCCATATGTTCCGAAACATCCTGCATTGCCTTGTCGAGTGATCCCGTTTTTTCTCCTGCTTCGACCAATTTGATAACAATCATCGGGACTAATCCTTTGCCGTCCCGGATACCTTCTGCGAATCTTTTTCCTGAAAGTACGGATTTTTGGGTATGCGCTACCAGTTTCTGCATATCCCGTCTCCAGACTATTTCTTCACACAGTTCCAATGCATTAGTTATGGTAAGTCCCGAAGAAAGCAGCAATGCCATACTTCTGGTAAAACGTGCAATATCAATCTGCTTGATCAGGCCTGAGATAAGGGGAAATGAGAAAAATATCCGCAATACAAATGCCCGTTTCTTGATATAAAGTACGATAAATCCGAGAATGAGTAATACCACTCCCACAATCAGGGCAAGTGTGTTGTGAATGATCAGGTCCGACATGAACATGAGTATCTTTGTCGGAAGAGGAAGTTCCACATCCATACGTCCGAATACGGATGCCAGTTTCGGCATAACAAAAATCAGAATAAGAAGCATCACGAGAAAAAATACTACCATGATTACAATCGGATAAATCATTGCCGACCTGATTTTATCCAAAAATTCCATCTCGTTCTGGACATGCTTTTTGATATCCTTTAATGCAACGTCAAGAGTCCCGGCTTCCTCTGAAGCACGGATGATATTGACCGTTACTTTGTCGAAGGTATTCGGGAAACGGGCAAAAGAGGCATACACCTGTTTCCCCTGAGTTAAATCCTGACGCAGTTCAGATAACAATTTCTTTTGATTCCCCTTGGAATCCTCCAAAAGTGAATCAACCGCCTCCAGGATTGAGATTCCGGCAGCCAGCATCGTTGATAAATTATCAAAAAGCGCGATTTTATCTTTTGTCTGGAGTGATAATTTTTTAGTATCCATAATATTACATAGCTTCGATTTTGGTGACGCGAAGTACTTCTTCTATAGTCGTCCGTCCTTCAGCGACTTTGGCAAGTCCGTCATCAAGCATGGTGAGCATTCCGTCTTTTTTAGCCTGCTGCATAATGACATCGGAATCAGCCTTCTTCAAAATCAGTTCACGTACCGGCTTTGTAACTTCCAGCACTTCAAACACGGCCAGTCGTCCCATGTATCCTGTCGAATGACAGATATCACAACCGGCACCTTTGTAGATATGAATATCTTTTTTCGTTCCGAAATGTTGTTTGATGAGCTCGGGCGGTATGTTTTTACTGAAATCATCATAAGAGACATCTACTTTTGTCTTGCACATTTCGCAGATTTTTCTGACCAGACGCTGAGCGATGATGACATTGACAGTTGAAGCTACCAAAAAAGGCTCAATTTTCATATCCATCAGGCGGGGCAGTGCCGTTGCCGCATCATTGGTGTGAAGTGTAGATACCACCAAGTGACCTGTCAGAGCTGCATTAACGGCAATACTTGCGGTTTCCGAATCCCGGATTTCTCCGACGAGGATGATGTTCGGATCCTGCCGCAAAATAGATCTCAGTCCGCTTGCAAAGGTAAGATTTGCTTTCTTATTTACCTGAATCTGATTGACGCCTTCGATGCGGTACTCAACAGGATCTTCAATCGTTGTAATGTTTTTTGATCGAGTATTTAAGACTTTTAAAATGGCATAAATGGATGTAGATTTTCCTGATCCCGTCGGACCGGTTGCCAAAATCATGCCGTAAGATTTTGTATATGCCCGGCTGACTTTCTCCAGATCTTCATCGCTCATGCCAAGATCAGTCAGGGTAATCGACCTGTTTTGGGTGGAAAGCAAGCGGAGTACTGATTTCTCACCGTTTACGATCGGGATGATTGAGACGCGAAGATCAAGATAACTGTCTTCAATCTCGAATCTCATCTTTCCGTCCTGCGGGCTCATGTGCTCGTCTGTACGAAGCTGTGACAGGACCTTTATGCGGGTAATGATTCGTTCATGCAGATATTTCGGATACGTCACCACGTCATGTAAAATTCCGTCAATACGGTATCTGACAAGAGCATTCTCTTCCTGAGGTTCGATATGAATATCTGAGACTTTGTCATAAAAAGCGGTTTCAAGAATAAGATCAACGATTTTTGAAACGGAAACATCATGGCTTGATTTTTTTTCTTTCGCATCACCGAGGAGTTTATCAAATGCTTTCTGGAGATCCTTTTTAAAAATATAAAAGGTATTCAGAATATCCCGTTCCGTCGCAAGGTGAGGAATAATTTTTGCCTGAGTTTTGTGAGAAACCATGTCTATGATTTCTTTGTCCCGCGGATCTGCCATTGCGAGTTTGATCCCTGATTGATCGCGTGCAAAAGCGATAACTTTTTTCTTTCGGGCGATTTTTTCCGGAACGATATGGAAAACATCCTCAGCAATAGAAATCTTGGCAAGTGAGACAAACGGGATCTTCAGATGATTGGCAATTGTGATTCCGAGCTTTTCATCTGAAATGATATTCATCTGAAGAAGTGCATCCGTAAAATCCGTATGAGCATCCTTGGTATATTGCTCAACCAATTTTATTTTGGCATCGTCAAGAATATTTATTGATTTGAGAAGCTCTTTCAGCTCTTCTTCTTTGAGAAGCATAGGTGATTATAGCTTTGATACTTGTTCGATCTTGGCGACCAAAGCATCAAAGTCAAAAAAACTTTTATTTACATATCCTTTTGCACCGAGTTCCATGGCATGTTGTACATCTTTTTCCTGTCCCAGTGTCGAGAAAATCAAAACAGGAATATTCTTCAAAGACGGTTCCTGTGACATTTCTGTCAAAACTTCAAACCCGTCTTTCTGAGGCATGATGAGATCAAGGATTAGGATATCCGGTTTTTTTTCGTGCAGCTTGGCCATCGCATCAGTTCCGTCTACCGCAACACTCACTTCATAACCTTTTGCCGTTAGCTGTGACTGATAAAATTTCTGGAAAAAAGTGTCGTCGTCTGCGAGCAGTATATACATCCGTTATTTCAAAATTAGTAATATTAAGGCTCTAGACTAGCAGAGTAGTGCTAAACTAGAGGTATGGTTTGTAACAATAGGCCGATATCAAAATACAAGAGAAAAAAGATACTATGGTGTTTTGCACACGATCTGAGTGCTACACAGACCTCTGGTATTTTGGGTCTCAACCGCAATACAGTCAACAAATATTACAATAATATTCGTCAACTCATATATCATCACCAAGTGCACCAGATGCAACGATATGTTGGTGGTGAGATAGAAATTGATGAATCATACTTTGGACCTCGAAGGATGAGAGGCAAGTCAAGTAAAAGAGGTCGTGGGACGTCATTTAAGCAGGTAGTATTTGGGATATATGAGCGTCAAGGACGTGTATTTACTCGTATCATTCCAAACTGTAAAAGAAGAACGCTACATGCTGTTATGAAGGGAAAGATTGACTTGAACAGTACTGTATATTCAGATTCGTGGAGCGGATACAACGGACTTGTTGATGTCGGGTATGACAAACATTTGAGAATCAATCACAAGAAAAATGAGTTCTCAAATACAAAAGGGGTCCATATCAATGGCATAGAGTCATTCTGGTCCTTTTGTAAAAGACGTCTCGTTAAGTTCAATGGTGTAAAGAAAAACTTTCCATTACACTTGAAAGAGTGTGAATGGAGATGGAGCAAATCCCCATCGATCCTTTACAATGAACTATTACAAATTGTTAATGTGCTAGTCTAGAGCCATATTAATTAGTGCACTGTAATTCCGGCCTGATTTTCAATTTTTGAGATGTGTGATGATAAATCCAGTTCCCCCTGACCGTTCCGCACGTTGGCAAGGGAGGTATCCATTGCTTCCAGTGTTTCATTCACTATTCCACTAAGTTCTGCGTTAGGATCAATGGAACCTTCTTTCATGCCGAGAAAAAGAGCCTCAAGAACACGCCCGCAAAGCCCTAATTGTGCATAGCCCATTACGAGACTCTGGCTTTTGAAAGAATGTGCTGCCCTGTGGACTTCCGCCAAGACATTTTTATCACCGGGATTCGTATTCATTGCTATCAGTCCGTTTTTAATAGTTGAGAGCAGTTCCTGTGAGGTTTGCAGATACAGTTTTTTATATTCATGTAAATCTATCGCCATAGTTTCAGTATAAGTCAGAAGAAGATACGTGACAAGTGAGATAAAAAGGTATAATAATCAATATGTCCGGCAAAAAAAATAAGAAAAAGCAATATTCAAATGATTCTCTGATGAGTTGGTTTACGCATATTACACTGGCTATTACCTATGGGCTTCTATTTATGTTTCTTGTTGCAAATATACTTTACTCGCAGATTATGCCCGACGAGTATTTTCAACTGCTTCAAGGCAAAGACGATGCATTTGTGTCGATTATAAAGCGGGGCAAAGAAACCTCTTTTTTTGAGTCACTTCTTCCTGAAAACAAGAATACAATAGCCGCGAAAGAAGCTGATATTTTTGCCGATACTCACTTGAGAAAAGCGCAAATAGAACTTCTCAAGGAAACGCTCGCACGAAATCCGGAATCACGGGATGTCTTGTATGCGTTGCATCTTTTGTATAAAAGTGAAGGGCAAATGAATGAAGCCTCACATTATCTGGAACTAGCCCGTCAGATAGATCCCTCCGTCGGTCAGGAAACTCCGTAATTATGTTCCTTTAATTTTTCTTCTGTCTTTCCGTACTTTTGCCGGATATGAAACGAATACAGAACGACGCCAATTACAGAAAAGACTAAGCTCACCCAAAGCAGTATATCCGGATAAAACATACGATGTTATCCTGCAAGTACATTCACTGTACTTGCCAGGTAATTAAAAATGAGAAATAATCCGAGCGAACCGAACAGCAATAGCTGTTTTTGTTCTACAGTAAGTGACATATCGTTACTATACGTTTCTTACGGCAATACGCGGTAAATAATATGTAAATTAGCTGTAAAAGCTGTTTGTTCCATAGACCCCGGCTCCCTCGCATATAGCAGGGCGAGATTACGAGACCGGAACTAGTATCGATCCCAATAATAGTTATACAATTACATATCTTTAAATTCAAGGACATTGATATGTTGGTAAAATCTGAGGCTTCGAAAAGCCTTAATAATAGAGAAGGGAGGAGAGAGGAGGATTAATAACCGCTTATTACGCAAGTGCCGTTCTCAAGTGCTTCAGCCAGAGGATTCTCAACTACTTTTCCATCCAGAGTATATTCTGCAGTTACTTTAGTACCATCCATATGGATACTTGTCTCTGACAGTTCAGCAGCAGCTTCGTCAAGATGAAACTGTGCAACAGCACGCCGTTCGTATTCCGTGTAGCGGCATTCCATCTTTCCGCCGTTTGGCATCTGTTCCACATAAAGGCATTTATCGTCCGTTTCACCGACAATTTCCCGTTCCATTGCCTCTCCCGTCAACGGATGTTCGAACGTATCTTTATATTGAGAACAGGTGCTTAGGTGCTCTTCAAAAGTGGCTCCGGTGGATGCTGAAGACGGTTGATCCGAGGGCGAACTAGCACTTGAAGGTGTTGATGACTCTGTTTGAGTCTCGTTTACAGTCTCTGGTATTTGGTCCTGAACAGAAGCGTTTTGCCGTAACAGATAGAAAGTACTTCCCGCGATAATCACGAGGACAAGAACGGCAGGAAGAATAAATTTTGCGTATTTCTGTAAAGAAAAAGCAGGAGACGGTGAAACGGTAGGGATCGTAAGAAAATAATTGTCAATTTCCTGTGCAGGCCATCCGCTTGCTAAAAGTGCCTGTTTAATCTGTTCCCGACTGAAACCTTTCCGGAGTTGGGACGTGACATAATCATGCAGTTGTTGTGACATGATTTCATTATAGTAAGAGAGAATGTGGAAAGTAAAGGAGTGCTTTGTGGACTCGAGGGGACTTGAACCCCTGACCTTCGCGCTGCCAGCGCGACGTTCTAGCCAACTGAACTACGAGCCCGTGAGTGAAGATATTGTAACACAAAAGCCTCCGCACTAACTCACAAAATATCCCTGAATAAAATAAGTGAAAAGTATTATATGGAGTACTATAAAGAGAATAAATAAAATGATTTGTATCTGTTTATGCTTTATCTCACCTAGCACGATAAAAAAGGAAAGGGAAGTGAGAACATAGCGCGGAAGTGAGGTAAATGTTCCGGTAAACGTTGGAAGAAGAAGATTTACAAACGAAAATAAATTCAGTCCAAGCCGGACCAGGAGATGCTTATATTCTTTCCGATAAATTTTCAAAAGATCATAGCTTAAAACGATAAAAACGAGCAAAAACACTGCAAATTCAACCGCTGCAATAAAATACTGGAAATTCATCTGGGCCGTCAAAAAGATTTTGATATATCGAAACATGACTTGAGGGAACAGTATCAGATCCGTCTGCCGCCCGGTTTGGAAATCAGGCAAGTTATTAAAGAATCGTATCGGATCACCGGTTGTTTTCCAAAGAAATATGCTGTAGATAATAAATCCTATTGGGGCACCCAAAAGCGTAAGTGCCGGTTTCATGTTTTTTATTATTTTTTGAATGATGAATTTCGGAGATTGACCTGATAATCCGTAAACGGTAAATGCCTCAAAAAACAGAGGGATTACCAGAAATATTCCTACAAAACGGGTAAGTGCGGCAAGCACGGACAAGATAAAAGTCAGAAAGTACTTTTTTTTGTGCATCGTGTAGAGGGAACTAACAAGAAGCAGCAGAAAAAGACTTTCGGTATAGACGCCGAGCAGGTAAAAAGAAGTAGGGAACAATAAAAATGCAGCATAAATTTTATACCAATTGTTGTTTTTGACATCCAAAGCAGCCAGGTATTTATTTAGAATAATTAGTATCCCTACGAATGAGCAAAGAGATATCAGTATGCCGGCAAGAACTGGCTGAAAGGCAATACTTCCGACAGCTATCATAATCGGGTACAAAGGGAAAAAAGCATGTGTCAGCGGCAGATACCCGGACTTTGCAATTTTGAGATAAATTGTCCCGTCAAAGTTGGCAAATGAAAAAAGAAAATGAGGCAGGCCGGATTTTTGCAGGTCATCAAGATAGGGAAATGATGATTGCGGAAGAAAACGAGGTGCAAGAAAACTGATAAAAAGATGGCTGATGACGAATACGAAAGCGATAAAAAAAGGTGTGTTCGTTTCATAACGGCAGAACGTTTATTATTTTTCCTCTACCAGAAAGTATTCTTCCTTCGGTCCTTCTTCCATTGTACCAATCATACGGCTTATATCTTTCATCTGTGACTTGTGTTCATACAATGCCTTCCGTTTCAGTTCCCAGACGGGTGAGATATCAACAATCAGGTCAATGTCATCACGGTTGTATCCGTGCGGGACATAGATAAAGTAATCCCGCAGCTGATCAGTTTGATCTTTCAGTATTGTGTAGGAGAGGAGTTTCTTTGTGTAATCGACTTTATGAAAAACATAGTGAGTGATCAGAGACATTGCGACATGATCCAGGTGCCCTGATACTCCGCGGTTTTCATAGGTGAGCAGTATCTCAGGTTTGATGGTATCAATAATATCCCGGATATCCTGTGCGATGGCATGGTATTTGTTGTTGGACAATGTGCCGTCTTTGTAATCCAGAAAGTAGACTTCCTCGACCCCAAGGGTATCTGCAGAACGCCTGAGTTCCTGCTCTCTCAAATCTCCGATATTTACATGGTCATCACCTGAGTGATTTTCGCCGGCATCACCGCGGGTCGCGCAGATGATATATACGTCATGTGTTTTGGTATATATTGCAAGCGTCCCGGCCGGACCGAATGCTTCATCGTCGGGATGAGCGAAAATTGCAACGAGCGAAGGTTTATTCATATGTGAATTATACTGCAATCATCTGAAAATATTAACGCTATGGGCTTATTACTTGATATAATAGTGTGTATTGGAAATAAATATCAATAATCATGACATCGGACGAAAAAATTATATCTATACTGTCAGAGATTCGTGATTTGCAATCACAGCAAGTGAATGCACATGCTGAGTTCCTGAAAAAGACGGAAGAAAAATATGATGCGTATTTGGGGAAATCACGGGAACAGTATTCGGGATATCTGAAAAAAGTCAGAAATCTCCTGGTAGGATTCGTCGTTGTCGTTATTTTGTTGCTTTTTATATTTCCGGTAGTATTATCTTTTATGGAGTGATCTTCGGGGTGTAGTTCAGATGGCTAGAACGTCCGGCTGGGGGCCGGGAGGTCGCAGGTTCAAGTCCTGTCACCCCGACAATCAGAGACGGAAGGTAAAATAACCAGCTTTTCAAAGTCAGGATTTAGTTGATAATTCAGTACTTTTTTGTCCTTTGCAGTGAAGTTCAAAAAGATAGTTCTGATGATATTGTCTATGAGTAGCTGGTTATCACTGTTTTTGGCGATAAGACCAATCCTTTTGAACAAGTTCAAAAAGTTTTCGTAAGACATCAATCTAGATTCGATATTATGCTCAATTTGGGTTAGTTGTCCTTGAATCTCTATAACTTTTGTATCTAATTTGGCACGTTCGTCTCTTAGCGTGTCGAGTTCTGCATTGAGTTCATCAATCGTTTTACCTTTGGCGTTACCCAGAGCAGTACGCTTGAACGCCATCAGTTGTTCATTTTCGGTTACTTGTCGCTTGGCATTAGCTAAGGCTCTAGACTAGCAGAGTAGTGCTAAACTAGAGGTATGGTTTGTAACAATAGGCCGATATCAAAATACAAGAGAAAAAAGATACTATGGTGTTTTGCACACGATCTGAGTGCTACACAGACCTCTGGTATTTTGGGTCTCAACCGCAATACAGTCAACAAATATTACAATAATATTCGTCAACTCATATATCATCACCAAGTGCACCAGATGCAACGATATGTTGGTGGTGAGATAGAAATTGATGAATCATACTTTGGACCTCGAAGGATGAGAGGCAAGTCAAGTAAAAGAGGTCGTGGGACGTCATTTAAGCAGGTAGTATTTGGGATATATGAGCGTCAAGGACGTGTATTTACTCGTATCATTCCAAACTGTAAAAGAAGAACGCTACATGCTGTTATGAAGGGAAAGATTGACTTGAACAGTACTGTATATTCAGATTCGTGGAGCGGATACAACGGACTTGTTGATGTCGGGTATGACAAACATTTGAGAATCAATCACAAGAAAAATGAGTTCTCAAATACAAAAGGGGTCCATATCAATGGCATAGAGTCATTCTGGTCCTTTTGTAAAAGACGTCTCGTTAAGTTCAATGGTGTAAAGAAAAACTTTCCATTACACTTGAAAGAGTGTGAATGGAGATGGAGCAAATCCCCATCGATCCTTTACAATGAACTATTACAAATTGTTAATGTGCTAGTCTAGAGCCTTACAAATTGTTAATGTGCTAGTCTAGAGCCTAGCTAATTGTTGTTTTATGTCTTTACGGATAATTTCCAGAGCTGGTTTAGCAGACTTGACATATTCTTCATAGGCCTCTGGCTTGACCTCTAAACCATCGCCAAGCAACTCATAAACAAACTGATGCAGGGTTCTACCCTTGATAACTCTGGGGAAGTCGTTTCCTTTGTTTGCAGTGGGACAGTCAACACTGGTACATCGTAGTTCATAGTAGCGATAGCCACTCTTTCCACCGCTTTTAGGCTTTCCAGGGGACATAAAGTTGCCACAGTGATAACACTTGACCATTTTACGGAATAAAACAGTTTTGGCTTGTGGGTTTTTGAATCCCACACCCTTACCAAGTGCCAATTGAATAGTGTTGTATTCAAGAGGTGTTAGCATTGGAGTAAACAAGTGGTCTGTTTCTCCCATTTTTATTATCTGTTCACCAAAAACATAGACCCCAGCATAAAAGGTATCATTACAGATACGTGACAGCTTTTGTTTAGTCATTTTGCAAGGTTTTCCTTGATACTGAAAGCCTTTTTCATTGATATGCTTGCTGGCTTTTATCAGTGAAATGCCATCAGCAACCAGTTGTAACCCTTCCTTGAGAATCGCAAAATTGTTACCATCTGGACGGTAGTACCTACCTTCTAATTTGTAGCCATACTTGGCTTTATTGGTTGGCGATTTACCCTCTTTCGCAATCTTGTTTGTGCCTCTAGTTGATGCCTCAGATAAGTTATCACTGTACTGCTTTGCCATTATGAAGTGAAAACCTAGCGTCATTTTGCCACTAGAATCTGGAATAAAGCGGTATTCGTGAAACTTGAGTTCACGAAGTAAACCTTTATCAATTAGGTCAATAATCATCCCACCCTCAAGCATATTCCTCGCAAGGCGATTTGGATGCCAAGATACAATCGAGTTCCATTTACCTTCCTTGATACCTTGAATCATTTCATCAAACTTGGGTCGTTTACCAGATATTTTTGCACTCTCTTTTTCCTTGAAAATCTTGACTGGCTTTGGTCTGCCCTCTAGGTCTTCCAAAATGGCTTGACAATCCTCGATTTGGTCTGGAATTGAGCGTTCTTGGCGTTCGTTATCCTTAGTGCTTCTTCTGGCGTAAATAACGTAGACTGCCTCTTTTTCATCCACATACTTACCGTGTGTCTTTAGGTAGCTATTGACCTTATTTTGGGCGTGTTCAAGCACTAGCTTGAGATGTTTATCTTCTTCTGGCATTGGCTTTATCTCTCGATTTATCTACCAGTATTATAGCTTTAGATACGAAAAGAGCCGAGGGTGAGTCGGCTCTTAGCTCGATACAATAATTAGGTTTAGATACTTCTCCAAACAAAATATGTTGTTTTATCGGGCTGAACTTCTACATATCCATCTTCACGAAAATCTGCCTCTGAAATCGTTGTTGCCATCTCGTGTCGTAGGTATTCTGTACTTAGTCCTGGATAACTTGGAGAAGTCCTTGTTTCTTCTTCTGTTCCAATACTTTGAACATCAGTCATTACAACAACTCCAATTTCCTCTGCTAATGCTCGTTTAGCAGATAATGAAGGATTTTCACCTGGCTTCATCTTTTCGCTAATTCCAGTCAATCCTCGTCTGCGTTCACGACCATCAGTGAAAACCTGTCTGTCTTCAACTAATTGAAGCTCAACACCATCTTTTGTAAATCTGACATCAATATGAACTAATTCAACTCTACGAACAATTTTTCCATCTATATCAACTAAAACAGTTTCTCCCTCAAGAATCTCTTGTGCTAAATGTTCAAGTGTTTTAGCTTTTCCAGTTCCAAACTGTTCCACTGGAACACCATAAGCTTGAAGTAATTCTTTTACCTGTAATGTTTTAGCTTGTAAAGTATCTTGTGTGTGTTCTTTTGACATATCTCTCCATTTATTTGGTAACTACAACACATTATATCATTGCAAATAACCAAAAGAGCCGAGTGGACTAACTCAGCTCTTTGCAGGTTAGGTTAGTAAAAATTACTTGGTAGCCACTTTATATTCTTTACCATCCGCCTTGATAACAACGTACCAAGTGCCTTGTGCATAACTCTCCTTGCTTACTTCAAACACACTCGCATCTTTGACTGTAATGCCTGGATTGAGGTCGCTTAGTATCTTGCGGTCAAGTTTTATTTCAGTGGCATAACTAGCCGATTTTCCTGTATCAGAGCTGTACTCAACACCATTGCCATCAACTAACTTGATGCTGGGTTGTGAGAACGTCCCGATTGGCTCACTAGATGTATTTTTGTATTGCCAGTTCACAGCGACCAACGTGCCACCCTCTGATGGTTTTTCATTTAGATATTGACCACCAACAGATGCTTTTTCTGCTACTGAGGTAACAGTCAATTCCATATTCTTACTGGCTACTGTCTCATTGACTGCATACACCTTAGCCTGTTCAGCTTGTCTTTGTTCTTGCGTGGTCGAGCTTGAACCTGTTGATGAACTATCACCACCAGAGCCAGCTATAGCTCCGATAATGATAATAACTACAAGGGCGATACCACCCCATTTGA
The DNA here is from genome assembly GCA_016700135.1 of Candidatus Roizmanbacteria bacterium. Lineage (NCBI taxonomy): Bacteria > Candidatus Roizmaniibacteriota > Candidatus Roizmanbacteria bacterium. The sequence continues at coordinate 558,323 of CP065004.1, forward strand.
GAACTTTTTTCATAGACTTGTTCCTTATGTTTTTTACTAACCTAGCAGGGATTATACATAATTTCCAATGTTTACAACATATTCAATCCAATGTCTACAACGTGGTGTAAACATACGAATGGCACAAGAATAAAAACGTGTCATCACCCAAATATAAGCCATCACTATCTAAGTCAGAGCAAGATAAACTCAGGAAGCAATTCACTCGAAAACTAGCGTTACACTTGAGGAAAGTTCGAGAGGAAAAAGGATTGACTCAAGAAGATTTAGCTTTCAAAGCTGGTGTAAATACCGCTTATTACAGCCACCTTGAAAGAGGTGTGTATAGTCCCACAATGTTTGTCATTTGGAGATTAGCTCAAGCATTGGGATTAGACCTTGAAAATTTTATGACAGGTTTTGAGTCCCGAGATTCTGAGCAAGCCTAATTTTTCTTTTTCCGTATCTTCCTTGCCCAAGTAAGCCCTGACCAAGTTCAATCAATTCTAGAGCATACGCTTGTTTTTCATCCTCATTCATAGTTAGTACAGTATCTGAGCCTGTTTTGACAGGTTTGAAGCGGTCAAGTTCCTCTGAAATGAGGCTGTCTAACACGTTGCTTTGAGTAACTTCCACGCTTTTTACATCTGGTAAAGTTTTATTGAGTAATGTTTTACACGCTCCCAGAGCCACATTTTCGTTCTTACTTTTTGACAGCTCAACTAATCGCTGTATCACTTCATCAGCATAGCTACTAATTGAGCTGTATAGAGCTTGCTTGCTGGTGGGTTTGCGTTTGGTACTCATAAATTGGGAAGTGGCTTCTCCTTTTGTAAATGGGGACGTGCGTCTTTTATTCACTCCCTATTATTTACTCTGGTAAGTATACTTCTAGTTCAAATTACTTTGACCGTTGTTCAGCAATGATAACTTTACCTTTTGGCAGAGTGTTGTTTGTCTCGAAAAATACGCCTTTTGAGTCTTTGAATTGTCGCTGTCCATTTGGTGCTTGGGTTGGTTTGGTGAGTAACTGAAAATCGGGTCGTGTGCCGATTATGTTGGTTATATTCACCATTCCTTGACCAAAAGGTAAGTGGGGCGGTTGAGTAACTGGTTTTGGTGTGGTTGGTTTGCTGTCTTTTGCCATAATCAGATAACCAGATTATAGAATAAAATCCATCCGAGCTTCTACTGTATTTTTAGTCAATGTGTCGTAATCACGAAAGTCTGCTTCTAGTGTCTGTAACTTCCTGTTTTGTTTGATAAAATCTAGCATAGGTGTGATTAGTTCAAAAACTGTCACTCCGTCCCGACATTACAATATGCTTGACGATTATCAACGATGATTGAAGCACTTCATGCAATTATTCCGTTCATCAATTCGAGAGACAATGACGGTGAAGAAGGGTCAGTATTTAGCAAAGGAAGATGGGGATTTCGGTATGATCCTAAACAGAGGGAAGGATGGAGCCGTGTCGGAGATGACTATCGCCGAATGATAGAAGGCAATCAACAGAATTTTTGGAATTATCTGCAATCACAATCACCCGCTGAACAGTATGCGGTACTAGAACTCATCAGTCAGCCTGCATTCGGTAGCCAGAATAACGGAGATGTAAAACCGCAAGTTGAACCAAAACAGGTAGGATCACTGTACGCAGATTTGATCCGCTCTCATTTCCGTATTCCTTCCGGTTCTCCGGAGAAGATTCAAGAAGCAGAACAAAGAAAAACTGAATTTTTTGAAAACGCATGGCGGCTGACAATTCCCCAAACTGCATTAATGTTTACGGTGCTGAAAATTACACCCGATCTATCCGCCTCAGTATTTACTGAAGATGTAATTCCATACGTTCAAGGCATTGTTCATCAGATGGGAGAACAGGCAAAGCGAAATTTAGGAGATCAAACAATAAATCAGCTTGAACGGTTGGGAATCTTTTGCAAGCTGGAATAAAATCTCAGTACGGATCTGCTCAGCGCGGTCTTGCCGGAATAGGCTGTAATGGCAGCTGCTTCTGAAGTTCTGCCTCTATTTCGTGCGTATTAACATCTTTCACTTTCAGATACTCCTGATACTCCGACAGATTAAAGGATCGGATATCAACTCCGTTTGCATATTTATCCTGAAGCTGTCGTATCCGGTAGGTGATAAACATCATGTAATTATGTTCCTGTACATTATTTTCTTTGTAGAAATTGTCAACGAGCATCTCATATGCCTGAGCATCTGACGATGTATTATATGCGATGTATAAATAATCCGGACCGTCTCCTACATGTGCCGGCCGGACATGAGCAATAAGATAATCGAAATTAGCGACATTTATCCCGATGAGAAGAGCAGCCGTCCAGAGAATTACTCCCCGGACAAAAAGGGGGGGGTTCAGATTTTTGAGGTACACATAAGCAAAACTAATATAAACAACTGAGAGCCACAGAACCGCAGAAAAGCCGTACAGCCGTTTCTGAGTAAATCCGAACAAGCTACTGTAGTCAAATACGCTTTTGAATGCCATACCGGTGAGAAAAAGTCCCTCAGTAAGCAGGATAGAACTGAGCACCCGGTCACGTTTTTTCCCGGCTTTATCATTGTAAATCAGGAAAAATATGATGACGGATACGACAGCAAGTTGTCCGAATACCTCACGGGTTTGCTGAGAATTGGTATATCCCATTTCCTGCAGCAATTCCGCACCGGCCGTATACAGCTGGATTTGAGTTACAAAGAAAACAATAATGACAAATGCAACAGTTACTTTCGGCAAAAACAGACGGAGCTTAGTAAGGGGGAATGATAGAGACGGGATAAAGTTGCCTTCTTTTAAAAATGAATAGAGTCGAGGCAAAAGGGCAAAAAGAATGAGAAAGAATATAAATCGGGCGATGTGAAGCGGGATATTGTCACCGAACAGATACTCAAGAATATTGCCGATGCGAAGGGAGGAGATCACGTTCTGTACCAATGAGTCGAAGAACGGATTTGCTGATGCAAGAATGGGAATAATGATAAGAAGAAGGACGATTGTTATGGCAAGCGAAAGCAGGTACTCAAATGACGAAAAAAGTTTTGTAACCCCTGAACTAATCTTCTTACCTGAATACTGTTCATAATTCGGTTTTTGTTTTATGGTTTCAAGAAGAAGCCTAAGCGGGAGAAGCATACTGTTCAGGAAAGCAAAGTCTTTTGACCGGGCAGCAAGGATGCTTCCCAAAAAGAAGGACGCTACGATATTGAGAAATATCAGAAGAGGATTTGTTCTTAATACAATAAAAAGACTGAGGATTAAAAGAGAAAGGTACAATGCCGTGTCATATTTCGTTTTGTCTTTTCTGACAACATATATCATTGTTGCGAGAGTTGAGAGAGATACGGCAATTCCCAGATATGAAAAGCCGGATTTCAGAATGACAAAAACGGGAGCGAGAACGCTGATAATAAGCGGGAGAAAATATACGAGCCGTTTAAGCGAGAAACGAGTGTTCATATGTATAGTATACCATTTTCATTATTCTGACTGGGGCCCGGTCAGTTTTCCGGGAAGCGATATATTCATCACGAGTCCTTGTTGATCGGTTTCGGGATAGGGCTCGTTTTTAAGTGAAATACTCCCGTGAAAATGGTCTCTCACGATTTCATTTACAATAGCCAGTCCTGCACCAGTTCCGCCTTTTCGACGCGTTTCACCGCGCGCCAATGCTTTATGGGTATCTGACCCTTCAGGAAACTCAAGAAGATCATCGGGCATTCCGCCAATATTATCACGGATTTGGATGATGACGTGACCTTTCTTATCCGGATCAGGGAGAACTCGTATCATTGAACGGATATCTTTAAGTGCTTTTTGTTCTCCAATTTGCTTTGTATTATTGAGAGGATTGGCAAGAACTCCAAGTAAGTAATCAAAGTCACCTTCTAGCTCGAATGGTGTTTTATAATCAATATCGTAAGTATATTTTTCTCGATCAAGTACTGTCCTTGACTGGAAAACACCGGCTATGAACTGAATCGCATTCTGGCCATGTATAGGCTTTACATCAGGTGTTTTCGTAAATTGCTTGTAAATACGGTCCATAATATGAAGCGGCCATTGGACCATATAAGGATTGCCGATATATCCCACTTCTTCATACATAATGTCATCATCTGTAATACCTCCGACGAGATTGGTTATAATATCTCCCGCCAAATCATGCCGTAAGTCTGTTTGAAGTGTTGCTTCATGTTGTTCGTCTTCGGACAGTTTCGTCATATCTGCTGGTTTCTGACAATGAGTTAGAAGTCTTGGAAATGATTTAGTATTCCAAAAATTTAATCCTTTTGCTGCATTAGTTAGTTTTGAAAAATCATAAGGATAATATTGTTGATCAATGTCTGTTGGATCAAGATCATATAAGCTGTCAAGAGGGTGTCCGTCAGGATCAAGTGCAGGGGGAAGCTGGTCAATTACCATTCTGTAATAATCCTGTATAGTAGCTTGAAGTGATTCGGGGAACTCAGCTTTTCGATCCCGTTCACCGCCCGGGAAAAGCGGCTCTTCGGGGATTACCGCAGGTGATGATGATGGATATAATGATTCCTGCTGACCGTTGTCAACCATATATGATTATTCTATCTGTTTTCTGACCACAATTTCAAACTCTTTAAATCCGTTACGCAAATATCCGTTTACACTCTCATCATGACCTTTCAGGATCGGTGCATGGAGAGATGTGACCTGTTTTGACTTTGCGTACTCTTCAGTTTTTCCCAGCAGTTCTTTGATAATACCCTGATCTTTGTATTCCTGCATGACGATCAGATCGGAAATGAGTGCAAACTTCCTTGCTTTTCTGAAATGTTTTTTGTCTTCTTCGATATAAACGGAAACCATCCCAACTATATTTCCGTCAATTTCTACGACGAATATTTTTCCCCGGCCAGCTTCACAGACTTCAAGCAAGTGCTCGAGATATTCGTGGGCAATTTTTATTCCTTCCAGTCTGTGAGGGTCCATCATCCGTTCAAAATCCTGAAGCTCAATAAGACATTGCTTAATGCCGTCAACATCGTGGTTTGTGTATTCTCGTATGATATGTGCCATAAAAAAAGTATACAGGATTTGAGGCGGGAAATTGACAACAGGTCGGGGGATATATATAGTTAATGTATGTTCGGGATCAGCAATCGTCTTACTCTATCAGCCTTTATCGGTTTTGTCCTTGTGAGCGGGGTATTCATTACCTTTCAAGTTGCAAAAACGAATTCAATGTTTTGCAAATATAAAGATCCGTATATATGCGGATTTTTTTCCCATATCACTGGAGGATCTCTCAAAAAATTACAGGGAGAATACGTTGAATCGCATCAAAATATTCAGGTATATCATGCTGACTGGAAACTCTCAGGAGACGAGCAGGAAATGCTTTATAAAGATGATGTCTCAGAACAAATGCATGTGATTATGGTTGATGAAAAGGTATATTTGAAAGATTACACAGACGGCCGCTGGTGGGAACAATCCATTGAAACTCTGGAAGAGTATGAAACAAAGCTGCCGTTTGAACCTTCAGTATTTATCGGAAATCTCAAATCATATTTTGAAAACGAGGACAACAATATCTATTTTATCCAGGAGGATATATGCGGAGCAGACAGTTGCAGGAAGTATGCATTATCATTACGGGAAAACGATGTAAAAAAAGTATATTTTTATATATCAGAAAAAGACTCAACTCTGAAAAAAGTTCAGGTTCAAACCGATTCGCTTCATCAGGAACTGAGTATCCTGAATCGGGAGCCGAAGATAGAAAAACCGGAACATGATGTAAAAGTAGCAAAAGCAGGTGAAAATATTTTTGTTGAAAACTTTCTCCAGCGCACACAGCAGTCCAGAAAGACTCCTGACTACGTAAAAGAGTTCGAACAGATCCGGTTGCAGGAAGAAGATATTGATCTTTTGGGGCTCCCGGAATACGTCAACGATGAAGCAACAGATTCTGCTCGCTAATACTTACCTTCTTTTTACTCATTTTTGCCCTGCGATTCATTACCTATCACTATAGTTAAAGTACCTGAAGCTGATAGTGTCATCCGTTAAAACGGCACTGAACTATCAGCTTTCTTGTTTATACATGGATTACAAATTATGTTACAGATTGGAGGTGAAAAAAATGAAACATACCGTATTTGCATTATTTCATGACAGCAAAGCTGCAGGAGAAGCAGTAGCTGAACTGAAAAATATGGATTTTACCGAAGACATATCGCTCGTCGCTCAGCGTCCCAACGAAGACGATGCAGATACCCATCAAATCAAGCAGGATGTGACTGACGGTACAGTTGCCGGTGCCGCTGTCGGAGGCGTTACCGGTATATTAGCCGGAATTATTGCCGGGCTGACTTCCGTTGCCATTCCCGGTGCGGGTGTACTTCTCGTAGGCGGCCCTCTGCTTGCGACTTGGGGGATTACGGGAGGAGTGCTTGGGGCATTAACCGGAGGATTAGTCGGTGCACTGGTAGATTTGGGAGTTCCTGAGGAGACCGCAAAAGTGTACGAGGAACGCATCAGAGCTGGAGAAGTCTTAGTAGCAGTCCAAACAAACCACGAAGCTGAAGAAGATGTTCAGGAAACGCTTAATACACACGGAGCAACAGAAAGCTTTATCGTGCATGCCTAACTATTTCTGAATGGAGATGGCTCGAGACTGCGGGCCATCTCTTGTTCGGTTTGAGATGCTATAATTCCTTTATGAAGAATGCGATTATTTTCCTTCACGGCAATCTCTCTGACACTTCATCTATCCGCAACTTTCTATCCGAAGATTCATTAATATTATGTGCAGACGGTGGGGCTGAACATGCCCGTAAAATCGGCCTAGTTCCGGATGTAGTAATCGGTGATTTCGACTCGATTTCTCAATCAGACAGAGCCCTATTAGAAGAAAAAAAAGTGACATGTATTTCATACCCAAGGGAAAAGGATTATACCGATGCTGAACTTGCCGTCCGATATGCAGTAGATCGGGGGGCAGATGAGATTATTATTACCGGACTTTTGGGAGATAGGGTTGACCACATGACGGCAAATATGTTTTTTTTGGCTGAGTTGTCAGCAGAGAAGGATATCCGTATCATTGAAAGAGATCAGGAGATCAGATTTGTCGATAGGGTTATTGAAATAACCGGAAAAAAGGGAGATGAGATATCTCTCGTCCCGATCAAAAGTGATTGCCAGGGTATTACAACGGAAGGATTGTATTATCCTTTGTCTGATGCGGCTCTACCGTTAGGAAGTACAAGAGGGATAAGCAATGTAATGCTTTCTCACAAAGCAAAAGTCACCGTTACGCAGGGGGTATTGATGGTTGTTCATCGCAGAATGCGTTATTGACGGTTATACTCTCTCAGAGCTTTCTTCAAAAGCTCAATTGATCGTTCAAGACTGGGGATCTCAAGAACGTATGCTATTCTAACCATCTTTTTTCCGTCTTCAGGATTTTTGTAGAAACCGTATCCCGGAGCCATCATGACGGTTTCATTGTTGTCACGGAACTCTTCCAAAAGCCAGATACAAAACGCTTCAGCGTTATCAACCGGCAACTCTGCCATGATATAAAATGCCCCCTCCGGGAGTGTAACTTTGACGTCCGGAATCGCGGACAGTCCAGCATACATTGTATCCCTTCTTTTCCTGTATTCAGTCTGAATCTCCTTGATATACCCATCCGGAACTCTAGTCAGTTGAGATCCGACATACTGATCAATAAGACCTCCAGAAAGTCTGCTCATGGCAAACTTCAGCGCACCTTTTAATATTCCTTCATTCAGAGTAATGAGTGATCCCAAACGTGCTCCGCAAAGATTGTATCTTTTCGATAAGCTGTCTATTAGAATACCTTGATCAGGAATGTCCTGTATATAATCAAGAATTGATACATGAGGACGGTCAATAAAGATATACTCGCGATAGACTTCATCAGCAATCAAAAATAAGTTATGTTTCTTTATTAAATCGATCAGCAACTTAATTTCTTCTTTTTGATATACCGTACCGGTGGGATTGGAGGGTGAAGAGTATAGGATTGCCTTTGTCTTTTCCGTAATCCTTGACTCAATTTCTTCCGTGTCTGGAAGATGAAATCCTGCTTCAATTTTGGTGGGTATCGGGACGAGAGTGATTCCCCACAACTGTGCTGATGTCTGATAACTGCTGTAGTACGGTTCAAAAATCAGGATCTCATCCCCCGGATCACACACTGCAAACATAGCCATATTTATGGCTTCGGAGCCTGCTATTGTTCCGATTATATGTTCGCTTTTGATAAACGAAAAACCTAGTTGATAATAATAGTGTACGAGCGCCTGTAAGTATTCAGGGGTACCTCCGGACGGGGCGTATGCTATCGGGTTTTGATTCCAGTTCTGAAGTGCCGATATCATGACGTCAGGACTTTTAACGTCAGGCTGTCCCATATTTAAGTGATAAATCGAAACCCCTTCTTTTTTTGCCCTGTCGGCAAGCGGGATGAGTTTTCGGATAGAAGATACCGGCAGATTGTTTATGCGTTTGGAAAGAGATTTCATTTGAAATTATTGTACCATGATATCCAGAGATAAGTTCGGATTGCTTCACGCAAAAACCAATTATGCTTTACTGACATATAAGAGGTGTATAATATCCCGTATGTCTACAAAACGCAAGATTCCGGCTACCATGGTGACACAGCATCCTGATCATGCACATACTCCCTATTGGCATTATCGTCCTTTCATAAGTACACAGGAAGAGCCGTATGAACTATATCTTTCGTTTAAGGAACTTGGTGCTACTGAATACAAATGGGATTGGGAAGGGAAGCTTGTCGATGAAGCGATCGTTGAGAGGATCATGGGAGAGTATTATGACTACTTCAAAGATACCCAGATCGGGAAGGATAAGTTTATTACCTTTCGGCTTCCTAATCCAAAAGTTGAGACGGAATATCGTTTGGGAAGAGCGTTTATGGGAATCATTGCAGCATCAGGACTGGCAAATAGCATAGGGCTCTCAGGCAATCCTTTGTTTGAAGTTATTTTGCCGATGACGGAATCGGCAAAAGAAATGTATGATGTCCAGTCAGCTTTCCGTGAAATGGCAGCTATACGTCACCCGCTACTCAAAAGGAGAGATGAGGATATCGAACACATTGAACTGATCCCGTTGTTCGAGGACATTAATACTATCTCAAATTCCGACAAAATATTGGAGGAGTATATGCAAATGCACATACAGGGATTTGATTCTAAACCTGAATATCTCAGACCTTACGTTGCAAGATCTGATCCTGCTCTGAATGCGGGGATTGTCCCGACGGTCCTTGCAATAAAAATTGCTCTTTCTAAGTATGATGATTTTTCCAAAAAATATGAAATTCCGCTTTATCCAATGATCGGAGCTGCTGCTTTGCCGTTCAGGGGAGGGATATCTCCCTGGACAGTCGATGCCTTCATGAACGAGTATGCAGGTGTGAGAACAACAACTATTCAGAGTGCATTCCGGTACGACTTCCCAAAAAATGACGTGATTGAGGCTCTGCAAAAGATAGAATCAGGTTTTCCGAAAACTGAAACCAGAAAAATTTCTCGTGAAGAAGAAATAATAATCCGGGAGATTATGTCAATTTTTACTCGATACTATCAGGAGACGGTGGTAAAGATAGCGCCTCTTATCAACCAAATTTCTAAACACATTCCGAAAAGAAGAGAGCGGGTCCAGCATGTCGGACTCTTCGGATACTCACGAGGAGTGGGAGAAGTAAAACTTCCGAGAGCGATAACATTTACAGCATCACTATATTCAGTCGGCGTGCCTCCTGAACTTATAGGAACAGGTCGTGGACTAATGAACTTAAAATGTAATAAAATGCAGAAACATGAAGAAGTACTTGAAAAGCATTATCTTAATATTCGTTCAGATTTATTGAACGTGCTTGCTTATACCAATATTGACGTTATTCAGGAACTGGCAAAACAAACTATAGGATTCGATATGATCCTTGAAGATCTTCATGGCGTGCAAACATTTTTAGGTGAAGAGCCGGTACTTACGGATGAACAAATGGAACATAAAAGAATAACTTCAGAGATATTCGAACGTATAAACCGGGGGAAGGACGTGGAAAAGCTTATTGAAAAGGCAGCTTTGTTAAGAAGAAGTCTAGGCTAATTTATCTTACTTACTTTTAATCGTGTTCTTATATGATTTTGTCTTCCGGGGCATATCATAGCCTTATGACGAAAATGCAATCCTTGCTTACTAACCCTTTCGTACTTACTTTTTTTATGATTATGGCAATGTATTTGGCGATACGACCTGCTTCTGCATAATCAATATTTCTTCTTTCAGTAGAGAGTGTGATCCTGTATACTGTCTCCATGTCGATAAAACCGGATCATTGGATAAGGAAAATGGCTCATGAACACAAAATGATTGATCCTTTTGAAGATCGTCTTGTCAGGAACGGAAAAGTATCATATGGATTATCTTCATTCGGGTATGATTTACGGGTTGCTGATGAGTTTAAGATTTTTACGAATGTTCATTCAGCAGTTGTGGATCCGAAGAAATTTGATGAGAAGTCTTTTGTAGATGTCCGTGATCAAGGGTATGTCCTTATTCCTCCTAATTCTTTTGCGCTTACCAGAAGTCTTGAATATTTGAAAATACCGAAGAACGTTTTAGGTCTTTGTATCGGTAAATCTACCTATGCAAGATGCGGTATTATTGTGAATGTTACGCCTCTTCAACCGGAATGGGAAGGTTCTCTTATTATCGAAATATCAAATACCACACCATTGCCGGCAAAAATTTATGCAGGCGAGGGGATTGCTGAAATACTCTTTTTTGAGGCAGACGAGAGTCCGGAGAAATCATATCAGGAGCTTTCGGGAGCGTATTCTCATCAAAAAAGCATCGTTCTTCCTAAAGTCTGATCTTCATATTCCCAGTTTTATATAATATAGTTATGAAACGATCGTTTTCGTTATTTACCCTTTTTTTCGGTATTTTTCTTCTGGTGCTGTCTCCTGTATGGGCGGAATCCGCGCCAAATAATAAATTCGGTATACACCTTGCGCAGCCTTCTGACGAGGATATTGATCGTGCTCAGCAACTTGTGAACTCACAAAATGGCACCTGGGGATATGTTACTCTCGTGATACATGAAGATGACAGAAGCATCGATAAATGGCAGCCAATTTTTGATAAATTGAGAGAACGGAGCCTCATACCAATAATAAGACTTGCAACAAAGCCAGACGGGGGTAATTGGGAAAGACCTTATAGTGATGATGCGGAAGAATGGGCAGATTTTTTGAACAACCTAAACTGGGTGGTGAAGAATCGTTACATTATTTTGTTCAATGAACCGAATCATGCAACAGAATGGGGGGGCAAAGTGGATGCACAGAATTTTGCCGAGGTTACTGAGGAGTTTGCAAGGAAACTAAAAGAATCAAATAGTGATTTTTTTGTGATGCTTGGCGGAGTAGACCTTGCGGCGCCGTCAGCAAAGCCGAATTATGAAGATGCTGCGGTATTTATGCGGGAAACTGTTGAGGCAATCGGGGTTGAAGATTATAATACCTACTTTGACGGTTTGGCATCCCACTCATATCCGAACCCCGGGTTCATCGGTTCACCACTTGCAACGGGCCGAACTACTATACGGGGATACGAATGGGAACTGTCTTTACTGAGAGGTATGGGTGTGAAGGAGCTTCCCGTTTTTATTACGGAGACAGGCTGGAATGGTGATGTGATACCAAGAGACCAAATAGCTGAAAATTTTCGCTATGCATATCAGCAGATCTGGCTGCGTGATGACCGGGTTGTTGCGGTGACGCCGTTTGTCCTGAATTATCAGGGAGAGCCTTTTCTCAAATTTTCATGGGTACAGCTGAATAATGTTGGGGTATATCCCGAGTTTGAGACGGTACAAGATATGGAAAAACAACGAGGCAGGCCTGAAATCGACGAAAAAGGCAGTATTGAGTTCGAACTTCCCCGGGAAATTGTCGAAAAATCAACGTATCATTTCCGTGTTGAGCTAAAAAATACCGGACAGGCAATCTGGAGTGAAGAAAACGGGTATTCATTCATTTTACACGGTATCCCGAAAACACAGTATCTTGTGTCATCACTCGGTGAAATCAAACCGGATGATACCCGCCTTATTGATGTGTATTTCTCAACCGAGGAAGCAATCGGAGAATCACGGACGAAATTCGTTCTGAATAGAGATGACCAACCTGTTATTGAGAGCGGCAACTGGGATTATGAAGTAGTGCCGTTACCGTCACTTAGTATTGACGTATCGGTTTTTCCAAAACTTAAAACCACTGACGGTGATTTCGAAATACAGGTTTTTGACCAATATGAACAGATAGTTTTTAAGCAGAAAAATATCAAGGTGACTGACGGGGTAGGATATATCCCGAAAGTTGAGAACATTGCCTTAGGTGATACATACAGGGTTGTATTGCTGAAAAAAAATTATCTTCCTCGACAGGAACATATCGTTTTCAAGAAGGGGAGTAATGAAATCGAATTTGAGAGGATGCTTCCGCTTGATTTTGATGGAGACGGTGCTTTTAGGTTCAAAGATATTCCTGCATTATTCAAAAACCTGAAGCTTCTCGGACTCTGGGCACCCTGATAAGTCACTCTCCCCCGGGAAAAAGAGGGAAGAGAGGAGAGGTTTAAAAGATTGTCATGACAATATAAATCCTTTACAAGGTTATAAAAGGGAAGCAAAAAAGTACCTAAAAACGCGTCGTTTAATGTAATATTAGAGTGTTTTTTTGAAATTTTGACCTTGGCCGGAAATATTAATTTTTCTTCTAAATTTGTATTTTTTATAAAAATATTATTGTTTTTATTCAAGATAAATTAATTTTTTCTTGACGGGGGAGAGGTTTTAGAATTTTATGGATTTGAAGAGAGGGTCTGAGGAAAGGGGGACGAAGATGGAAAGGACTACTCTATCAGCCTGCCTTCTAATTTAGCTTATTATTAAGCCAAAATGCGAATGATATTCTCTGGCATATCGACTAAAATAGTAACCCGTAAGGGTGAGTATTATTATTGATTCGAAATCTATTATGTCACGTGTCAAGCTTACTGAATTTAAAGCAAAACAACTCCTTTTTCAAGAGTTAGGCAAAAATTATAAAGGAATTGCAGTGACGAAAGAAGGTAAGTCTTACCGATTCTCCTCTTCTCTGTCCCAACTCTCTCCTAAAAAAGAGTACGCGGTAAAAGTAGATCAAGGAATCAAGGGCCGTATGAAAAAAGGGCTGGTGGCACTAAACGTTAAGAAATCGGATCTGCAGAATATATGTAACCTTTTTGCTCAGAAAGGCTTTACCCGATACCTTGTGGAAGAAATGCTGCCTCACGAGTCAGCTCAGGAAAAGTATATCTCACTTGAAAGAACCCGTGACGGAATTCTGGTGCGGTTTGCTGCTCAGGGCGGAATTGATATTGAAAGTAATAAAGATAAGGTTCGGACTGTTGTGATAACTCATAATGCTCCTCTACCTGTACTGAAAGATCTTGGATTGAAGGCAGAAGAGTTTGAGGTAATGCGGGAATTATTCGAGAAAAATTATATTTCTTTCATGGAAATAAATCCGTTGGTCATCACTGAGTCAGGGATGCATGCTCTTGATTTAGCTGTTGAAGTGGATAGTACCGCTGAGTTTTTTGTTAAAAACGGGTGGACAGGTCAGGATGTTGTTGCTGAACAAACCAAATCTGAAGAAGAACAAAAAGTAAAAGAGCTGAATAGTAAAAGTCAGGCTGCTTTATCGTTTACTCTGTTGAATCAGGACGGATCGATTTGGTGTCTATTATCGGGAGGCGGTGCCAGTATTACTCTTGCTGATGAGATTTACAATCTTGGCTATGGACAAGAGCTCGGGAATTACGGGGAGTACTCCGGTAATCCGAATCAGGAGGAAACCTATCTGTATACTACATATGTTCTGCAGTCCATGCTGAAAAGTAACAATAAGAAGTTAGTATTGATTATCGGCGGCGGAGTTGCAAATTTTACCGATATCCGAACTACCTTTAAAGGAGTCCTTCAGGCTCTTGAGGAATATAGAACCCTGCTAAAAAAGCGCAATGTAAAGTTGTATGTTCGCCGCGGAGGTCCTCATCAGGAGGAAGGACTCGCAATGATTGAAAAGTGGTCACGGGAAAATAATTTGTATGGACATGTTTCAGGTCCGGAACTTCCCCTTCATGAAATTGTACGTCTTGCCGTTAAAACATTACCAAAAAAGAAATAAGTATGCTTGACCTCACCAAACTCAGAAATACTGATCATTCAATCATTGCTCTCGGTTCACATCCCGGGATCTTACAGTCAATGATGGATTTTGATTATCTGTCAGGAAAACGCGTGCCCGACTTAAAGGCAATTGTTGCATCGGGTAAAAAGTATTTACGACTGTTTTGGGGCAGTCAGGAAGAAATGATACCGGTGTACGGAACGCTAGAAGATGTCCCTGAAAATATCAGAAACGATACTTCTCTGTTCCTGAATTTAACATCTGGAAGAAGATCAATGTCCTCTACTCTTGAGATTCTTACGGCACTACCCAATCTCATGGGCGGCACTCTCTTTGCAGAAAATATTCCGGAAAAAAATACTCTCGGTATTTATAATCATATAAAGAAAAATCAGTTTGTTGTCGGTCCGGCATCTGTCGGACTGCTGATCCCGGGACATCTTAAACTCGGCGCAATAGGCGGGACTCAGGCAAAACAACTACTGGGGGCAAACCTTTTCGAACAAGGCAAGGTTGCTGTGTTTTCATCATCCGGAGGCATGACCAATGAACTTATAAATCTGGTCACCGGAGCCGGTAAAGGGATTTCATTCAGTCTGTCATTCGGTGGTGATAGGTTTCCGCTGCTCACTCCGATAGATGCCTTTAGGGCTGCAGAAAAGGATAAAAACACTGAGGCGATAGTTTACTTCGGAGAGCTCGGAGGCTATGATGAGTATGATTTGGTTGAACTTATCAAGGCAAAGAAGATTACAAAAAAAATCATAACATATATCGGCGGGACGATCAGTGAAATGTTTGAGACGCCTCCCCAGTTTGGACATGCCAAGGCGATGGCCGCAAGGGGAGAGGAAACAGCGCAGGCAAAAACAGCTGCGTTAAAAGCTGTCGGAGTACATGCAACAAGTTCCTTTACGGAGTTTATCAAACTTGTCCAGTCTTTACCTGATACGAAGATGAATTCTAATAATGCACGTGAAAAAATGGCAAAAGGAATGTCACAGAGGAAAGCATCTTACTTTATTAACGGAATATCACACGATAAAGACGGTTCCGTTGAAATTGTCGGAAAAGATTTACTATCTCTGGCCACAGAACACTCGTATGGATATGTTGTTGGATCAATGCTGTTGGGAAGACAGCTTAAATCCAAAAATACGGCCGAGTTTATTGATCTGGTGATGAAGCTGCTGGTTGACCATGGCCCGTATGTCTCAGGGGCCGTTAACACGATGATTTCAGCCCGTGCAGGCAAAGATCTGGTATCTTCTGTCGTATCCGGTCTGTTGACAATAGGACCGCGTTTTGGAGGTGCAATCAACCAGGCAGCGAAACACTGGCTTGAAGGTGTCGATACGCAGGTGTCACCTTACGATTATGTCGAATCAATAGCAAAAAAAAGAGGCATTATTTCCGGCATAGGGCATAAAAAGTATCGTGTAGATGCGCCGGATCCGCGCGCGTCCTTGATACTCGAGTTTACCAAACAGATAAAACAGACATCCTATACAGATTTTGCAAAAGGGGTAGAAAAAATAACTACCGCAAAAAAAGGGAATCTTATTTTGAATGTAGATGGCGCGATTGCGGCAGTGCTGCTTGATTTGTTATCAGAAAAGGAAGGCCTCACGGTGCGGGAGTTACAGGAATTGATAGATGCTGAGTTCTTTAATGCTTTTTTTGTACTGTCACGTGCCGTTGGATTTACCGCACATTACCTGGATCAAAAGCGAAGAGATGAAGGATTGTTTAGATTGTCACCAAATGAAGTCGGGTTGACAAAGTAACTCTCTGAGATTATAATTCCAGTATTACTGAAAAACTATGACAAGACTTGAAGTATTATCAGACTGTTGGGGAGCGCCTCCAAAGGAATATCCCGAAGATCTTCCGAGGTGTAATTATTGTTATGACGGGACTTGTGGGTCAGTATTTATTCATGTCCCAGCTGAAATTTATTCGGCTGTTATGTTCGGAGAAATGACTGTCGACCAACTTATTAAAGAGGGTTATCTATCGTCTTCGCCTCCACCGTGTGAGAAAACAGGAGCCAAAAGAATTCATACATCAACGACACTGGGATAAAGAATTATTCGTCGTATTTAAATGCAAGGGCATTAATAATGAGGGTATAATCCTGTGAGTCGACGACACCGTCAAAATTGATATCTCCGCGTGCGACAATATCAGGATCATTTCTACCGACAAAATTTCTCACATACGCGATATCCACCGCATCAACGATTCCGTTTTGAAGCGGTAGGTCACCTGAAAGCAAAATAATATTGGTAAAGTCCAGTGTATTATCACCTTTTTTAAAGGTTATGTTTGAGTCTTTACAAAGATATGTTCCGCTGATGTTTTCACTGGGTGAATTGACACAAACACGCTTCTGTATATGTTTCGGTCCCTTTATCAGGAACGAATATTTTTTATTTAGATAAATTTTCTCGTAGTTTGTATTAGCTACATATGCACCGTCAGCTTGAGGTGAGAACTCAACTTGTTTTGTATTTACAACCTTATTTCCCTCGACAAGCTTAATCTGAATAGAAACCGGTGAAGAGTTTTTAGGCTGAGATGTAATTCCCTGTAATTTTACTCGGAAATTCACGCCTACTTTATTTGCGCTGTCATCCGGGGTTTCCGTAGGATTTTTGTCCGGTGGGAGTGATACCTCATCAGGAGCCGGCGTGGTCTCGGACGGGAATGGGGAGTTATTATAGGAAAAACAGTATAATCTGTGCTCTTCAGTACAGCTTACACCATCGTATGATACCCATGATTTATCTGTTGCATATAATGCGCCAATAATTGCTTTTCCTTCGTTTGAAGTCCAATTATTACAGCTGTTTTTTGTATCAGGATAAGGGTTTGTTGTCATATGAATGAGAGTACCGGTCCATGCATTAAGATCAGTAACACCTGAAGCAGGTGTTACTTTTGTATCGCTGGAGTTAGTGTCTGAAATAGCAAACAGGTTTTTACCTGTTTCATCCACGCCGATAGCAGATTGGATGCAATTTGTATCATTTCCATTACATGATCTTAACCGTTCAACATTTTCTGCGAGTAATTCACCGTTAATTGTATAAATTGGAACATCAGTATGGTTAAATCTGTCAAATGCATTGCGGGAATATGTTTCTTCGGAGTTTGTTGTACTCAAAAATGCAAACCAGTCGCCGTCAAGACCGGCATCGGCAGCATGCTTCATACAGATTGCATCAGCCCCTTCCAAGCCACCTAGAGAACTTGCAGTATATGAATCTGATGTAGCAAATCCTTTGTAGGTGTAAGGGGTCCCTTGCCCTTTTTCAACCGTGATATCTACTTTTTTAGGTTTGGGACCATCAAGTAGAGGGAAATAATTTCCCGCAGGGCCGGCAATATCAAAATTCCAACCCTCTACGGTGTCTGACTCAAATGTAATCTTTCCTTTACCTGCATCCTTTGTTGCAAAGAAAAGTCGTGCTACACAGAATGCATTTTTTGGAAGATTTTCATCCGTTTTTTTGGATACACGTGTCAATATAATAGTATTGACATTATCCTGTCCGGATACATCCCGCACGTCAACGGTTTCTTCAAGACCGTTGCACGATTCTACGATCTCAGATTTTGTTGTAGATTTATCGAAAACCAAGAGATTTCGCGGATACCGAATGAGAACTGTTGCTGCAGAAAGGGGTTGTATGCTTGTAGCATGAACATCTACGGTGACTTGTTGTACCTGACTTGTAGTTATTATGGAAGGCGTGAAATAAAACTCAACATTGTTTTCAATAGCTGCCCGCGAGCGTTCACTATAATCATAGAAAAACCCCAGAATTCCGACAGCAATAGCAATCCCCACAACAAGGAGTAAGACTTTTTTCATTTTCGGCAAGAATGATGAGTGTTGTGTTTCCATAGTTATTCGTCACGCTGACGTACTTCTTGATTTGTTCTCCAAATTTCAAAATCCTGGAGTGTCACTTTTTGATCATTACTAAAATCGGCATCTTTTGTGTTTCTTGTTCGGGTAAATTCACTTTTCCATATATCAAAGTCATCATTGTTTATATGACTATCACAGTTCGCATCTCCAAGATTTTTTTTCGGACATTCGTCAACAGTTTCGGTTGGTGAGGTTGTAGTTGTTGTTCCCGGTGTAATAGTAGTGTTTTTCCCTCCAACAGTGAATGTAAAGGAATCGTAGGTGAGGATAGATGCTGGAATTGTAGCCTGGTAGCCTTCGGCAACCGATACCCTAACCTTATAAATTCCTGCAGGGAGAGGAGGAAGGGTTAGCGTCTGGGAAAAAGTATTCGTACCGGATGCCAGTTCAAACTCTTGATTTATTGATCCTAATTCATCATTGGCACCTGTCAGAGTTAACTTAGCAACAGGGCTTCTTAATTTTTTACCGGAAACTGTCAACGTTCCTGACTGTCCTTCATTTAATGTAGATGGGGATAAAGAAGCTTTGTTTTGATATGTTACCCAAAGATCATATAATACTGATGTATATGCTTTGCCGTTTATCTGAGATGTAATGGTCGGAAGAGATGCGTTTTTGGGTGTAGCGATTGCTTTATATGTGTAGTTTGTTCCTTCCGTAAGCCCGCTACACTTATAAGCTTTCCTCGATGTAATTTCAGAGTCAGGTACACAATCCGTGACTTTTGTATTTGTGTTAGCCCGGTATGCAGCAATTTTCGGTGCGTTATATGTCGTTGGCAATTCATCGACTTCATTCAGACTTACGCGTGTGTAGTAGGCTGGTGCAGTTGGCGGATCTCTAATAACCTGACAGCAGCTCGGAACAGTCGCGTTTCCATCGTAGATATCATCCATACAAGCGCGTTGATATACCAGGTTTTCTGTTGCACAGATTCCTAAAGCGTGCACAGGATCAGGAATAAGATTATCAATCAAAATACTGGACATAGAACAATTTAATCCACCTGAACAGGCAGTGTCTCCGTATTGGGGATTACAAATTTGGCCGCAAGTCCGATTGGGAGGGACGGAAGTGGGAATTGGTGAGGCTGATGATTGAGCTTTAACAGGTGCGGGCATCTCTGCATGGGTCAGAAGGAGTAATGTTATGAAAAAAAATCCGAGTATGAGAAATAAATAATGCCTTTGCATGTATGCTTTTACTATAGCAAGTCTTTCTGTAAACAGCAAGATACTGTTATAATACTTATTCCAATATGTTCACCTTTGATATAACTGCCAGATTAGAAGGTACTAAAGCCCGATCAGGCATATTCCATACTCCTCACAGAGAGATTCAGACACCTGAACTTGCTATTGTGGCAACTGAAGGAGAAATTCGTTCGGTCCCGAGGGAGCTGTGGAAGGATCTTCCGAACCAGTATTTTATCGTTAACACATACCATACGCATACAAAAAAGCTTGTCGACACAATTCAAGCACAAGGCGGAGTGCACGGCTATATGGGGCTTGGAGATCGCGCATTCGCGACAGATAGCGGAGGATTTCAAGTATTCTCGCTTGGTTTTGGTCAAAAGCACAATATCGGTAAGTTGGCTCGGGATTTTGCGCAAGATACTGCTTTTGCTGACGATGATGAGAGTCCGCTTACAATTACCGAAGAAGGGGTATCATTTACTTTCGACGGTAAAGAAGTACGGTTGACCCCCGAATCCTCTATGGATATACAACACCAATTAGGAGCCGACATCATGTTTGCATTTGATGAGTGTACGTCGCCTCTTAATAGTGAAGAATATACCCGTCAATCTATGGAGCGAACGCATCGGTGGCTGAAAAGATGTATCAGTGCCCATCGTGAGCATGAAGAAAAGCAGGCATTATTCGGGATTGTACAGGGAGGAGAGTATCGATCGCTTCGTGAAGAATCCGCACGGGTTGTGGGATCGATGGATGTCCCCGGATTCGGTTTGGGAGGAAGTCTGGGAAAATTCAAAGAAGACGTACATGCGATTCTCGACTGGATTATTCCTATCCTGCCCGACGAGAAACCGCGTCACTTTTTGGGTATCGGACAGATACGTGACATTTTTGAAAGTGTTGAGCGAGGGGTTGATCTTTTTGATTGTGTCATCCCGACAAGAGAAGCGAGACATCGTATGCTGTATACCGAACACGGAAGAGTTAGTATCAGAAAGATGCGGAATATTGATGAAGTCCCGGATAAAAACTGTTCCTGCTATGCATGCAAAAATGACAAAATTACCTATCCGAAACTGTGGGAACTTTTCCTTGCGCGGGATCCAAGGGCAGCTATGTATGCGACGATCCATAATGTCTGGTTCTATGCTCAGTTGACCCAAAAGATACGGAATGCAATCGGGAATAAGACTTTTATAGATCTCAAAGAAGAAGTTTATAAGTATTATTAGAACAAAGTAATCTTATAAAGTCTTCTTATTTCTTCTTCTGTATTTGGTCCAAGTAAAGGATAGGTAAGAAAGTATAGTTTATTGATCAAATTTCTTTAATTCATTGATCCGTCGTTCCAAATCAGCACCTGCCTTTGTCAAATAACTTCCGATACATATAATATCCGGTTGATATGATTGTGAGGAAACGGTCGGTAGGGAATTACTATTGACACCGCCATCGATCAGAATTTCGCCATTATAGCCCTGTGCTCTAAGCTGTTCTATTTTTTGGAGCATTTGGGGCAAAAAAGGTGACCCTTGAAAGCCGGGATTCACAGTCATAATTTGAATGCTGGGAACGTAGTCCAGATCATAATTGCGTGCCAAATTATCAATGCTGACATCGGGGAATACATCCAAGCCTATAGAAAAAGAGTAAGAGCTGTTCATCTCCCCAATGTTTACTTCATGTGAGGCATTGATGAGAACGGTATTCACCTGAATATTTTCTTCCTGAATTTTTACAATCTTTTCCAATTCCGCTTCATAATCTGAAACCATAAGATGAAAATCAAAGGTAATATTCGGAAAAATAGTTACCTGATTTGATGAAAATACGTCCAGCATTTCATTAATCTGGACTGTCGTATTGGGGACTAATTGTCCGTCTGCAATATCAAGCTGAATCCGGTCATAGTATCTCTGAAAAGTGTTCATCTGTGAAATGAATTCTTCAATGGTTGTGGTGAGAAGTGTGGGAACGGTTTTCATATGTATTTATTATAGCAAGCTCGTACAACTTCGGAGAATGGCAGGTATAATACCGTATGACTAAACAAAATACCCTGAATGAATTGTCGGAGTTCATCAGTATAAGGTCCGTTTCAGCAGACAGGACTAAGCGACCTGAAATGCGCAAAGCAATCACTTTTTTAGTAAGAAAACTAAAAAAAATGGGTTTTTCTGTGGAAATCTTAAAAAGACAAGGGGCCCCGTCTGCAATTTTTGCTAAATACTCTATACCAAATGCAAAAAAAACAGTCGGTATATACGGACATTATGATGTCCAGCCGGAAGACCCGGTCGAGGAATGGACTGTCAGGCCGTTTGCGCTCAGCAGACAAAGCGGAAAGTTGTTCGGAAGAGGTGTGGCAGACAATAAAGGCCACATTATTCAAAATCTTGCAGCCGTTGATTATCTTATCAGTTCGGAAAGCCTTAAATCAAATATTATTTTCTTCATTGAAGGTGAAGAAGAGTGCGGCAGTGAAAGTTTTTATTCATATATACAGGAAAAGGAACGGGAGCTCAGCTCTCTGGATGTTTTTTTCATAACGGATGTCGGGATGCATGCTAAATCGGTACCTCAGATTATTTATGCTTTGCGCGGACTGGTATATTTTGAACTCGAGATACGGATAGGGAAGCGGGATCTTCACTCCGGGGTATACGGGAATGCAGTTTTGAATCCGGTACAAGTGCTTGCTGAGCTGTTGGCAAAAATGAAAGATACTAAGACAGGAGAAGTTCATATTCCCGGCTTCTATGATGATGTCCGTGCGCTAAATTCGGCTGAAATGAGGCTTCTGATGAAAGGAACGGTCGATGATAAAACATTCAGGAAAGAAGCGGGGACATTCACTGTTACGTCGATGAGAAATGTTCCTTCATTCCTGGCACCAAAAATATTTCCTTCTCTCGATGTGCACGGTATACAGTCAGGATTTACCGGGGAAGGTCCCAAAACAGTGATTCCTCATCGAGCCAGGGTGAAATTTTCCTGCCGTCTGGTAGAGTTCCAGAACGTTAAGAACACTGAAAAGCAGATCCGTCAATTTATCGAAACGAATCTTCCTGCAGGCGTCCAGTATGCATTGCAGACTTTTTCGTACGATGATCCTTTTTACACTTCAGTTGACGATCCCTATATCAAGAAAACAGCAGAAATTCTCACTGTCCATTTCGGTCATGATACTGTTTTGATGAGAGAAGGAGGCTCAGTTCCTGCCGCTGAAATGATGCAGAGGCTTTTTAAAACACCGGTTATCCTTACCGGTTTTGTGTTGCCGGACAGCAATCTCCATGCACCTGATGAAAATTTTGATGAAGAAATGTTTTTCGAAGGGATAGAAGCCTTAAAAAAAATATACGGAAGTATTGTTTAATATGCAGCTCCCTGAAAACCTTCACACTGTGATAAAGCTCATTTCAGGTATTCTTCGTTACATTCTTTCGACTCATTGTTCGGTTCGCAGTTGACCCATGCATTGGCCGGGCAGCGCCAGTCATTATCCATTGCCTGCTGCATGACATCTTTGTTGCTAACTTCTTCCTGAGGGGCGACTACCGTTTTACTTCGAAAAAAGAGAACGATAATTATGATAATAAGAAGGAAGAGAATGCCCAGAATATATTTTATGCGATCATACTTTTTTATGCTGTGGTGTATATGTTTCATAGGTTAAACCTTTCCTTTTTTCGGATTGGATGATCGGATTTGTTTTTCTGTGATTTTTGCCTGATCATCCATTTGATACACATAGACTTCACCGGTACCGATTTCCAGTCCGGCAATTTCATTGTCAGGTATGTCTTCAAGATATTTCACGAGCGCTCTCAAACTGTTCCCGCTTGCTGAGACAAGGATGTTTTTGCCGGACTTCAGTTCGGGTTCGATATGTTCTTTGTAATAAGGGAGCAGGCGTTCATATACATCTTTGAGTGATTCACCGTTCGGGATAGGTTCATCCCAACCCCGACGCCATTTTGTAAACTGTTCTTCACCATATTCTTCTTTGACCACCCACTTATTCTTTCCGGCAAGATCTCCATAGTTGCGTTCGCGTACTGCAGGAGTGATCACCGTCTCCATTTCGGACTTTCCCAACGCTTTCAAAATTGTTTTTGTTGTCTCTTTGGTTCTTTGAAGGTCTGCAGTATAGGCTTTATCAAGGGGGATGTCCTGTATAGATTCGGCCGCTTTTTTCGCTTCTTCATACCCTTCCGGGGAAAGTTCAGGATCTTTCCATCCGGTCCAAAGGCCTAATTTGTTCCATTCCGAAATACCGTGACGAACGAGCACTAAGTATGACATATCCTTAAGTATACATCATCGGAAAAAGAGTATAAAGATATTTACGGAGTCGGAGTATTCGTCGGGGTGTTGGTCGGAGTCGGCGTGTATGTCGGAGTCGGTGTGGAAGTCGGACATACTGCTGAGCCTGTTGACCAGGATGACACATGGTTCGTTTCGCCGTAGCCGTCTTCAGCACGGACCCGACAGGTAATAGGCATTCCGTCTCCCGGCATTGCCGCATTGTAACAGGGAAGATTCTGATAATGGTCGGTTGTGGTGGTATTACAGTACCAGAATGAGGTGCTGTTGAAAGCTCCATCATCAGTACACTGGAGGAAATAATGATCAAATTTATTGCTACATCTTGGATCTTTCTGGTAGTCAAAGTCCCATATCCATGAAGTACAGCTATTACCCTGGACATAATCGATATTACAATCAGGGTCATCTCCGGTGATTCTGGGGCAAGAGGAACTGCTATATATCCAGTCTGTTGCATTCTCTGAACCTCCGTCTTCAGTCTCAGCGCGTACTCGACAGAATACAGATTGACCGGGTGCCGGTGACGGAGCTGTCGCACAGGGAAGTGATAGTTGATTGGTTGTCATGGTCTCATTACAGTACCAGGTTGCAGGATCACTTGATCCCCAGCTGGTACTTTTACACTGAACAAAATACTTAGTATAAGTGTCTTCGCATGTCTGGCTTTGTGTCAAAACATCATTCCAGATCCATGAGGAACAGCTGTTCGGCTGAAGGTAGCTCAATGAACAGGCATTTTTTGTCGCTGCACTTACCGGTGTTGCTGTGGGTGAAGTGGAGGGAGCCGCCGTCGGAGAAGTATTTGCACCGATCAGACATTTGACATAATCCTGAGTTGTGCACTGGGTGCCCAATGATTTCAAAATAGAAGTACAATCCGTCGTTGCCTGACAGCTTGAGCCAGTTGTCGGAGGATAGGTTGTGATACTTCCTGACGGTGTTGCTTCAGGAGTCGGATAATAAGTCACTGATCCTGAAGGTGAAGCGGTCATAGTTGGTGTCGGTACAATTGAGGGAGACGAGGTGGCCGTCTTTGTCGGAGACAATGTTGCAGAACCTGTTCCGACTTCAATAGACGGAAGGGGAACGTCGGGATCTACTTCCGTTCCTTCTCCTGCCGGAGTGGTAAAGGTCCACGGTGAACCGCCGTCATCATATACATTTTCTCCGCTTCGGATACGGAAGTAATACGTTGTATTGGGTTGAAGTCCGCCGATTTGTATTGTATGTTCGGTTGCTTCCAGATCACCGAAGGAGACTTCTGTCATAGCATCCGGAGAAGTCCCGTACTCTACAACAGCGATTGTTTCCTTGCCTGTTTGAAAAGTGACTTGCGCACTCTGACTGTCTACCGGTGAAGCGCTTACGTTTGAAGGAGCTTCTTCATTTGCTTCTGTTGCCGTGCCCTGAATCAGAAAAAAGGTCATAATAATAATTGCCAATAAGAGAGGAATCCCGACGGAAGCGGCGATAAGCATGATCTTTCGTTGAGATAGTTTATTTTTTAGTACGGTTGCAACTGGCATAATTATTTTGTTTTAAGCTTAGTCATCAGTTTGCGGTATCTCATAAACAATACTGCTGTCAGAATAATCATCAACAGTGATACGATAACGTATCCCCAAGTCGGCTGCACTCCGTTGCCCACTGAGACTCCCAAGACTTCCTGACGATCATTAATTACTACGGAAGTGGAATGTGAACGGGTACTGGTACAGTTGATAATATTTGAAAGCTCTTCATCATTACGGATAATTTGTGATGTTTGAGACATAAAAGGAACGCAGTCAAAACGCAGTTCAGTAGAGCCTTCCTTTTGAGCCTGAAAGTATATGGTCGCGATTTTCCCGTTTGTAACCTGTTTCAGATCAGCAGACGGATTGATTGCATATATATATAAACTTCCCGGTTGAATAACTTTTGCATCCACACTTTGGAATAATTCACCCTTTTTCAGTTCAGGGTTCTGCGGAGATGCAATACTCAGGATAGAGGGATCATATGAGATATAAATATCAGTTGAAATTACCGGGTCCGCTCCACTGTAAATCATCACATCCACGGGGATTATATCGCCTGCAGAAGCCGAAATGTTTACCGGTTCAAAAGAAAAGGAGGCAATTGCTGATTGTGACATATTATTATTTTACTCGGATACGTGGGAAGGATGCAAGGGATACTTTTCATGAATCTTATCATGAAGCCTCCAATCCCCATTTCTTCAATCCTTTAGTTCAGAACCCATTCTCAATCTCAACCAGTCGGTTGTACTTTGCCAGTCTTTCACTTCGTGACATTGAACCGGTTTTTATAAACTCAGCTCCTGCTCCGTAAGCAAGATCCGCAATAAACGTATCTTCCGTTTCTCCTGATCGATGTGAAACAGCGACGTTCCATCCTGCCGCTTGAGTCATCTGAATGGCATCTATAGTTTCAGAGACCGAGCCAATTTGGTTGAGTTTGATAAGGACTGCATTTGAAGCCCCTTCGTCTATACCTTTTTGAATCCGTTTAGGATTTGTGACGAAGAGATCGTCTCCGACCACCTGAAATTGGAACTTTTCAGCCAATTCCGTAAATTTTGTAAAGGCGCTCCAATCATCTTCGGCAAACGGGTCTTCAAATGACTGAATATTGTATTTCTGGCCGATCTCCTGATAATAAACGACCATTTCTTCTGATGATTTGGTTTGATTATTCTTTTTTAAGACATATGAGCCGTTTTCATAAAATTCCGTTGCGGCACAATCAACAGCAAACTCGAAATCTTTGTTGCGGGAGTATCCGAGGTTTTTAGCCGCTTCTTCGATGGTTTCAAAAACTTCTTCGTTGGATGATAATGCAGGAGAATACCCGCCTTCATCACCGACAAGTGTTGACAGTTTTCGCTTTTTAAGTACATTTCCGAGCTCCGCGAAGATTTCAGCTGCAAGTCGTACGGATGCAGTCGGTTTATTGGAAATAGGCATCACCATAAATTCCTGAATATCGAAGTTCCATCCGGCGTGTTTGCCTCCGTTGACAACATTCACCATGAGTCTCGGGAAAGAAGGTTCAATCGTGTGATCACCTATAAAGTAGTAAGTATTGATAAACTTCCAAAGCGGCATATCTGCAGCATATGCTGCAGCCCGATGAAGAGCGAGAGAAACGGATAAAATTGCATTTGCTCCCAATTTTGATTTGTTTTCAGACCCATCCATTTTGAGCATTATTTCATCCAGTTTTCTCGGATCAGCAATCTCCTGACCGACGAGCGTTTTTGCAATTTGGGAATTTACATTTTGTACTGCTTTTTGCACTCCCTGACCAAGGAATTTTGAAGTATCACCATCGCGGAGCTCAAGGGCTTCATGTGTCCCTGTCGAAGCTCCAGAAGGAACTGATGCTTTGTGAACAGAACCGTCATCCAAAGTTACAAATGCGCGAATGGTTGGTTTACCGCGAGAATCGAGTATCTCGAGGGCTTTGATTTCCTTGATTTTCATAATGCTATCATAATATCACAAGCTCAAGGAAATGTAAGACTGATGTTATAATGGATGATCTATGAAACTGTTTTTAGTCCGTCACGGCGAGAGTATCGGAAACACAAAACAAGGCTTTATATCGGGTCAAACTGATCCTGACGGTTTATCTCCCAAAGGACGAATTCAGATTATCCGTACGGCATGGGAGTTGAAAAATGATCAATACGATCAAATATATTCAAGCCCTGTCGCCCGTGCTCAGGAGACAGCGGCAATCCTAAAAAGTTATCTCGGTTCATCAGTGAAAACGGCAGATTGGCTTACCGAGCTTCATCACGGAATATTTGAAGGGTACTATTGGTGGGAAGTAATTCATAAAATTCCGCCTTCCTGGCGTGCGAGAAGAGAGGATTTCCGAACGCCCTATCCAAAGGGGGAAAGTATGGAGCTTCTCATCAAACGTATCTCCGATGGTTTGAAAAAGTGGCTCACTACGTTAGACGAAAGCGGATCGTATATTGTAGTCAGTCATCAGGTAGTCATCACGACTATACGATACTGCCTTGAGCATGGCGACGCTTCAACACTCGATACGCAACAATCTCAGCAGGATTTCCTGAAGTATCTGCATGAGGTTAAACTCGATAACGGATGTTTTGCCCAACTTACACTCAAGAACAATACATTGATTTCAACAAAGGAGGTCTCAGATTTCCCACCTCTCAAGCCGAATAAAAACAATATTGCATTTTATTCGAAGGAACTGTTGCAACTCCGTAAAGAGCCTGAAACCGAGAGAATGGAAACCGCATCGGGTAATTCCGTGTATAAACTCCAAATGTCAGCGCCAAAAATTATAAAAGTGGTACATGACAAGGACCATGAAGCATTTCAGAGGCAGATAGATCTATATCAATATCTGAATAGTAAAAAGATCTCGTCTCCGGTAGTTGAACGGGTAGATTCGAGTCAGGTCTTTTTTGGGTATGATGTACTTGTCCAGGATTACGTTGCCGGGGATGTTATAAAGAAATGTTTTATTGACCACCCCCAAAAAGTGGACTTGCTTCTTGAAAAAGTGTATGAGGCTCTCGTGCAGATACACAGTCTCCCGGTGGATGAAGTACGACCGTTTTGGAAGCCTCCGCTTGAGGAGCAGTTTGTCCAGTGGAAAAATTATATGCTTCTCAACATCAATATGACTCTGCATATTGTTCAGGAGAAAAGCGTTACAGATGCTACTTATAAAAAAATTGAAGAGGCACTTTCCTGCCTCAAAGATTATGTACGAGAGGAGAGATACGCACTGGAGCCGATACATGGGGATGTGGGCTCCGACAATATTATCGTACACCACAATACATCATGCAGATTTGTCCGCCTGATTGATTTTGAGTGGGCACGTATTGGAGACGGTTTATGGGATTTTGCTTATTTCTGGGGATGGCTGGAGAGGAACAATGAAGAAGTCTCTGAAAAGTGGGAAAGGATTTTGCGGAAATATTTCCCTGACCAGATGGTACAACTTGATTGGTATCGGATCCTTTTTCATGCATGGACTGTGCGTGATATGATGGATTACAAAGATCATCCTATACGGCTTCGTCGCGGCAGAAAGTCGATGGAGATACTGGAAATGCTTTCTTAATTAAGGATATTGACAGAATAAACACCTACTGCAATAATGAAATTGTGAAACAGAAACTAATTCTTCATTTTTTCCTCTTCTTGCTTATTCTCTTCATGGGCATTGGTGTAAAAGCCTCAACTCAAGGTATGGCAATTATGCCTCCTGATTCGGATCCTTCAGGAATATTCGGTGAGGATCATTATTATTCAGTTATTTTTCGCGGTAACGGCGATACTGTCGTAAATCTGAAGGCTATCTTTACAAATACGGAAGAGGCAACGGTATCTGCAGTAACGCTGCGAGCTCCCAAAGGTCCGTTAGAAGACATCGTGGCGTATCAGATTATCAGAGACCGCAGATGTCTTCGGTACGAAACAGTCAGGATAATGCCAACTCCCGGTGTTGTTGAAGATCGTTATGATCCCCCCAAATGCATACAGTATGAGAACCCGGACTTTTATGGATATTATTATTCCGGCAATACTAAGTATAAGAAGGCAATAGTGAAAACAGAGGGGGATGTGATAACTCTTACCCTTCCTGAAGGTGTTTCTCCCGAATCAAATGCCAGGGCTCTAGACTAGCACATTAACAATTTGTAATAGTTCATTGTAAAGGATCGATGGGGATTTGCTCCATCTCCATTCACACTCTTTCAAGTGTAATGGAAAGTTTTTCTTTACACCATTGAACTTAACGAGACGTCTTTTACAAAAGGACCAGAATGACTCTATGCCATTGATATGGACCCCTTTTGTATTTGAGAACTCATTTTTCTTGTGATTGATTCTCAAATGTTTGTCATACCCGACATCAACAAGTCCGTTGTATCCGCTCCACGAATCTGAATATACAGTACTGTTCAAGTCAATCTTTCCCTTCATAACAGCATGTAGCGTTCTTCTTTTACAGTTTGGAATGATACGAGTAAATACACGTCCTTGACGCTCATATATCCCAAATACTACCTGCTTAAATGACGTCCCACGACCTCTTTTACTTGACTTGCCTCTCATCCTTCGAGGTCCAAAGTATGATTCATCAATTTCTATCTCACCACCAACATATCGTTGCATCTGGTGCACTTGGTGATGATATATGAGTTGACGAATATTATTGTAATATTTGTTGACTGTATTGCGGTTGAGACCCAAAATACCAGAGGTCTGTGTAGCACTCAGATCGTGTGCAAAACACCATAGTATCTTTTTTCTCTTGTATTTTGATATCGGCCTATTGTTACAAACCATACCTCTAGTTTAGCACTACTCTGCTAGTCTAGAGCCATGCCAGTTACATACTCTATTATCGTTCCAAAGCATATACTCAAAAGGATTTTGCCGGATCCTATTCATATATCTTTGAAACTCTCAAAACGGAATCACCGATCCGGACACTTCAGGTCGGAATTTCAACAGATATTGATCTGCGGCTGAAAGACGCGTCGTCTGATGTCAATTACGCCGATTCGTCATTAACAGAGCTTAAAGCTGCTCCGACTTTGGGTTCGGCAGGTATGTCAAACCAGGCGTTTGACCGATATTACCAGCAGATAGGTCAGGGGATGATTGTTGAACATGCTAGTTCCCTGCAGCCTCTTGATACTTTTACAGTAGAAGGTTCTTATGCAAAATCACTCTGGCAGCTTCACGCAAAAACATTAGTTATTGTTGTCGTGATAGTGCTTGTCGTACTTGCCGGTATCGGATATGGTTTATTCAGATTGTTTAAGCATCTCCGAAGAAAGTCGACAACTGTAGCCCCCGGCCCTCATTCCGGACTGCATACGGTTTTATGGATGGTCGGCAGCAGCTTCGGATCTTCCATTCTGACTGCCGGGTACACGGTTTTTCTGTTTATTCTCATGAATTTTGTAAGCGGATCTTTTTATATCGGTTATGAGTACAATTTGCTCGTTTCGCTTTTTGTAATGATTTTGTCTCTTGCGGTTTATCCGCTCTGCCTTTTTGTTCCGGCTATTGTAATGGGGGTCAAGAAAGGTCTTTGGTGGGGCATAGGTACCTTTGCAATGACAATTGCCTGGCTGTTAATATATCTCTTTGTTGTGTTCGGCTTTCTTGTAATGCTCAGAATGAACAGCTCATATCCCCGTCCCATGCCATACATCTACGGGACCACTGATAGTGTTGTCCCCGAAACTTCCGACGCAAAATAAGAACGAATTCTTCTGCATTTTTTAACGGGATTTGCTAGGCTATATAGTATGGAAATATTTATTGAAATCAGTATTATCATCTTTGTGGCCATGATCGTTTCGATCGTGATGCGTCTTTTGAAGCAACCGCTGATTGTCGGTTATATCCTTACCGGGATACTCATCGGTCCGTATGTCCTGAACCTCCTGCATAGCGGTGAAGTCCTGGAGCTTTTCTCAAAAATCGGGATAACTATTCTTCTGTTTATAGTAGGTCTGAATTTGAGTCCGAATGTCATCAAAGAAGTAGGCAAGGTATCTCTTTTTACGGGTCTGGGACAAGTGCTCTTTACGTCCATAATAGGATTTGTGATATCCCGTGCACTGGGTATAGACACAGTGGCAGCCATATTTGTTGCGATTGCCCTGACTTTTAGCAGTACGATCATAATTCTTAAACTCCTTTCGGATAAGGGAGATTTGAATAAGCTATACGGAAAGATCGCAATTGGCTTTTTGCTGGTTCAGGATATTGTTGCAACGATTATTTTATTGGTTACAACATCATTTGCAGCCGGTTCCGGTGGTAATGTCGCTGTTGAGGCGGTCGTAACTCTCGGGAAAGGAGCGTTACTAATAACAGCACTTATTGCTGTCAGTAATTATATTCTTCCAAAACTGAGTAAGTTTATAGCCTCTTCTCAGGAGCTTTTGTTTTTGTTTTCGATCAGTTGGGGCCTTGGAATGGCAACTCTTTTTAGCATCTTGGGATTTTCCGTTGAGATCGGTGCTCTTGTTGCGGGGGTTACGATGTCTATGACTCCGTATGCATTTGAAGCTGCATCGCGATTGCGTCCGTTGCGGGATTTCTTCATTTTGCTTTTCTTCATTCTTTTGGGTTCGGAGATGGTTTTGGACGGGATAGGATCATTGTTATTTCCGGCGGCGATTTTGTCCGTATTTGTTTTGATAGGGAACCCCATTATCGTCGTCATCATAATGAATCTGCTGGGATACAGTAAGAGAACCGGCTTCCAGGCAGGACTGACAGTAGCACAGATTAGTGAGTTCTCATTGATTTTGGCAACACTGGGTTTTCAGATAGGATCATTGTCAAAAGAGGTCTTATCTCTTATCACTATTGTCGGACTGGTAACAATAGCAGGCTCAACGTATCTGATTTTATATGCGGACAATATTTATCCAAAAGTAGAAAAGCTTTTGTCATTTCTGGAACTGAAAAAGAACAAACGTGAAAAATCAAGTGACCATGATTATGACTCATTGCTTTTCGGTTTCCAGAGAGTCGGGCAGGATTTTGTAAAATCATTTGAAAAGCTCGGGCTGCGGTTTATGATTATTGATTTCAATCCGGATTCTATTAAACTCGCTGAAGATATGGAGATTCCCTGTAAGTACGGGGATGCGAAAGATCCGGAGTTCATCGAAGAACTCAACATCAGAAAATTAAAATACGTTGTCACTACCATTCCCGAGTTTGAGACAAATCTGCACCTGGTTAAGAGAATCCGCTCGGTAAATAAGCGGGCGATTATTATTGCAATCTCTCACAATCGTGATGAGGCCCTCTCCTTATATGCAGAAGGCACTTCATATGTGATCATGCCTCACTATCTCGGAGCCGAGTATGCCGTGCGCATGATCAATAAACACGGACTTGAAAAAGGAGAGTATCAGCGTTCACGAGAGAAACATCTTCAGTATCTTGAGAACAGAATTATCTGATGATCGTTAAGGCAGCTGGATACCCATCGTAGGTGAGGGGGTAGTTCCTGTTGCGGGCGTTGGGGTATTTGAAAGAATCGGGATGACTATTTGAGTAGGTGAGGGGCTTGGCGCTTTCGAAGGAGAAGGAGACGGTGAGGGTGTGTTTGTGGGAGGCTCATCAGTAGGTTGTCCCGTCGGTTCCTGGGAAGGACTGGGGGTCGGAGTTGCCGTGATCGCCGTACAATTTTCAACAGGCATGTATCTTTTAGAATAGTATTCACTGTAGGAATCTTCATCGCTGCAGAGACTACAATACGAATTCGTTGCTTTACAGATCTTTACTTCAATAAGCGATGCCGGTCTTTCGAACTGTTTTACTTCGGTGCCGGCAAGTGCTTTTTGCATAAACCCATGCCAGATTGGAGCTGCGGATTGTGATCCGTAGAGTCCGTTCATGGGTGTCCCGTCATTATTACCTACCCAAACACCGGCGACGAGATCAGGCGTGTATCCGATAGTCCATGCGTCCTTGTAATCGTTTGTCGTACCGGTTTTAGCAGCTGCAGGACGTCCGAGAGTGAGCCAGTTTTGCTCACCGAAGACATCTTTTCTTGCATTATTGTCTGAGAGAATGGAAGTAATCATATATGCCGCCGCACTATCCAGGACATTTTCGGTTTTAGTACCGCCGATCAGCCGGTCTTCAAACGGTTCGTTGGGCTTTAGGAATGAGCTGAATAAGGAAGAAACGGAAAACTGTTCATCTTCAGTGACGGTGTTCGGGTGGTATCGGTATATTTCATTGCCGAATTTGTCGGTGATCGAAAGGATCGGATGTGACGGGACCAGTTTGCCGTTTGTAGCAAAAACACCGTATGCACGTGTTATCTCGAATAGCTCAACTTCACCGCCGCCCAGTACGAGAGAAAGACCGTAGTCTTGATCCGGGTCGAGGGAAAGGACGCCCATTGTACGTGCCAAGTCAACCGCATCTTTCACGCCCGTAAATTCGAGTAATTTAACTGCAGGAATATTTAGTGAATTGCCCAGCGCGTATCTGATTGTGACATCTCCGCGGAACTGCCCGTCCGAATTTTTAGGCTGATATCCGTTGATATTGATCGGCTCGTCTTTAATAATGTCACTGGGGTGCTTTCCTTTTACAAAGGCTTCAGCGTATACAATCGGCTTGAATGTCGATCCGGGCTGACGTTTTGCAAATGCAATATTGTATTTCCCGAATTCTTCGTTACTCCAGTCAACGCTGCCAACCATTGTTAGAATTTCGCCTGTTTTGGGGTTAATCGCAACCAGGCCGGCGTTACTGGCATCCCGTCTTCCGAGATTGGCAATATGCTGTTTGACGAGCGTTTGTCCCGTCAGCTGCATATCACGATCAAGTGTTGTGACGACACGGAACCCCAATCGATTCACATTTTCCTCTCCGTATTTCTGGTATAAATACTCTCTGAGCCAGACGGCAAAATGTGGAGCAATATCGCTTTGGGTTTCTTCTTCTTGTTCTGCAAACCTTACTTCGGACACGGTCTCAGGGTCTATGCCCATCTGTTCTAGAATGAGTTTTTGACGTGCAAACAGTCGTTCTCGATTTCCTCCGAAAGGAGTGAGCGCTGAAGGAGCTTTCGGAAGAGCAGCCAAAACAGCTGCCTCTTCGACGGTAAGAGCTGATACTTCCTTATCAAAATACGTTTGAGCTGCCGCCTCAATTCCATATGCTCCCGCTCCAAAGTAGATTGAGTTGAGGTACATCTCAAGTATTTCATCTTTGCTGTATCGACGCTCTACTTCCATGGAAAGAATCAGTTCCTGATATTTCCGGCGGATTGTTTTTTCGGGTGATAGTAGTGCATTTTTGACAAGCTGCTGGGTTATTGTAGAACCTCCCTGCGCATATGATGTCTGTCTCACGTTCGCGACAACCGACCTCAGAATTCCACGAAGAGAGAATCCCGGATGCTCATAAAATTCATCATCTTCAATTGCAATAAATGCTTTCGGGACATACTCAGGCATGTTTTCAATGGGATAGATTTCAAGTTCACGTGCTTCAGCAGTACGAAAAAAAGGCTCTTCCTTTCGGTCCATAAGAATAAGTCCTGTATTATTCCGGTTCATCAATCGTTCGGGGGTGGCAAGGTCAGAGACAAAATAAATGTATGTTGCCACGCCTGAAATGATAAAGAGAATCATGACCAATGAAAATATCCCGATTATCATAGGGAGACTGAGATGTGTGATCCACATCCGGAATCGAGAGTAGCTTGAGGAGAGGCTGTTTCTCATATGTATTATAAATGGGCGTAATACTTCCATGAATTGGTGAACTTTCTTTTCAGCATCACGGTAATAGTGTTGTAAGCGGCCTTTCCATGACTTATACGTCATACGGTAATTATAACAGTCATAGAAGCTTGTAATTTATACAAAATTAATGTAAAAATTATGTAATAACATATCTAAAAATGAGCAGAACAACTAAATATAGCCTCAGCTTTTCATATACCTCCGGTGTCGGACCTACCAGATTTGATGCCTTACTTCAGGTATTCGGTACTGTACAGAAAGCATATCAGGCGTCACGCGACGAATTGGTACAAGTGATCGGTCCGCATTTTGCATCAGCATTTGTAACCGTACGTCAAACTTTAGATCCTGACCTTGAAATACGGCGGCTGGCTAATCAGGGAATTATGGTTATTGACCGCGAAAATGTACTGTTTCCGAAGTGTTTACGCGAAATAAGTGATCCTCCAATCTGCCTTTATGTAAAAGGCGACATCTCCAGCTATGACTGGGATACAGATTTTTTATTTGCTGTAGTAGGTACCCGAAATCCGACTGAGTACGGGAAGATGATTACCACAAAATTCAGCAAAGAACTTGCAGAAAATAATGCCGTAATCGTCTCAGGCATGGCTATGGGAGTGGATGCTTTAGCTCATTGGGCCGCTATTCATGCCGGTTCCAGAACGATTGCGTTCCTCGGCTGCGGAGTAAATATTGTTTATCCTGCCGTGAACAGTCATTTATACAAGGAAATTTTACGAAACAACGGTCTGATTATTTCTGAGTTCCCTCCGGACAACGGGACAATAAAAGGTCATTTTATAACACGAAACCGTCTTATTTCCGGCATATCCCAGGGAGTGCTTGTGGCTGAAGGTTTGATAGATTCCGGTTCACTGATCACGGCACGCTATGCATTGGCGCAGGGGAAAGAGGTTTTTGCTCCGCCATCTCCTATCAACTCAGCATTCTCAAAGGCTCCGAACTTACTTCTGAAAGAAGGAGCGAAGCTTGTGACGGATGTAGAGGACATTCTTGAGGAGTTTCATATGCACAAGCTGACATCTGCAAAACAACCGGTTCTGGACGGTCTTGAAAAGCAGGTGTATGATGTCCTTTCAAAAGAAGCATTTACCACAGATGATCTCTCGCGTGCTCTGAATATTCCCGTATTTCACGTTTTGCAGCTACTTTCAAGTCTGGAATTGTCAGGAATTATTGAAAAAAATGCAACGGGCAAGTATCAGGTTGTGATCTAGTATTTATTGTCCTGACTGATCGATTTTATGAAGCCTGCGGAGATACTTTTCTTTCTTCAAAGGTTCTGTCTCAATAAAGATATCAACCAGTTCCTGTGCCTGTGGGGGCGATACCGAATCCGAAGGTAGCGCCAAGACATTAATATGGTCGTGTTCACGGGCACTTTTGACCTGATCTTTGTTAAATGCCAGACCGCAGTAAATACCTTTATAACGATTGGCAGATATACTTACTCCCACACCTGAACCGCAAATCACTATTCCGAGAAATTCTTCCGGATTTTGCAGCACAGCCTCGGCAACTTTATGGGAGAAATCGGGGAAATCGTCTTCCGGGTTGTGCTCATAATTCCCCAGGTCTTCCACACGTATGTTTTTATTTTGAAGATACTCAATCAATTCATTTTTGAGGTGATATCCACGGTGGTCTGCGCCGATGAAGATAGTCATATATATAGTATATAGTATTCTGTATAGAGTATAAAGGGGAAACAGAGGAAATGTTGTCGCGTATGCTTGCTCACAGCTTTATACTAAATATTCAATACGTTATACTAATCAGCATGTTTGATACACACTGTCATCTGAATTTTAAACGCTACAAAAAGACACTGTCTGATGTTATTAAAAACGCTCACGATAGTGGAGTTTCATTAATAACCATACCGGGAACGGACGTTAAAACATCAAAAAAGGCAATAGAAATCGCCGAAGCATATGACTGGCTATTTGCTGCTGTCGGCATACACCCTCACCATGTATACAACTTACTGAAACGGGAAGATATTACCGTTGAGAGTGAGTTGTCAGAGATAGAATTGCTGCTACAATCACACAAAGTGGTAGCTATCGGTGAAGTAGGAATGGACAGGCATGTTTATGAGGAGACAATATACAGGGAATACAATATATCTCCGGAATTTATATCTGTCCAAAAACGGTTACTCGGGTTGCAGATTGATCTTGCTGTTAAGCACAAAAAATCACTGATTCTTCATAATAGGGAGGCAAAAGAAGATTTGTTGCCGTTGCTTGAAGAGAAATGGACTCCTCAATTGGAAGGTAGAGCTGTTTTTCACTGTTGTGAGCCGGACCTTGACTTGCTTCAGTTTGCGCGTGATCACAACATCTTTATCGGTGTAGACGGAGATGTAACTTATGATACTGATAAGCAGCGTTTTATTCAGAAGGTTCCGCTTGAGATGCTCGTTATCGAGACTGACAGTCCGTATATACTTCCTGAACCTCTCCTTACGGAAAAAAAATATCCGAATGAGCCGAAAAATATTGTGTACACTGCTGAAAAAGTAGCTTCCTTAAAAGGAATCTCGGCGGAAAATCTCATTCACGAAACAACAAAAAACGGCAAAAGATTATTTGCTCTATAATTCTTCTTTAATAAGAAATACGTCTGAGATATAAATAGTCTACTTTCGCCGGTCTGTTTTGGGAGCGCTAAAAAGTTCTGGTGCACGGTGTGTCATAAGGAAATATGTCTCTATATCAATCCATAATGAAATAATTGTTCACATTCATGGATGAAAGAATATTTCCCGATAAGAAGCCCTAATTCTCTTAATCTGCTCCTTTATTCCAGAACATAAGGTGCATAACGACTGCAAACACGAAGCCCGTGATGTAGGAATCCAAAGAAGATCCAATAAAGCCACCCAGCGAAAAAAGTGATATGGCCTGAAAGAAATGAAACTCACGGGTTGTAGAAAGAGCTAGATGCATTGTGAGGAGGTAAACTATAGAAAGAAAAATATAGTAAAAAAGATCCATAGGATCAGATTATTTGTAACAATCCCAGCCATTCTTTTTGAAAGCGGGAAGGATTATAGCTCTGTGCCCGATCAAATGCCCGGATGCTCAGTTTCTCATGCCGTACTTTATCATAAAAAAGTTCGCTCATTTTCTGCGCTATATCCTTCGGGTCCTGGGGATTAGCAAATACGGCTGCCTCGCCGGCAATTTCACGGAAGATCGGGATATCGGCAAGGACACTCGGAGTACTCATATATCCTGCTTCCGCAAATGAATAACCGAATCCCTCATCATAAGACATCAACAGATTCATGCGGGCATTCGAATAAAGTAACAGTAGTTCCAAATCCGAGATGAAACCGGGGAAAATAAACCGTTTATCATTTTGTGCCAGCTGCAGAAATTCATAAAGTGATTTTTGCCAGGGATGCGGTTTCACCGATAGTTGTTTTACGTTTGCTTCGCTAAATACATTCCCGACAAATACACAGGTAATGTTCGTCATTTTTAAAGCCCGTGCTAAGTTCGGGAGATTTTTATTCCAGGTAGCGTCTCCGACATAGATTGCAAAGTCTTTAAGATTTTTTAATAATTCATTCTTGGTGATCTGATCAAGCGGAAGTCTGCTGAATTCAGGGATTATTTGATTGTTTTCTTTGTGAAAAGGATGGTGATGTGCGGGTGATTCTTCGGAAGTATCTAAATGAGGCAAAAACAGGCGGCTTACAGTTGGGT
The DNA here is from genome assembly GCA_016700135.1 of Candidatus Roizmanbacteria bacterium. Taxonomy (NCBI): domain Bacteria; phylum Candidatus Roizmaniibacteriota; species Candidatus Roizmanbacteria bacterium. Next base: position 597,150 of record CP065004.1, read on the forward strand.
ATATTACCCGAACTTTTTCCGCAGGGACTTTATACAATGTTACGATGTCTTTTTTACTAACCTCAGAGTCGGTGATAATGAGATCATATTTTTTTATTGCCCGTTTGTTTAAAAAGTTGTACCACCATCCGCGTAATCCAGTTGGATAATTTTTTTTGTATTTTAGCGGTATGAGATCATGAATAACTGCTAACTGTTTATGGGTTTTCTTTCCCGAAAATAAAGGCTTTTGTACCGGATTAAAAAAGGGATTTAGAAAAATCATCTCAGGACGAAGAGATTTTAGTTCCGATAAGTAGTTGAAATAGAGATTGTCAGAAGGGTTTGCTGGCTGTTCTTGATACAGTGAAGGGTTAACATTTCCAACGGGATGTGGAGTAGAAATTGAGTTAAAGGTTTCTTTAAGCGTCTGAAAATAGCGACCTATACCCCGTACTCTGCTTTGCTGATCTGTAGCCGTAGGGTCATATACTGCAATAGTTTTCATAGGATTATTGTAGCAGAATACCTTGCAGGCTGTTATGGAGAGAGATTTTTGCTAAACAGAAGTGCTAAAAATTTTCTGTCATAAATTATGACATGCTACTATGAAAGCATAAAATACATAAATCAGTGTAGATATTTAAGAACAATATAAGATGAAATTGGTCGGTTTTTAGCAGTTATATGTATAAGTATGAAATCCTGTTCTGACAAGTAAGGCAAAGGCCGGATTTCTACCAAATCTTTTCAGTAGCAAAATTGAGTCAGATACCTCTCTGGACAAAGTAAAGTGTCGAATATATTTGATCGGAAATAAGGCATAGAAAGATATATTAAGAGTTATTTAGTTACTATATGATATATAGTATTTGTAGGTTCTATACCGCTACTTTTGCTTTTATCGGTGGATGTGGATTGTAGTTTTCAAGAGTAAAATCTTCAAAGGTAAAATCAAAAATCGATTTGACATGAGAATTTAGTTTTATAGTAGGGAAGGGACGAATATCTCTTTTGAGTTGTTCTTTGACTTGATCAAGATGATTTTTGTATATATGGACATCTCCGAATGTGTGCACGAAGTCCCCGGGCTCTAAACCGGTTACTTGTGCTACCATCATCAAAAGTAAAGCATAGGACGCGATATTGAAAGGTACTCCCAGAAATACATCGGCGCTTCTTTGATACAGCTGACAGGAAAGCTTTCCGTCAACAACATAGAACTGAAACATAGTGTGGCAGGGAGGAAGTCCAGCTTTTGCCATCTCCTCAATATCGGCTGCATTCCAGGCACTGACTATAAGCCGACGCGAGTTCGGATTTTTCTTAATTTCGTCAATCAATTTGGAAATTTGATCAATCTCTCCGCCTTCGGGTGTTTTCCAATGGCGCCATTGCACGCCATATACAGGTCCGAGCTCGCCCCACTTTTTAGCGAATATATCAGATTTTTTTATTTCTTCAATAAATTCCGTTTGAGTTAAAGGCTGTTTGTTTTCTTTCTCGACTGACTCTTTGTAAAATCGATATGGCCAGTCATCCCAGATATGTACGTTATTATCAACCAAATATTTTATATTTGATTCTCCCTGTAAAAACCAAAGCAGCTCATGAATAATGCCTTTTAAGAAGACTTTTTTTGTAGTAAGTAGAGGAAACCCTTCCTGTAAGTTAAATCGAATTTGTCTACCAAACAGACTATAAGTACCGGTTCCTGTCCGATCGTCCTTGTAAATACCGTTTTCGAGGATGTCTTTCAAAAGGTTTAGATATTGTTGTTCTGAGGTCTGCATGATGCAAAAATTGAATCATCAATTTTGATATATATAGATGTCTTTATATGCATTATGATTGGCTTATTATCCGGTGCTTCCGAATCCTCCGCGTGATGTCTCTTTAATACTTTTGACTTCAACGAATGTCTCGACTTTAGCAATTTGGACTAGTAGTGCCTGGGCAATCCTTTCTCCTTTTTCGACAGTGACATTTTCCTTAGAAAAATTCAAAACCTGTATGCCGATTTCATCTTTATCTCCGTGATAATCTTGATCTATGACTCCAATACTATTTGCAATTATCAGGTTTTTTTTTATAGGTGTAGAGCTGCGACTGGCAAGCATTAAAAAATAACCTTCAGGTACTTCCACGATTATATTTGCAGGAATAATGGTAGGAGACCAGGGCTGAACGGTTGTTTTTTCACGAGCATACAAATCAAATGCAACGGAGCCTTCTGTCTGATATTCAGGTAATGGGAGAGAAGAATCAATTCGTTTTATGCGAATATTCATAGACACATTCTAGCACAGAAATTCATTTTAAGGGTAATAATGTCCCGAATTTTAAATAGATCATAATATATCATTTATTATTAAATAATATACATCTTATACAGGTGTGTTTAACTCATGCGTAAAAACAGAAGCCGTTTAGTTATTACAGAATAAAGAACCTACTATTAAAGAGTTTATCAACGACGGACATCAAATAAACATTACTCTATTAAGAGCGAGAACCCAAGCAGGTAGACACTATTATAATCATTTCCCTTAACTTTCAAAAAATAAAGGTTCAAAACTTAAAAGTTCGCAAAGTATATTGGTTGTGGATAATTTGTGTATAAATTATTAACGCTATTGCGGGAATTATTTAGAGTAGAGAAATATCCCCATATACCATGGGGGAGTATAGTATGGATCATAGATACAATTATCAAAATAAAAAGCGACGTTTCAGAAATATAATTGACAACATTATTTTTGGTCATTTTGACAACTTAACGGAACGTGCTCATGAAGAATTAATACTAAATATGGAGATGGAAAATAAATAAAAACCACATAAGAAACATTGGAATGCGGTGAATATTGTAAATAAATGAGATATCAGTGCCCTTTTTTAAGTGAGAGGTAGGTAATTCGGGCGATTTTGAGGATTTAGGCTCAATAGTAGGTGATAGAATACTTTTTGTAAGAAAATATTTATAAAACTCATTCTGTTTTAGCAAACATCTCTCACAACTGCCATTATTGTTGATTGTTCTTTAAGATTCCGTAGGAGCCATTTAGTTGCGATCTTAATTATTATAAAAACGGAAAAAGCTATTGCATACCGATGAAAAGAAAATCCATATATTTTTTAATGCCACTAAAAGCAGGAAGTAAGTAGAGGTTATCATAAAAATAACCAATATAGTAGCTTGTTTAACAACGAATAGAGCTTGGAGGAGCCAATAAAAGTTCTAAAAAGCAAAGTAAAATATATAGGCTCAAAAAAATAAGTATTACTATAACAATATACATATTTATAGGGCATTTATATGCCCTATCTAACTGATTCTAGAAACAGTTATAGGCTTTATTAAATACTGAAAATTCTACAGCCCTTTTCCCTTCGAGTTGTACTTGGCGGAGTTGGGGAGTGTTATCTTCAAATGTCATATCTAGGAGTTTGAGCCGCTTTTCATTAGGACCGACCTTGATGGTCGTCCAGACACCCGGCCAGGGATGAAGGCCCTGATATAGATGGTAGAGCACAGGGCCGGCGTCATAGTTTTTTTTTGGAGGGATATTATTTTTTACGTGATACCGTTGCAGGATTTCAGGTAATTGCTCAAACGTGACATTTTTATTATTTAGCGCTTGAGAAATAAAAGTCTGAGTAATAAAGCCGTCTTTTTTCTTTAAAAGTCTCGTATAAGTAGCAAGATGTTCTTCCTGCTGCTTACTTTGGAGGGAATTCGTTTTAAGCAATGACAGAGCGTAAAAGATCTGTTGTTCCGCAAGTGCCACAAGCTTTTGCTCGATCTGCTCACGCTTATCTCTCGCTTTTATGGATACGGATGTTTGCATAAGTATGTCACCTTGGTCTAATCCTTGATTCATTTGCATGAGCGTAGTTCCGGTTTCAGCTTCGCCAAGTATTAGTGGATATACAATCGGAGAAGGTCCGCGATATTTGGGTAATAAAGAAGGATGAACATTCCATATTCCGAAAGGGATGCTTTTCAACAGGCTTGTTGAAAGGATCTCACCATATGCGAACAAAATTCCCAAAGTAATTTTTTTTTCACGGATAATAGAGAGTAATTCATCCTCGTATTTTTTTAGCGGTTTATCAAAGAATTCGATGTTGTGAACTACTGCATTGTTTTTTACTGCAGTAGCTGTTATTTCCAACCTTTTTCCGGCTGGTTTGTCTGGCTGGGTTATAACGAGGCTTATCGGTAAGTTTTTTTCTAAAAGCCTATCTAAAAGTAATTCAGATAATTGCGGAGAACCAAAGTAAGCAATATTCATATTTCTATTCCGTAAATATAAAAGTCCTTTCGACTAGAGTTCGATAGGCAATTTCGAACGTTATAGACAGGGTAGTCTCTCTAGTCGGATGTTCAATCCGTATAGTATTGGTATCGTTGCTTAGATATTCTATACCATCAACGTCATCAAGAGTAACGGAACTCGTTGCTTCTGATACGACAGGCATTTCTTCATTACAAGTAAAACTCATTACTGAATTGCTGGTTTCGTCAATAAACGCTCCCGAGTTACTGCTGATTTTTTTCGTGCTTAAGCTTTCAGGGTACAACATTGAGAATCCGCATGTGGTACTGTCAAATAGTCGGAAAGAGGGGATTGGTTTTTGAGTCACAGGCAAAATGGATGGTGAGGGAGCAATGGTAAGTAACAGTTGCAAAGCTTCATCAGCTGTTTGAACACGCTTGCCGAATTGCATGCCCAAAATGAAAAAGAGAATTGTTATAAGAACGCCCAGCAAAATCAATGGCCCTTTTTTCATACCCATGAGTATAACAGATAAAAAGAGTCTCACGGAGATTTCCTATTGTTATAGCACTGTAAGAAGGTATTCTCGCTCTTGACAAATAATATAAGGATTGTGTATAGTAAGCTTAATCCTCCAAATGAAATATCAAATTGAAATCTTTTTTGAACAAGCAATTTTCTAGGGTAAATCGGTGATGAGGATCGCCGACGAGAAAGTGACGTCTTGAATAACAAGGGTTAGCAAGCTCACCCACCCGTTAAACTAGAAAAAAAGATTCAGCACAGAATTTCATACGGAGGATTATTTAATTAGAAGAAACTACTTAGTGTTTTGATCCTTTACTTCAAAATATGGCGGAACACTTTTGCAGCTAGAGAATTATTATGTACCTGTACGTTCACGTACAACAATATATTTTGCAATTTCTAATAATTACGCTATAATATCAACATCACATCTTTCACATGACCTCTTCAGTGTGTTTCCGTCCATAGACGGCCCGCAACAAGCTGAAATTCTTTACTAATTACAAATTTGAATAAATTTATGCCATCTTCAAATAAATCAAACCCTCAAGACGAGCTGTCTGAATCGCTCGATGTATCTTCTATGTTAGAAAAATACGAGGAAAAACCTATTGAAAAAGTTGAATCTACAAAACCTGCATCTGCCTCGGAGTCCGAAATGGTTAGTAAAGATGAGATTAGCGATAAATTAAAAGAAGACCTCAAATCCAGCTATGAAGCTGATGGTATTTTAGATGTAACATACGGAGGATACGGTTTTTTGAGAAAAGATTATACAGTGAATCCAGATGAGGATATTTATGTTTCAACCTCCCAAATCAGAAGATTTTGGCTTAGGAAAGGAGATCATGTCAGAGGTCTTGCCAGACCTCCAAAAGACGGTGAACGCTTTCACAGTCTGCTATTAATTAAAGAAGTAAACGGACGTGAGATGACTGAAGAAGAAAGCAGAAAGCGTAACAAGTTTGATGCATTGACTTCCTTCATCCTCAAAAGCAAATCCAGCTTGAAACAGAACAGGATATACTTTCTACAAGAATCATTGATCTTGTAGCGCCAATCGGCTTCGGACAGAGAGCACTCATTGTTTCTCAGCCGAAAGCAGGAAAAACAACTTTTCTTCGCGACATCGCTAAAGCGATAACCGCTAATCATCCCAAAGTGCACCTTATAGCTATTTTGATTGGGGAACGTCCGGAAGAAGTAACAGAAATTAAAAGATCTATTAAAGGGGAAGTTGCAGCATCACATTTTGATGAAACTCCACGTCAGCAAACAAAAGTAGCAAATTTGGCACTTGAACGAGCAAAAAGATTGGTAGAAATGGGAGAAGATGTTGTTATACTTCTGGATTCCATCACAAGACTCGCCCGTGCTTTCAATCTTAGTATCAATAATTCCGGACGTACATTATCTGGAGGTTTTGATCCCCAGGCTTTATATCCTGCTAAAAAGTTCCTCGGTGCAGCTAGAAACTGTGAGGAAGGTGGAAGTTTAACCATTATTGGGACAGCACTTGTGGGTACCGAATCCAGAATGGACGACCTGATTTATGAAGAACTGAAGGGAACAGGCAATCTTGAAATCCATCTGGACCGAAAATTTGCTGAAAAACGTATTTATCCGGCAGTCGATATTACAAAATCAGGAACACGTCATGAGGAATTGCTGCTTGATCCTGAAACGCTGAAAAGAATTACAACATTGAGAAGAATGATGTCTCTTCGAACTTCAGAAGAGGGATTGATGGCTCTAATCGATAAATTACCTAAAACAAAGAGTAATAAAGAATTCTTAGAATCTCTTCATAAGGGGTAAAACCAGAGATTAAATGATAATTCTACTCCCGTGATTTAATTATCTTTAGGTTTATATAAAGCCCTAAGATTCTTTTATATCTCCGACGTGAATTATCTGTAATCATTTGTAATTCCACTGTTGTCGCTTAAAAACTGATACAATTAGAGAGTTATCAGTTGCTTTTGATTATGGAAGGACTTGACAGACGTGTCAGCAGAATTTTAGGACAGATGAAAGGGATTCAAAAAATGGTAAAGGAAGAAAGAGATTGTATTGAAGTACTTCAGCAAATATCAGCAGTCAAAAAGGCAATTGACGGCCTTACAGAGGAAATTGTCATTCAGTATTTCAACGGCATCATTCCTCCTGATAAAAAAGAGGAAGTCAAAAAGCTAATTGACCGTACAATAAACCTTTAGAACCTTCAGACGGAATATTTTACTTGCAATAAAAATAATGTGATACTATCATATTAAAAGACAATGAAAATGGTAGGATTGTGGTACAAGCTGTGATATAGTTAACTCTACTATTACTATTTGTCTTTTAATTATGAATGATCTACACAATGTGATAATTATCGGCGGAGGCCCGTCAGGATTAAGCGCGGCCATTTATATTGCTCGCGCCGGACTTCAACCTCTTGTTTTTGCCGGATCACCACCTGGAGGGCAACTAATGCTTACCTCTGAAGTAGAAAACTTTCCCGGTTATCAGGAAATTATGGGCCCCGATCTTATTCAGACATTACGTAAACAGGCCGAACACTTCGGGACCATGATAAAAGATGAAAATATAACGTTTGTTGATTTTAAGCAAAATCCGCATACTGTTAAGACCACAAAAGCAGAATACCGCTCTAAATCGGTCATTATCGCTACTGGAGCACAAGCTCTCTGGCTTGGTTTAGAATCAGAACAAAAGCTTCGTGGAAAAGGGGTTTCAGCATGTGCCACATGTGATGGCTTTTTTTTCCGTGATAAGGAAGTGGCTATTGTAGGGGGCGGAGATACAGCGATGGAAGAAGCGCAGACTCTGACGCGGTTTGCTAAAAAGGTATATCTTATACATAGAAGAGAACTGTTCAGAGCCTCAAAAATTATGCAGGAGAGAGTTATGAATAATCCGAAAATTGAACTCGTTCTGAATAATGAAATAGTTACTATTAACGGCGAATCGAAAGTTGAAGGTATTACACTGAAAAGTCCTCACAAGAATAATACTGTTTTACCGGTTAATGGAGTATTTGTAGCTATCGGACATAAGCCGGATACTACACTGTTCAAAGATTCAATTGAGCTTGATGAAAAAGGATATGTTATTACAACCGCTACCCATGCACTTTCTGTACTGGCTGGCGGGACAGCAAAAAGTATATATAATCCGAAATTTCAGACAATGACATCAGTTCAGGGAGTTTTCGCCGGCGGTGACTGTGTAGATCACGTGTATCGGCAGGCAAGTACTGCAGCAGGTATGGGAGTTGCGGCAGCACTTGATGCAGAGAGATGGATTGAGGAAAATTGAGTTGGTTGAAAAGTCACGGACGGGTATTATTATTTAATTTCTAATATGTCAAGTTCCGGTAAAGTAATGCTTGAGTCTGCTCAACAACTTGTTAGCGTAGCTGCGAGAAGAGTCGGTTTCAACCAACAGTTTATTGATAGAGTTACTATACCCGAAAGGATTCTTGAATTCGCCTTACCATTGGTGAAAGATGACGGGACTATCGAGATATATAAAGGGTATAGGTCACAGCATAGCAGCCTCAGAGGGCCATATAAAGGAGGTATCAGATTTCATCCGAACGTGACTCATGAAGAAGTGGAAGCTCTTTCTTTGTTGATGACAATAAAAACAGCGGTCGCTAATATACCTATGGGGGGAGGTAAAGGAGGAATTGCAGTTGATCCAAAGTTATTATCCGAAAGTGAGCAAAAGCGTTTAAGTCAGCAATATGCTGCCAAACTTACCCCTTTTATGGGTGAAGATGTTGATATACCGGCGCCTGACGTCAATACCAACTCTAAAATCATGAAATGGATGCTGGATGAATATGAAGCTAGAAAAGGGAAAAAAGAGCCTGCAGCATTTACCGGAAAATCAGTAGTACACGGCGGAAGTCTTGGACGTGAAGAAGCTACTGGCTATGGTGGGGTTATCGCTTTACAAGAGTTATTATCGCGCTTGCATCTCAATAAGCAGACACCGCTTACGATTGCTATCCAAGGATTTGGTAATGTCGGGTATTTCTTTTCTGAAGCCGCATCCAAACAAAACCATCATGTCGTTGCTGTTTCAGATTCCAAAGGTGGAATCTATGCTCAACAGGGGGAACCTCTTGACGTGCAGATGGTACTGGAATGCAAAAAAAAGCAGGGCAGTATTGCTGAATGTTACTGTTCAGAGGGAGTGTGTGATAGTCGCAAAGGGAAAAAGGTCACCAATGACGAGTTATTGACGCTACCTGTTGATATCCTTGTCCCAGCAGCTCTTGAGGGTGTTATTAGCGCTAAAAATATGGAAAATATCCGTGCGAAAATTATTGTTGAAATGGCGAACGGTCCTGTAACCGAAGAAGCAAGAGAATATCTTACACATAAAAAAATTGTGATCCTTCCAGACGTTCTAGCCAACGCTGGCGGTGTTATTGTATCTTATCTGGAATGGGTACAAGGAAAGCAAGGATATTGGTGGACTAAAGAGGAAGTTTTGTCAAAGCTTGAAATTCTTATGCAGGCTGCTTTTTCCGATGTTTGGACTCGGTCACAGGAAGAGCAAATCGATCTAAAGTCTTCAGCTTTTGAGGTTGCCTTACAGCGTCTTGCGGTATATCTCTAACAGCAAATCATTTACCTGTGTAGTAAAATGAGGTTTATCTCTATGAAAGATATCAGAGAATTTATTCTGTTTCTCAAGCGGTATTTTACTTCAAGGGCACTCTATTACGGCAATCAAATTGAAAAATTCAAGGATGTCGTTGTTGCTCTGTTGGTTGTGAAACGAGGGAAATACTCTAGTTCATTTTTAAATACATCTTTTTTTCTCCTCATTATTACAGTTTTAGTAGCTGGCCCGGCTATTGCGGAAAATAACCCTTTTGAGGATGATATCCCGGGACAACAGACTTATTTCCAAAGTGCTTCGATTAGTTTTGATCCTTTTGATAATCCCGTTACTACTGTTGTTTCTGCAAAACCGAGGGACAAAGTTTATCAACATACAGTATCAGAAGGCGAAACCCTAGCTTCATTAGCAGCACGCTATAATGTGTCAATTGATACCATAAAATGGGCGAACGATCTAAAATCTGATATTATCAAGCCAGGACAAGAATTAGATATACCGCCGGTAACTGGAATCGTCCATAAGGTGGTTGCAGGAGACAATATTTATGCAGTCGCTAAAAAATATAATGTTGACGCACAGAATATTGTAAATTTCCCGTTCAACGATTTTGCTGACCCAGATACATTTCAGCTTACACCGGGACAAGCACTATATGTCCCAGATGGCACCATAGAGGATAAACCTACACCTCAACAGGCACAATTCCGATATGTTGCCAAAGCACAGGCAGGTGTACAGGGAACATCCTCATTTATTTGGCCTACATCCGGATCAATTACCACATATCCTGTGTGGTATCACATGGCATTGGATATCGCAAATTCAGCAGCTCCGGCAATTATTGCATCGGATACAGGAACAGTCACTTATACTGGCTGTTTGGCATACGGATATGGCTGTCATATCATAGTGGATCATGGGAACGGTTATCAGACGCTATATGCACATTTGTCTGCGATAGAAATATCAGCTGGACAAGTAGTTTCAAAAGGGCAGAGAATCGGAGTGATGGGATCGACAGGAAGATCTACCGGTACTCATTTGCATTTCGAAATACGGTCAGGAGGAGCGCAGGTAAATCCATTAGGGTTCCTACAATAATCATGGAGCATACATACGTATCGGTCCGTATAGTAAGTATTTTGGGGCTTATTATAGCTATTCTAAATATTTTTTACACGTTCATGTCTTTTTCAGAAAAAGATACGATCGTAATTTGTAATGAAAAATCCGGGACCACTGTGGTATTGAAAGCACTCGGTAAAAGGCCGGTTGTTGCTTCAGAAGGGAGTCCAAAAGACATACTCTCATGTGTCGGTAAAAGTACTCCCTATTATTCCAGAAATATCGGTAACTTCATTTCTTCCCGAAGATCAAGCAGGGAAGTATTAGAGGACAGATATCGTATTCTTTACGAGAATGATTACAAAGAAAATATCAAAATATCTTTTTATGACAACATGTTTTTTATTGACTTAGAAGATCAATTAGTGATAGTTGGAGCGAAGCAACACATTTCACCTTTTACGGTTGAAAGGTATGTATCTGGGAATAAGTTAATTACAGTATATATGCCTGAAAATTCACCTATAATTGACGAGTTAGGACGAAAATCAGTAGAAGCTAAGGGTGGGCAATTTCATACGTTGAATTTCGGCGAAAAAGTGGCAGTACAGCTACTTTGAAGCAGTAAGAAGTATATCCCTGATTTCTCTAAATAGAGAAACAGCTTCATAACCGATCCAGTTGTCTCCGATTAGTTGTTTAGGCAGTCCCGGGTCTTCCTTGAGAATATCTACATACTCAGTCACAACATGTTTCATTTTGGTAACCTTATCCTGGTCTTTAGAAAGTATTTGATGCCATTTCTTAAATAGGGATCTATACTGAGACTCAAGCTTCTTTTTACCCCATACCTTCTCTATAAGAAGCTCTCTATCTCCAAATACATGCGTTGACTCAAAAGCCTGTACGTACTGTTCTTCTTCTTTTTCTGAAACCAACTTTCGCAAAGAAGTAACTATGGGATGAGGAGTCAACCAAAACGAACGATGCCATGGACCTAAACCCCAGCTGGCAACTTCTCTCCTTAATTTATCCCGTAATTCTCTTTTCTTTTCCGGAATTTCATAAGACAAAATTCGAAATAATCCATCCCACTTTTCACGAGAAAATCTAAATACAGGAAAGTTTAAAGCGATGTCCTTATGACCCTCTTCCGTCAGGGTAAACTTCAAAATTTCACCGTCACTTTGATCCGTAATCAGTCCGTCTTTAACAAGGTCTGTAAATGTAGCTCTCGTTTTTCGATTAAGCGTTAAATCAAAAACGTCACATATATCAGAAGTAAAAGTCAAAGAGGTAAAAGTATCATTTGACATTAAAACCAATGCGAGCAAAATTTTCGTTCGTCGATCTTTGATTCCCATGTTTAAAAATTAACAGAAAAACTTACGCCTGTCAATAGTATAAAATATCTAAGCTCTATAAAGCGCTATGACAAAGATTAATTATCAGATTTTATATAAATCTGCTAAAGGTTGATACAAGTATTTTAGACTTTAATAAAAGGCTAGAAAAAATCAAATATTGAAAAGGTTGTCCTAACAGTATCTCGAAAATGCCTACAATAGCAGTACAATTACGTTCTGACGTTAGGAATAATAGTGATTATTATCAAAAATTGAGACTATATCTTTATAATTGTTTATATAAGTACTATAGGGTCAAGTCTTATCTACTTCTTGGACAAAGGAAATCAGGAATAAGGTATTTTAACAAAGCCATATATAAATATAAGGGATATAAATTAACATTGATTATATATTAATATAAGTTATTAGATAACATGGGTCCAAACTAAATATTCAATGATAAAATCAAATATAGAATGAAAGAGCAATCTATATTAATGATTTAAACTTATAGTAAATTAATAGTTGTGGGAGATATAGAACTCAGCTTAAATATGTAAATATAAGGCAACAATAATTGATATATGGGGCTTACAAAAGCCTAAAGACTTTATAATTCAATTGTGATTAATTTAAAATATGTTCGTACGTAATAATATTATATTGAGCCCTATAAATTAGAATAGTTACCGCTGGAATTTTAAAATTTACGTTAGTACTTCTTTTAATTCTTATCGTCGTAACCATATATGATAATGTTAAGATTGTAAGGATTCTTTTATAACCTACATGTTATCATTGTTAGTAGATATGGCTAAAAAAACGATTGATAATCTACAACACACAATCCATCGCAGACTTTTTTCAACGAGAGATATTAAAGAACTCATAGATCTGAAAAATGAATTGAAGGAATGGATTAATTGGCTTAAAGAGAGTGATAAGGTTACTAAATCAGAATATCAGTACCTTAGTAGTTTAGTTGAAGAGAAGGTGGAGGAAAGAAGTTCTCAATTTGAAAATCCGCTGAATCAAGTAAGTAATTTTAACACGAGTAGGAAAAAAGTATTTTCATTACTTCTGATTCTCTTTGCGTTATTACTAGTAATTTTGAGTTTGTATTTAATATATAAGCCTGCAAACGTTGAAGTTGAGCGATCATCTGACGGAACCTTGCCCTTTAGAGGAACGCTGAAAAACGCGGAAGGAAATCCTATTGATACGAAAACTGATGTCATATTTCGTTTGTACGCTCAGCCTAATACAGGATCTCCATTATATGAAGGCAGATGCATTGGAACAGAAGGAATAGAACCGGATTATCGCGGTGAATTTACGGTTATATTAGGATCCGATTGTAGTATGGATCCTATTCCTGAAGCAGTCCTTACAAATGAAGTCATTTTTTTGGGAGTTGCTATTTCAACAGGAGAAGAGATTATGCCCCGCTATCGGATATTAAGCTCTACCTATTCACAAAATTCAGCTCAGGTATCCGGTAAATCGGTAGGAACAGGTACCAATGACATTCCATATCTTAATGAAAATGGATTAATACTCATTGAAGCCTCTGATCCAGCGCTAAAAGCAACGTCAGGAGAATTTACTATAGAAGGAGCTTCATTAAGCCTCAAAACAATTAGTGGGGGAGAGGGGAACATAACATTACAGCCCGATGCAGGAGGATATACACTCATACCTTCAGGGAATGTGGGGATAGGAATTTTTGAACCGACTTCAAAACTTGAAATAGCAGGCCTCGAACCATACAACCCAATAGCAAGCATTAAGAATATCAGTATTGAAGATTCTGAGAACACACAAGTTATGTCATTAGGACTTGCAACTCCAAGTACAAGTGACAATGCAAAATTTATTTCTTTTCGAGCTGATGTTACAAAAGAAGAAGCCGGAGTTGAGGTGGGGTCAATAAGACTCAATAACAATGGGGTATCTTATGAAACAAAAGGAGCAGATTTTGCTGAGTATTTTGAAATAAGTTCTCTGACAGAATATCCGTTAGGAACTATAATGGCAATTTCTGAGACAGGCATTTCTGCTGCAAAAAAAGAGGAGGTCCTTGTGGGAGCAATTTCAGGTACGGCCGGCTTTATCGGAAATGCAAAAGAGAATACCAATAACTCGCAGCTTATCGGTTTAGTAGGGCAAATTGATGTTCTAGTCACAAATGAGAATGGTCCGATCGAACGAGGAGCCAGTATTGGAATAGGCACTGTACCCGGATACGGGATATCTGTCCGAGCTACTCACATCGTAGGATATGCACTTGAAAACCCGAAAGCAATGCAATCTGAATTATGTCCTCAGGAGTTTCGTAGTGTAAAAGATACCTCTGGTAATCCAATAAAATGCGGCAAGGTTAAAATTCTTTTGCGCCCGAATTAGTTCCACTTTAATTATACATATAAGAGGTAAGACCTCTTTAGTCTTCAGAAAATTTTGTCAAAAAACGGTCAAATAGGGAGGAGATTGTGACCAGAAAAGGATTGTCACAAAACTTTTTGTAAGCTTTTTGAGAAAGGCATTGACATCCTAATAAAAACTCTCTACAATCAGGTAATATGAGTACACAGTCCAAATCTATTAACAAGATCCTTCAATTTGTTATATACGGGATCGTATTCTTGTTCCCGCTCTTTTTTGTGCCTATAACACGGGACTTTTTGATATACAGCAAATTTTACTTTCTTGTTTTTGCTGTGTTTGGTCTTTTGTTTCTTTCATTCGGCAAATTTCTTGTCGGCAGAAAATTTACTTGGATTCATAATCCGGCAACACAATCGATGATTTTGATACTGCTCTCATATATCCTTTCTATCGTACTCATGTCACCGAATAAGTTACAGGCAATTTATAACCCTCAATATGGGCTGGTTATGATCAGTGCGTTCATAATCTTTTATTTTTATGCATCGCATGTATTTTCTAAGGCAAGTATTTCTCCGATTTTACTCCTTGCGATTTCCGGTGCCTTGGTATCTGTCTTTTCCTTGATTATTATGGTTGACCCGTTCCAGAATGCAACGTTACCGGCATACTGGTCATTCCTGACAAATACAACATTCAATCCTATCGGATCATCTATTCACTTTCTGGCATATTTGATATTTGTACTTGCCGGGCTCGGATTTTACATGTGGAGAATGTACAAATCACAAAGACATAATGATGATCAAAATAAAGTCATGATGATAATTTTAGGAGTGATTGCGCTTTTTACACTACTTGCAGGCATCTTCCATATTTTTGTGATAACACAGCAAATCATGAATGAAGGTGCTCAAATTGTGATTCCTCCCTTTGGTTTGTCTTGGTATGCTGCTGTTGAAGTCTTGAAGAACCCGATGACAGCATTATTCGGAGTAGGTGTCGACAATTTTGCAACACTCTTTACTCAGGTTCGTTCTATAAATTACAACCTGACTGATCTGTGGCAGGTGAATTCATTCAATACCTCACGTTCGGTATTATTGCACATATTGACAGAAAATGGGATCTTAGGGTTAGTCGGGTTTACACTGCTTGTTTCACTTTTTTTCAAGAGAATAAAAGATGTAAAAATCGAGACCGCAGCTCTGTTTGTGATCTCGCTGATAATCATGCTGATCCTTCCTCCTTCGATCATTTCCTTCTTTATGTTCTTCCTCAGTTTGGCACTGATGGCCGCTGACCTGCACAAGAAATCATCACAGGAAGAATATATTATTGACTTGACCGGGCTTATGCCAATATTTATCGGAATGATTGTTCTCTGTCTACTGGTACTCGGTAGTACAGTTTATTTCCTGGGACGACACTTTATGGCTGAATATTACTTCAAGAAATCTCTTGACGGAGTAGCCTCAAATAGTCTCCAGCAGCTCTATGAGAATCAGGTCAAAGCACTGCAATACAATAGTGCGAGTGAAGAATTCCATAGACAATTTGCTCAAACTAATCTGTTAGTAGCCAATAATATAGCTGCAAAAGAACAGGACTCATTGACTGATCAGGATAGACAAACCATTGCTCAGGCAATACAGGCATCAATCGTTGAGGCAAAAACAGCAGTTTCACTGAATCCTTTGAAAGTGACGAACTGGCAAACACTTGCAGGTGTTTATCGACAGATTGTGAATGTCGCTGAAAACGCTCCTGTATGGGCAGTGTCTGCTTATCAGCAGGCAATTGTTCTGGATCCCCGTAACCCTGTCTTGAGACTCGATCTGGGGGGAATATATTATCTTTTCCAGAACTATGATGAATCCCAGAAGATGTTTGAACAGGCTGTATCATTGAAACCGGATTGGGCGAACGCTCACTACAACCTTGCATGGACATATTATCAAAAAGGCCTTTACGGACCTGCAGTTGACCAAATGCAGATTGTAGTAGGGCTGATAGATCCTGCGACACAGCAGGAAGATTATAAAGCTGCTCAAAGCACTCTTGAAGATTTCAAGGCGAAATATCAGGAGGCTCTGGAACAGCAGGCAACGCAGCAAGCTGGAGAAGAAGGAGAAGAAACTGTAGCTCCGAGTCCGACACCGTCACCTGCAGAATTAGTTTTACCCTCACCGCCGGCAACAAATCTTGAAGAAAAGATAGAGTTACCCGAAGAGGCTTCACCGGAAGCAAACGTTGAACCGTAAACTTGAACCTAAGGGTACCCTGCTGTTGCACACAGTAGGGTACCTTTTTTTTATCATAATTTGACGGAGAATAGGCTTTCGTGATTTAATGAATGTAGATGTCAATATCAAAATATACTTATTCCATTTTTTTATCCGCAAGTATTCTCATCCTTGGTACAAGCATGCATCCTCGGCAAGTATATTCGTATGTACCTTTTACAGCGGCCACCAATATTGTCCTTACACAAAAGCCTCCTGTCGGATCCATAGTCTCTTTTGAAGACAATAAATACCGCCTAAGTGATAAGCCATATGACTCTAAAATGGTAGGAGTTGTCGTAGAACAAGCGGACATTATTGTTGAAGAGGAAAATTCAGCGTTGGCCGACACCTTGATGATCAATAAAGGAGAAACAAAGATATTAGTTAACGGTGAAACCGGACCCATTGAGGTGGGAGACCTTTTGACTGCATCAAGTACCCCGGGTCAAGCCATGAAGGCGGATAAAGATGGAATCATTGTTGCAGTCGCTACAGAATCATTTAAACCATTGAATCCTCAGGAGAGCGCGCTGATCAGAGGATTGATAGATATTCGTTTTACTACATTAGGAGACACCTTTTCTGCAGATAGTATCGGTTTGTCAGATCAGGGCATGGTCAGTACTCTGAAACGGTCAGTCTCCGAAATTTTCGGGCTTGGTTCCGGAGGATTGGCAGGGACTTCACCCATTTTCAGGTATACACTTGCAACGGTCGTTGTTGCAATAGCATTTATCAGCGGGTTTCTCCTTTTCGGTCGAATAGCGCTTCGGGGTGTAGAAGCATTGGGAGAAATCCTCTTGCCAAAAAAACAATTTTGATAGGCATTATTATGAACTCATTTTTCACCGTACTTCTTGTTGCATTGGCGGTGGTGCTTGCGTATATCATCGTTATTGTCTGACAATCATTGAAGAAGAGATGTGTATTTTTGCACAAATTACACATTGTATATGTATAAATATTTGAGAAAATTAAGTATTTTTAAAGGAGTGAGAATAGGTTGATAGACAGTATTGATAAATTCTTCTTTATAATTTATAGAGCCCTAAATTAATAGATTTTACTTCATAATTTTGCGTACGTATCATAGGAGTGAAGCAACGTATTAATAAGAGTGCGAAATATAATTTAGGGCATAAAGAAAGGATTTAATAACTTTCAAAATAGTTGAACAAAGTCTCGAAAATACTGAGATCTAATTAATAATATTAACAATCAGGCCTAAAAAAGCCTTATTCGCACTGGACATCATAGTTTGTTTTGTGTTTTAATGAAAACATATACCAAACTTTTTATGTCGACTGAACAAAAGGATTACAACCTGTCTCCAAAAGAATTTGCACACCTGGTAGGTGTATCTTCATCTACAGTTCGACGATGGGAAGAGGAAAAAGTTTTTACTTCAGTTCGTACTCCGTCAGGATATCGAAAATTTGCGTTGAGCGATGTTCCTAAAGCGAAAGAATACAAAAATCAAGTCAATGCAATAAAAAAACAAAAAAGTCAGGAGCATATTTACAGCATTACATCAAAGCAAGCTATTCAGAAACATAATTACCCGGTAGTGGACTTTATTTTTAAACGTGCTGCTGTATTGTCACTGGCTGTTTTACTTATGATAGTTACTGCTGCGGCTGTCGCTACTTATCCTGCTGTGAAATCTATTATGTCGGACAGGTATCAGGCCAAGTCAGAAAAGACGTTAGGTGAAAAAGAGGGCAACATTTCTGAAACGGATGACATGAATGTACTTGCAGCTGAATCAAGCCGTTTAGCCCGTTCCATCATTAGTAATATCGGGTGGGATTTTCGCTCTACAGTAAAAATAGAAGATCTACAGGTGAACGGGCCCTCGGTATTTTTAGATGATATTGATGCACGAGGGCAGAATCTAGATTTGGGGACAGGTAGAATTACGGCATCAAATGTCCTGTATGGGGTCGAAGCAGGCAAGGGTATCAGTATTGCAGGCACGACACAAAGCCCTTTGATAACCAATATCGATCCAGGCTCGGCACAGGAAATTTTTAAGAATATCAAGGTTGGTTCAAATACAATTACTGCATCAAGCAATACTGACACGTTAACATTCGAGCAGGGAAGCGGGATTACTCTGACTGTAGACGGTAAAAAAGTAACCATTGCAAGTTCACAATCAGGATATTCATACTGGACGACAGAAGTAGACGGAGTAAGTTACGACAATATAGAAGATGGATCGTCGGTTAATTTTGTAAGCGGAGATGACATTACCGTTACGCGGTCGGCTGCAAATGAATTAACATTTAATCTCCAGGATGTTATTGATACCGTAACGGGAATAGACTTAACCGCAGGCGGTTATCTTACTGGTACCAATGCAACAATAACTTTTGATAACTTCTCGGTAGACGCAAGCGGAAATATCCGTATTGCTGCCGGGTCCGATTTTTATATCGGCAATGTGCAGTTGGGAAGTATTGGATCTTCTTCAGGAGCATCTTTAATTGGCGTAGACGGCACTAATATTTCACAGTCAGCTTCAGGAGATCTACAGACAGTTCTTGAAAATATGTCTGCTGCAATGGGATCAGGCTCTTCCAAATGGACCATTGCTTCTGATGTGATTTATCCGAATAACTATTCAACAGCAGATTTCTCATTGGGAGGTACAACTCCAGCAAGTTCTCCGTTCGGTATAGATATTGATCAGAATATTCTGTACTTGGGGGACGGAGCAAATGATGCCAATACGCCATCTCTCTATTTCAAGGCATCGGATGGCTCAAATTGGGGAACTTTATCTTACTCGGATTCTGATAGGTTTGTTTTTTCAGGTGGTGATGTTGTTGTCGACGGTGTGATTTATGCGGGTTCAGGAACACAGCAAATCACTTTAGCAAACGGTATGCTGAATCCGAATGCGCTGCCGCTTATTACATCCGGAACTTCACCGACAACAAGTTCCGTCTCAGGTTTTGAGATCTTAAGTAATCAAATAGGTCTTATCCGAGGCTGTTCAAACGGTGAGGTTTTAAAATGGAATTCGACAACTTCACGGTGGACCTGTAGCCCCGATTCCTCCGGTGTATCTGGCGTTGTGGACGTACAACAGGACGGCTCTATCCCTGCAGGTTCTGCTGACTCTCAGTTTGATACGATCAATTTCGTAAATAATTTTAACCTTTCTGAAAATAGCTCTGGGGTGATTGATGTAGACCTTGCAAGCAATATCGGTATAGGTACAGCTCCCTCAGGTTCATATGCTCTCACTGTAAATGGTGCAACAAATACAAGTACTTTGTATCTCTCAGGTACCCAGGTAACTGCTTCTGCAAATGAGATAAATCTACTGACTGGCCGTACCGGGACATTGCTTGACACCAATAATGTAGCTACACAGTTATCAGCCTGGGATCAGAATGCTTCAGATGATGTAACGGCTTTTACAGGACTGAGCGATACTCCTTCAAGTTATTCGGGCCAGGCAGCGAGAGTCGTACGGGTGAATGCAGGAGGTACGGGACTTGAATTTGTTGATCCTGCAACCCTTGGGACGAATTACTGGGGGAGGAATTCAGGGAGCGGGTATGTATATCCTTCGGTCGTGACAGATAGAGTCGGAATCGGGACTTCGACACCCACCCAGATGTTAGATGTTCAGGGAAACATAGCAGTATCAGGTACCGTAGACGGACGTGATGTTTCAGCTGACGGATCAAATCTTGACACTCTCTACACGACGATCGGACTTTCGGCTTTGACGAGTGGAGAGGTCGATCAACTCGAGAACATCGGAGCTACAACAATCAGCAGTACCCAGTGGGGATATCTTGGGTCTCTTAATCAGAGTGTAAGTACTACAGATGCCGTTACTTTCACAACGATCAATACGGGACAGGGAGCCTATGAGTTGTATGCGATGGACCAGAATGTGAGGACATCTGACACTGTGCAGTTTGCAGGACTTCAGATTGGGGGAGCAACGCCGAATATCACCAGTATCGTTTCAGGAACGGGAACAGATTGGTCAGGGGCCGTTGATACCGCACTTGCTACGCAGCTTTCTATCAAATCATACGTCGATGCACAAATCGGAGGGGCAGCATATACTTTTGAAAACGGAATTTCTGAATCAGGAAATACTGTCACTCTTGGCGGTGCTTTAAATCAAAGTACACGATTATACGATGGGTCATACGAATATCTGTATATGAATACAAGCACAGGGAATGTCGGAATCGGTACAACAACGACAAGTACTTACAAATTAAACGTTAGTGGATCTTTGAATGCATCAAGTCTTTACTTGACTGGCAGTCAAGTAACTTCAAATGCTTCAGAATTAAATTTGCTTGATGGAGTAAGTCTTACATTAACAGCAGGTGAATTTAATTTATTGGACGGCAGGTCCGGGACATTGCTTGACACCAATAATGTAGCTACACAACTATCAGCCTGGGATCAGGACAGTTCAAATGATCTGATAACAACGGATATAGGAGTAACCGTACAAGGTTATAACGCAAATACTTCATTCCTCGGTCAGACTATTGAAAGCAGTGAGATTACGGACGGAACAATTACCACTAGTGATTTTGCCAGTACTTTGACGTTTGCATCCGGAGCATTCCTGGACTTGTCCTCTATTGACTATGGTTCAACTGCTCCTCAGGGATTGAGATTACCGAATGCGACTTCAGCCAATCTTGCTTCAAATAATCCATCAGTGGGTGAAGGGTATTTAGCATATGATACGGACGTTAATAAAGTAAAAATATTTAACGGTTCTTCCTGGACGGATATTAGCGGAGCCTCAACCACGCTTCAGGAAGCTTATGAAGCAGGCAACTCAATTCTCATGAATGCCGGACAGGGGAATATCAGAATTTCTAACGACGGTTCTAATGAACTATTATTCCTTGATGAAGCAACAGGATATGTAGGGATAGGGAACACAGCTCCGGGATACAAACTGGATGTGTCAGGAGATATTCGAATTGCAAGCGGGAGTGATTTGTATATCGGAACAACGGCTTTAAGTTCTATCTCGGGTGCGGGTCTTATCGGAGTTGACAGTTCAAGTATTTCAAGTAGCAGCGCTTCGGATTTGCAATCAGTTCTTGAAGATTTGGATAGTGCTATCGGCGGAGTAGGAAATTCATCAATTTCAGCAGTCGGTAATATTACATCAGGTGATGCATTCACAAGCGGAACCCCCGGTTCCGAATTGTACTTCACTTCATCCGGTGTTCTCGGTCTCGGAAACACCGCCTCATCAGCTGCCCGAATAGAGTTTTTCAATGACACCATAGATAGAATTTCGTTGCTCAGCTCTTATGTCGGAATCGGAACCACTGCTCCTGTCGCGGCTCTTGATGTCCAGGGAGCAATCAGGCTTGGTGCAAGTGGGGGAATATCTGATACATTGAATACGATTTCAGCTGGAACGGCTCCGAGTGCAAGTCTTTATTGGGGGAGTTACAGAATATGTACGACCGGAGATTCTTGTGCAGGGGGAGCAGGCGGAGGGGTAGACAGTACGGGAGGGACAGGCTACTTAGCAAAATTTACGGATCAATATAATGTTGAAAACTCTATTCTCTATGAATCCGGAGGGAATATTGGAATAGGAACTACTGTAACCGGTACCTATAAAGTAAATGTAAGCGGATCTTTAAACACTACAACCCTTTATCTGGCAGGTACACAAGTTAATGCAACGGCTACAGAGATCAATTTGCTGTCGGGAAGATCAGGGACATTACTGGATACAAGCAATGTAGCTACACAACTATCAGCATGGGATCAGGATAGTTCAAATGATCTGATAACAACCGATATCGGATCAACAGTGCAGGGTTACAATGCCAATACTTCATTCCTCGGTCAGACCATTGAGACGGGAGAGATCACAGATGGGTCAGTACTTCCTGCGGATGTAGATGACAACGGTCAGACACCTGGGGACGGACAGGTACTGACATACAATAATTCGAACAGTAAGTTTAACTGGGTTGACGCGACAAGTTTGGGTACGAATTATTGGGGGAGGAATTCAGGGAGCGGGTACGTATATCCTGCGGTCGTGACGGACAGGGTGGGTATTGGTAATACGGCTCCTACTGAGGAGTTGGATGTAACCGGAGATATAGCGGTGAGCGGAACAGTAGACGGACGTGATATTTCAGCAGATGGGTCAAGCTTGGATACATTGTATACAACGATCGGACTTTCAGCATTGACATCAGGAGAGGTGGATCAGTTGGAGAATATTGGAGCTGCAACGATCAGTACGTCACAATGGGGATATCTGGGCGCGATGAACCAGAGTGTAGCAACGACTGATGCAGTAACATTTACGACGATCAACACGGGACAGGGAGCGAATGAGCTGTATGCAATGGATCAAAATGTACGAACATCTGATACGGTACAGTTTGCAGGACTGCAGATCGGAGGAACGACACCTTCAATCACAAGTATCGTATCTGGAACGGGGACAGACT
This sequence comes from Candidatus Roizmanbacteria bacterium, assembly GCA_016700135.1. Taxonomy (NCBI): domain Bacteria; phylum Candidatus Roizmaniibacteriota; species Candidatus Roizmanbacteria bacterium. Next base: position 620,171 of record CP065004.1, read on the forward strand.
GGTCAGGTGCAGCTGATACTGCACTTGCCACACAACTTGCCATCAAATCATATGTTGATAATGAAATTGCCGGAGTAACAATAGATGTTTTTACCACCTTTACTGCAGACAGCGGGAGTACAACTGCTAATACTGCAGGGGACACACTGACAATAAACGGTTCAGGAAGTATTACAACTTCGATATCTGGAGATACACTGACAATTACCGGAACGGATAACGATACAACCTATTCCGCAGGAAGCGGCCTCAGTCTCGCAAGTACTACTTTCAGTCTGGGAGGAGCAATATCACAGCCGACACGTCTCTATGACGGATCATATGAGTATCTTTATATCAACAACAGTACAGGGAATCTTGGTATAGGGACAACATCGACAGGCACATATAAGTTAAATGTCGGCGGGTCTTTGAATGCATCGTCTCTTTATCTTGGCGATACTCAAGTGACATCAACAGCTTCTGAATTGAATTTGCTTGACGGAGTAAATCTCACACTTACTGCTTCAGAATTTAATTTACTGGACGGCAGATCAGGGACATTACTTGACACAAACAATGTCGCAACACAACTTTCAGCCTGCATCAAACAGCAGTAATGATGCAATTTATCACATCGCTTACGTCAGGATATCTTCCGTACTATGACGGATCAAATCTGGCCAATAGTACCATATATTTGACAGAGGCAATCTTGGCATAGGGACAACAAATCCGTCACAAGCTTGATATCGCTAATTCAACTTTAACGAGAGGATTTAATGTTGTGATGGATACAGATACGGCTGCATACACCTATGGAGGGTATACTGAAATTACAAATGCTTCCGGTGACTCAGTCGGCCAGATGGTCGTTACTAATCCTCAGCTGGAAGATATTCCACTGGTTATCACGCCAATGTGGAGGCAGGTGCAATGCTTACGGCTTCTATACTAATACAACTTCTTCCAACGGGATATTCTATCGGAGTATATCAAACGTTTATGGAGCCGGCGCATCCTCAAATGCGACATGGCGGAATGTTCATGGCAGAAACTCCGAACATGGAAGCTTACGGTATTTATGCTGCGCAAATCGATACCGGAGGTGGTAAGGCATGGGCAGGATATTTTGACGAAGGAGATGTATTTATTGCAAATAATGTCGGAATCGGAACCACTTCGACGAGCACATACGCTTTAAATATTAACGGATCGTTAAATACCACCTCATTGTATTTGGCGGGATCTCAAGTTAGTGCTACTGCCACTGAACTGAATCTGCTTTCAGGAAGATCAGGGACACTTCTGATACAAACAATGTATCGGCACAACTTTCAGCCTGGATCAAAACAGCAGTAATGATGCACTTATCACATCGCTTACGTCAGGATATCTTCCGTATTATGACGACTGAACCTGGCAAATAGTGCTTTCTACCAGCGGGCGGAAATATCGGAATCGGTACGACAAACCCCACAGCAAAGCTTCAACTCATTCAAGAGGCAGACTTCCGTACACGGAATTAGCCTACAGAAGGCAGCACTGAAAGAATGAATTATATGGGGACAGGATCAAATACGTATCTCGACCTTAATCAAAATACGGCAATATCAGAAATACCTCTGCAACAGGAAACATGTGCATATAACACTTCCGCGAAGAATCAGCTTTCGTCAACAGATGGCACAGTAGGAGGATTTAGGTTTACTACAAATAATGGTGATAGTTTGGAGATTACAAAGGATGGGTATGTTAGTATCGGAACGACTACTCCTGCATACGCTCTCGATGTCAACGGTGATATCCGGATAGTAAGCGGTAGGAACTTTATAGTTACGGAAGCGCAACGCTAGAATCATACATATTCTGAAGATAACTACATAACTGACGGACAGACATTCACGGCTAGTATTGATGCCCTAGATCAACAGGTAAAGATCTTGCTAATAGGAAGCAGGAATGTGGCAGGATCAGACTACCTATATCAATCCAATTAACTTTACCAGTCTGGCCATTACCGATACGGGGGAGAATGGGATCGAACAACGAACCAAATAACCCGCTTTCTGTGGTCGGGAATGCAGACTTTACGGAAATGTCGGTATCGGAACAACTGAGGTAGGTACATACGCTCTGAATGCGTTGCAGGGAGCAAATTTTAACAGCATCTATAGGTGGTACGGCAATTGCAGCGACGGCAACTGAACTCAATATTTCTCAGGGCAACAGTCTCAACAGCAGAACCGGAATTATCTTGATAACTCAATGGTCACGAACGGATGAATTGTGTTTGGCAACGGTGCCACTTTCACACAAGATGCCGCTACTTCTTTCTGGAATGATAGCAGCAATTATCTGGGTATCGGTACAACTGCACCGCGCTACTTGATCTATTTGGTACAACAGCAGCATTTCAGATGTCATATGACGCCAGTAATTACGGTAAATTCACGATCGGAATGACGGCACACTTACCTGGCGGAGTCAAAGTGCCGGTGGCTCATCACTAATATTGCCCGTTTCTCGACAACAGGAGTAATATCGATGTCCTGACATCATTCAATGCGACGGGAGATCGTCAGTATCGCAAATGATCTTCAGTTTACCAATCAGTCGGCAGCTATATCAAGACTCTCGGACCTCTTACCATCGAAGCCGGAGAAAGTTATGAAAGCAATAACCTGAAATTGAAAACATACAACAGCGGAAGAATAGTGTTTGATGCGCAGGGGAGTGGCACCCAATCAGGCTCAAAACTGGGATCTTGTCACTTCTACCACAGCCTTGAATTTTGAAAGTGGTCTTTTCAATATTGATACAACAAACAGTAGAATCGGAATTGGTACAACAGCACCGGGGCACAAACTGGATGTTTCAGGAGATATTAATGTATCTTCCGTATACAGAATTGGAGGAACTACGGTACTATCTCACAGTTCATCAGGTGAAAACTGCATTATGGGATTGGATGCAGGTAGTACAGCACCACATCAGAGCTACACAATTAACATTGGTCATGGCAGCATTAATCTAAATAGTACTAACGCCGATCAAAATACTTGTAGGAGCATGGGCGGACAAAGTGTTACCAGTGGAAAATAATAATGTCCCGATAGAAATGATTCCGGCGCAACACTGACTACAGGATACAACAACTTTATCGGAGGATCTTGGGCTGGTATTGGTTCACGGCAGCATATAACGTAGCTCTGGGTTATTCTGCAGGAGGAAGTAATACAAACAGGAAACAGCAATACGATGGTGGGTGCATGCTGATGTCACGTCAGGAGGTAATTACAATACAGTACTGGGCTGTTCAAAACGCAGCTTCAGCATATAGTTCGTCTATCATGCTGGGTTACTCTGCCGTAGCTACTGCATCAAACCAATTTCTCGTGGGTGGAAATAATGCAAACGGATATATTAATGATACGTATTTCGGTCGGGGAGTAGTAGTGCTACGCCGAATGACATAACACTGAATGCCACCGGAGGATCAGTGCAGTGATATTACCGGAGCAAATATGATTCCCGCAGGCGGTAAAGCAACGGGAATGCAGACGGCGGAGATATTATTTTTAAGACTTCCGATGTCGGGCTCGTCAGGGACCACGTTGCAGTCACTTACTGAAAAATGAGATTGACTGATGAAGGAAGACTCGGAATCGCACTACAGCCTCGGATGCAACCTCGATGTCAACGGCAGCGGTAACTTTACAAGTCTGTGTGTCGGAGGAACCCAAATCTCAGCGACAGCAACAGAGCTGAATATTCTTTCAGGGCTACCATTTCAACAGCAGAACTGAATTATCTGGACAACTCAACAGTCATGAACGGAGGAATTGTGTTTGGGAACGGTGCAAATTTCACGCAGGATGCAGCAAATTTCTTCTGGAATGATACATCAAAATAGATTGGGTATCGGGACTACGGCACCGAATACGTCATTGGAATTGTTCGGAAGTACGGCAGGATTACAATTTGTCATATGATGCAATTAATTACGGTACCCACGATCGGGAGTGATGGGACATTGACATTGGCAGGAGTAAGTGCAGGCGGATCACTTACGAATATTGCGCGATTCTCAACATCTGCTGTCAACATTGATGTTCCGACATCATTTAATGCAGCCGGTGATGTGTCTGTCGCATATGATTTGTACTTCACGAATCAGACAGCATCATACATAAAATCGGACGGGCCTTCAGTATCGTGTCCAGTGAAGCCTTGAGAACAATGATCTGACCATCGAGACCTATGGGACAGGAAATATTGTTCTGAAAGCAAACAGCGGAAATATATGGGCAGACGGATCTGCAGTCGGTATCGGGACAACTGCTCCTGCACGGACATTGCATGTAATCGTGGGTTCGACGGCACCGCCGGTCAGATTCCAAGATTCAGACGGGTACTGTGAGATCAATCCTACAACGACTACCTGGACGTGTACCTCTGATGCTACATTAAAGGAAGATGTTGAGACACTTTCAAGCATCTATAATCTTGAAAAACTCAATCAGCTGAGACCTGTTTCATTCAAGTGGAAAACTCAAAATGATGATGATAAGCGCTTCGGACTTATTGCCCAGGAAGTTGAAACATTGTTCCCCGAATTTGTACAGACGGATGAAAACGGATTGAAATCTGTATCCTACGGATCATTTACCCCGATTCTGATTTCTGCCGTGCAGGAGCAGCAACTTCAGATTGAAGGTCAGCAAAGCAGTCTCACAAAACTGACGGAGGAGCTTGCACTTGTAGTAAATGAAGATACGGGTGTAGTAACAAGCAGTCTTATTGATACTCTTACTGAGGAAACAGAGAATATCGCTGATCGGACGGCTGCGGTTGAAGGAGAGGTTGAAGCACTGGCGGAAAAAGACAGTCAGATTGAGACACGGCTTATTACCATTGAAGAAAGACTCAATGCGCTTGAACAGGCATCTGCATCAGCCTCGCTCGATAATTTGAATGATCGTGTAGGATTCCTTGAACAATTATTTACTGGTATTCAGGCATCCGGTTCTGCTGATTTGAGTACGTATCTGGCCGAGCTCATCGATGGTCAAATTCTCGGTCTTCAGTCAGATGAAGCAACTCTCTCTGCATTGACAGTGAGCGGAGATACGAATGTAAACAATCTTGCCGTAACAGGGGAGATCAGCAGCGGACTTTTGATTATCAACGGATTTGATGACTCACTCGCGACACCAGCTGCTACTATCTCTACGCTGGGAGGATCTCTCAAGATTCAACATCTCGGACTTGGAGAAATCGAATTTATGGCAGGTAAGTCAAAAATTGATACGGACGGAGACTTTATCATGTTAGAAGGAGATTTGGTAATAGAAACAGGGGTGATCAAAGGAAATGATCAATTCAGAGGAATTGACGTGCCGGCAGTATTTAGCTCAACTTACCTTGATATCGATTTTGAGAGCATGAAAGATACGGACGAGTATGCTGTAAACATTACTCCGACTTGGCTTACAAATGTAGCAGTCATAGAGAAACGGACGGATGGTTTCCGTCTCCAGTTCTCAGTACCTGCACCTTTGAACGGAAAAATCGACTGGATGATTATTGAATAAAATCTACCGTTATTATGAAAGTAAGGATTAAGCAAATAAAGAAACTACTGATTGATTTTCTCCGAAAACGGAAAAGAACTGTCATGTTGGCAGGTGGAGGTTTGATTCTTGCTTTCATAATTATTGGATTTATTGATAAACAAATAGGTTTATTTAAGGCAAGTTCTTTGGATCCTGTCGCATACTGGAAATTTGATGAGGGATACGGTACGGCCGTGAATGATTCGTCAGGAAACGGAATGACCGGAACTCTGGGGACAGGTTCGTCTGCTCCTACATGGCAGGCTAAAGAGTATTGTATAAGTGAAAAGTGTTTGAAATTTGATGGGTCAGAAGATTATGTACAGCGGGCAGATAATGCAGCCCTTGATATTGAAAGCGAACTTAGTATTTCGTTGTGGATTAAACCTACTACCCTCAATGGCGGTACGTACTATACGTTGGTGTATAAAGGGAACTCAACGAATGAAGCTAACTATTATCTTCAAATCTATGGAGATGAACTTAATTTCGGAAACTACCAAGCCGGATGGAAGGGCACGGCTACGACTGATGCAAATATTCCGACAAATCAATGGACTCATGTGGCTATGACTTATTCAGATGCCTTAGATGATATCGATTTTTATGTCAACGGTATATTGAAGACGGATAACGGACAGGACCATGACATGGTATTATCAGCAAACAATCAACCGTTTTACCTGGGTTCATCTGCTGCAGAGCTGGAATTCTATGAAGGATTTCTGGACGAAGTAAGGATATATTCATATGTACGTACTCCCGATCAGATAAAAATGGACTTTCAGGGAGGAGGATCTCATGGCTCAAGTATTCGGATAGGAGATGCTGATTACAGTTTTTTGAGTCAGGGGCTGATCACTTATTGGAAAATGGACGAGGCAGGAGTTGATGCTGAAGGAGAGACTCTTTCCAACTCCTCAGGTACTTCTCATAATATTACACTCTATGGAGATAATTCGACAGGAGACAACGGGACAGGAATGGATTGTACTGCAGAAGGTGTTTACGGTACGGGATGTCAGTTTGACGGAGTGGATGATTATGTAAATCTGAATAGATTTAATTACTTTGACGGAACGTCGGAGATGACGGTAAGTGTATGGATCAAACCCGACTTTACAACAACGGAGGCGAGTAATAGATATATTTGGGCAGTGTCGAATTTCAGTTTGATGTTCAATACCAATCAAGATGACTTTACTTTATCTATGAATCCGACGGGAGGAAGTCTCAACCTGAATACTTCAGGACTCACCTGGACCCAAAATACATGGCATCATATAGCAGCGACTTATAACGGGTCCCAAGCCATTATCTATTGGGATGGGGTAGCAGTCGCGACAGGTAATGCATCGGGAGTTCTCAACCCCTCAGGAGCAACAGAATATTTGGGAGCATTCAATACGACCAGTTACCATTGGCTCGGCGCAATGGATGAAATCAGAACGTATCAAAGGGCACTTACTGCGCAGGAGATACAGTCACTCTATAATTGGTCTCCCGGACCTGTCGGTTATTGGAAACTGGATGAAGGTTCAGGCACTACTGTTTATGACAGCAGCGGCAACGGGAATAACTCCAGTGCTTGGTCCGGGAATACCAAATGGGTCCAGGGGAAATACGGTTCTGCAACATCGCACGACGGAAGCGGAGATCGGATCACGATTCCGAGTTCGACAACACTCGATTATCAACCGAAATATACTTGGTCAGCTTGGCTCAATCCCACAGCGGGGAGTTATGAAATATTTGATAAAGCCGCTGACACAAACAACGGATGGAAAATCGGATCGAATGGTAATAAATATGCACTCACAATTTATTATACCGGTGATGATTTGATGTGCACTGTGCCAGCTGTAAACATGACAGTCGGAGAATGGCAGCATATCGCCTGGACGTGGGATGGTACAACGAGTTGTACCGGTGTGAAATTTTATAAAAACGGGAACTTAATTTCTTTTGAATCCACTACATCTCCTACCGGTACACGAGAAGTTGATACCGGTAAACAAATTCTCATCGGCGGAAACGGATATACCGATTATCCCGGTTTGATTGATGATTTTAAAATCTACAACTACGTCAGGACACAGGAACAAATTCTTGAGGATATGAATGCCGGTCATCCCACCATCGGCACACCTGTCGGCTCAACGGTTCTGCACTTGAGGATGGATGAAGGATACGGAACGATTGCCCATGACAGTAGTCCTCAGGGCAATGACTCAACAATCAGCGGTTCTACTTGGACAAATGACGGAAAATCCGGAAAAGGAATGTCTTTCAACGGTACATCAGGGTATGTAAATGCAGGTTCGAATGAATCTCTCGATGATTTGTCGACAGTGACTGTCAGCGCCTGGATCTATCCTACAGGTTATGGGGAAGGCGGGTTCGGCAGAATTGTAAATAAGAGCAATACCAGCAATACCAATTGGGCACTTACCCTTGTGAATGATTCTTCACAGCAAAGCATACGATTCTTTAAAGAGCGTGATACGGCATCAAATGCAACTCAGGTTACTGCTGCAAACGGTTCTATACAGCTGAATCGTTGGTATCATGTCGTCGGAGTATATGATGAAAGTGCCACTCCGCGCATGAAACTATTCATAGACGGAGTTGAAGCCTCATATGCCGAACAGATAGAAGGAACGGGTACGCCTGACACAGATGCCAGTTACAGTCTGACGGTTGGGAATCGCCTGGGTGGAGACAGGACATTTCAGGGTATCATTGATGAAGTCAAGATCTACCCTTTTGCTCTTACGGCAGAGCAAATTAAAATGGATCTTCAGGGAGGCAAGTCACTGGTTCTTGGTGCACAGAGCACCGGAGTAGGGGGGACATCTCCATCAAATTCATCCGACCGTTCATATTGTATACCCGGCGATACCTCTACCTGCAGTGCTCCCGTACTTGAACTTGATTTTGAAGAAGCAACGGGACAGACGGCATATGATACAAGTACGAACGGGAACAACGGTCAATTAGGCTCAGCCAGCGGAGTTGACAGTTCGGATCCAACATGGGGACTCGGACCTGACCATATGGCCGGAAGTGCCGTAGAGCTGGATGGCACTGATGATTATGTTCGTGTTGCCGACTCTGCATCACTTGATTTTCAGAACGGAAGTATCTCAGTTAGTATGTGGGTTTATTGGAACGGGAGCAGTAATTACGAAAGGATTTTGAGTAAAGCCAATACGGGATCACCTTACCACGGTGATTTTTATTTACAAATTAACGGAGCCGAAAGTCCTCAAAAAATAATTGGCCGATTTAAAACAGGGTCAGGTACGAGTGAAAATCCAATAGTTGAGACTACTACTGATTTCCCTACAAATCAATGGGTTTTTGTTTCTGCAACTTTTAATACAAATACAAATACCAGCAGGCTGTATATTAACGGGGCACTTATTGACGAGGATACATCGAGCACGGAAGAAATTGTAGACAATTCCGGATTCTTGTGCGTCGGATGTAACTCATCTTTTACATCCTCAAATTTTAACGGGAAAATCGACAATGTAAGGATTTACGACTACGCCAGAACTCCCGCTCAAATAGCCTGGGAATACAGTAAAGGGGCACCAATTGCACATTATCGTCTGGATGAATGTCAGGGGACAACAGCCAATAACTCTGCATTCACACCCACGGGTACAGCGGGGAACAACGGGACAATAACTGCCGGATCCTCCGGCAACACTAGTGTCGGGACGTGTACGTCCGGAAGCGGCACGGAAATGTGGGCAAACGGAGCATCAGGTCAATGGGAGGCAAGCCTTGATTTTGATGAGGTAGACGATAGGCTGGTCATTCCTGATATGGATCTCGGACAGGAGTTTACGGTTTCATTTTGGTTCAACTCAGTTGACAATACCGGCACGGGATATCAATATATGTACAGTCATGGGACGATTCAGACCGCAAATTCACTCAATATTTACTTTAATGAAGATAGTAATGCCATCAATACTCCCGGCACCATCCTTGTGAGCATTATGGATAGCAATGATGGTATCCCGCTCCTTTCTCAGGATGTAGAGACACAAATCGGATTATCTGACAGCACGTGGCATCATCTTGTGGTGACTGTTACCTCTTCAGGAACAAAGGCATATATTGACGGAGTCCAGCAGATTTCGTATACAAACGGAAATAATGGAATCAATCCTTCAGGCAGTATCTATATCGGTGCAAGAAATGATCTTAATGTGACTTGTTTTTATGACGGTAAACTCGATGATGTTCGTATTTATAACTATCCCTTAACCACAACTCAGATAAAGGAACTATATAAAGGCGGAGCGGTTGTTTTCAAGTGATATTTCTTCTTGTTCCTTCGATCAAAAACAGGTAGAATGAAGTATGCTGGGACGACTTTCTGTACTAAAAGTAGTAAGGTTAAAACTTTCTAAATTCTTTCGTTCGTTCATTTTGTCGCTCAAACGTATCCCTCACCTGCACAATAAAAGCGAATATAAAAAATTGCTCCGTTTACGGACAGCACTCATCGGTATACTCGGTTTAATAATCGGTATATCTCTGGTGTCGGTATTTCTCCTGAAAGGAAGAGGTGCTTCGGCAAACTGGTATAACGACAATTGGAAGTATCGGAAATCGGTTGCGCTTCCGAATCATACCGCTGAGGAAAGTAATGTGTTTATAACGATACCTATTGATACCGCGACTCTTATCAGTGCCGGTAAACTGCAGTCAGATTGTGGAGATTTTCGATTTACCGATAATACAGGGAAATTGCTCGAGTACTATATATCTTCAGGCTGCAACACTTCTGATACAAAAATTGACGTAAATATGACGACATATGGTGCGGGAAGTTTGGTTTTGCATGCATATTACGGGAACCCATTGGTTGAAAATGGCTTTAGCTTGACAGGATTCAGCACCAGTGCATCGAACAATGCTGCAACGATAAATTTGCAGGTTAACGCGAGTGGGAATGACGGAGATACTCAGATTGCCGGAGATCTTGATAACTCGCTGACAAGAGCATTTATTCCCATGGGTGTTTACAATGGGAATACCCATATGGCTGTTGTGCGATTCTTAGGCGCTTCTATTCCCCAAGGTACAACAATAACATCTGCTACGTTTACCCTGACAGGATTAAATACGTGGGATTGCGGGGGTTGCAGTATGGATTACATACTATTTGGTGAAGATGCTGATACAGCAACTGCATTAACATTAGATAATATGAATAATCTGACTCCTACTACAGCTAACGCTACTTGGTCTCTGCCAAGTGTGGTGGCAGAGTCCGAATATAGCAAAGACGTGACTAGTATAATTCAGGAAATAGTAAGTAGAGGAGGGTGGTCCACCGGGAATGCAATATCTATTATACTCGCCGATAACGGGAGTGATTACGGAGAATGGCAGGAGTTCTATTCCTATGACGGCAGTACTTCAAAAGCAGCAAAACTTTCAATCACATATTCATCAGGTGGAACACCAGCATTCGGCTCAGAGGAAATTGCCCCGGGTCCGGCAGCATACTGGAGATTTGACGAGGGATATGGGACGGGCGTGAATGATACGTCGGGGAATTCACAGACAGGAACCTTGGGCACGGGATCGTCTGCCCCGACATGGAGATCCGAAGAATATTGCCAGAATGGAAGTTGTCTGCAGTTTGACGGCACAGACGATTATATCCAATGGGCTGATAGCAGCACCCTTGATATTGAGAATGAGCTCACAATATCACTCTGGGTCAAGCCGATTTCACTCCAGAGCTCCACATATTACACGTTAGTTTATAAAGGAAACTCAACTAATGAGGTTAATTATTACTTTCAATTGTATGGGGATGAACTTAACTTCGGTACATACCAATCAGGATGGAGAGGAACAAATACAACGAATGCTGATATCCAGACGAACCAATGGTCTCATGTAGTCGTGACTTATTCAGATGCCTCTGATGATATTGATTTTTATGTTAACGGGATTTTGAAATCAGATGATGGTTTCAGTCATAATCTAGTGCTTTCCGCTGATAATCAGCCGTTTTATCTCGGCTCTTCTGCCGCTGATTTGGAATTTTATGACGGGTTTATGGATGAGGTCAAGATATATCCATATGTCAGATCTGCAGATGAGATAAAACAGGACTATTTATTTTCCGGTGCAAAAGGAGCAGCTGCGGTACTGGGGACACAGGATCGATCTTTTTTATCTGAAGGGTTGGTGGGATATTGGAAGATGGATGAGACTACAGGGACAACCGGTCCTAGTTGGACAGCTGTTGATTCGTCCGGGAACGGGAATAACGGGACCGGGGTAGGTGATGCCGGTCCCGGAGTGGGAAAGTACGGAAATGGCGGAAACTTTGATGGAACTGGAGATGAAATAGCCATTGGAGATAATACTTCACTCCGTCCTAATAGATTAACAATATCATTTTGGGCAAACACATCTTCATTGGCTAGTAATGATCAGAAAACCATTACAAAAGGAGCTACTTCCTCACAAGAAACATATATAGTAGGACCATATTTTGGAACATGGCGTTTTGTATTGCGTGACACATCTTACTCAATCTATGCACTGTCTGCAGGGTCCGGAATTACCACTTCGACATGGGAACATGTAACAGCAACATATGACGGAGATTACATGAGAATTTATTTAAATGGAGAACTAAGTAATTCTGTACAGATAGGAGATAAAGATCTCTCACAAAGTACAACAAACCTTGGTATCGGAGGCCCTGTGGATACAACTAGTTATAATTATTCAGGGGAAGTAGATGAAGTTCGAATTTATAATCGTGCGCTTTCTTCATCTGAAATAAAGACCCTCTATCAATGGGCACCGGGGCCGGTTATTTATTATGATTTTGATCAGGGAACAGGGACGACAGCGGTAAATGACAGATCCGGTAACGGGAGATCAGGTACCATGCAAAACTTCTCAAATAGTGCTTGGAAAGACGGAAAGTACGGAAAAGGACTACTGTTTGACGGATCAAGTACCTATGTCGGAGTGACATCACCTTCGTTACCGACAGCAGACTTTACCTATTCATTCTGGGCAAATTTTAAAGATATTGCGGTAGGCGGAAATGAGGCTGTGCTTGATACCGGCGGAAACGAATTCACAATTATTATTACAGACGGGAGTTTTAATATCCATACTAACGGGTCTTGGAGAACATATACCCCCACCAATGTAACTACAAATACATGGAATTATGTTACTGTGAGTAGAAGTGGTTCGACTATTAGCGTTTATCTAAACGGTGAACTAGAAAATACGGCAACTGACGGAACCGCCTTTGATTTCAGTACCTGTGAGTTGCTTATCGGAGTAGATGCCAACTCCGGATGTAACGCATCACTGGCAGATTATTCCAATCTTGTAATGGACGAGCTCAAGATCTACAACTATGCGCGGACTCGTGATCAGATACTTCAGGACATGAATGCCGGACATCCCTTGATCGGGACACCGGTCGGTTCTTCATCACTTCATCTAAAATTTGATGAAGGATATGGCACGACCGCAAATGATTCCAGTACGCAAGGGAATGACGGCAGTATATCAAGTGCAACATGGACTAATGACGGAAAATATGGCAAGGCTTTATCTTTTAACGGTACATCAGGGTATGTAAATGCAGGGTCTGATAGTTCGTTGGATGACTTGACAACAATGAGCGTGAGTGCCTGGATATATCCTACAGGCTACGGAGAGGGAAGTTACGGTCGGATTGTGAATAAAAGTGACACCTCGGGTACGAACTGGGGATTAACACTTGTGAATAACACATCACAACAAAGTATCCGTTTCTTTAAAGAACGAAACAGCGGGGCAAATGCGACACAGGTTACGGCCAGTGACGGCTCGATCCAATTGAACCAATGGTATCACGTCGTGGGTACCTATGATGAAAATGCCACTCCGCGCATGAGAATATTCATTAACGGACACGAGGCATCGTATTCCGAACAGATTGAAGGAACCGGATCTCCAGACAGCGATTCTACATATAACCTCACGATAGGGAATCGTCTTAATGAAGATCGTACTTTTCAGGGAACTATTGATGAAGTGCTCCTGTATCCATTTGCATTGACAGCTGATCAGGTAAAAGTTTTAAACAATGGTGGTAAAACTCTTGTACTCGGGGCCAAGTCAACTGGAGTAGGCGGATCAGCTCCTTCAAATTCTGCCGGTCGTGAATATTGTATCCCGGGAGATGCCAGTACGTGCAATGCACCGATTGCAGAGTGGAGTATGGATGATGGTGTGGTTGGTGCAAGTCAGACGATAGCAGATACCTCAGGAAACGGAAATAGCGGAACAACACAAAGTTCAAACGGAACGGGAATGAATTGTACGACCCCCGGAAAAATAGGGAAAGGATGTACTCTTGACGGAACAGATGATTATATACAGGTAACAGATCCCGGGACCGGCAGTATTCTTGATTTTTCAAATGGTGATCCTATTACTCTTGAAGCATGGATCAAACCTACTGCACTGCCTTCCTTAGGTACCTATCGCACTTTTTTAACAAAAGGGGGGATCTCAGACGGACAACTGAATTATTTGCTTGAGATAGGAAATGTGGGAGGAAGCGGCATTTTTGACTTCTGTTATAGCACTTCAGGATTTGCATATCATTGTTATGAACCTTCCGGTACAGTTCTTGATGTGGGTAAATGGCAACATATTGCCATGACGTTTACCTTTGGAACAGGAAGCAGTATAAAACTATACAAAAATGGACAGTTGCTGATTGGAAGTTGGTCTTCAGGTGACGGTAGTGGAACACCAGCCGAGACGAATCAAGATCTTTGGATCGGTGCTGATGGGACCCCCTCGTATTTTAACGGAGTAATAGATCAGGTTAAAATATATGACTATACTCGTACTCAGGCACAGATTGCATGGGATTACAATCGTGGAGCTCCGATTGCATGGTACAAAATGGATGAATGCCAGGGGACAACTGTTTACAACTCTGCTCTGAATGCTGACGGGAAAGCCGCTGGGAACAACGGTACGCTTTCAATAGGAGGTAGCGGGGAAGATACCGTCGGGAACTGCAGTACTTCATCAACTGCTTGGGGGAGTGGAGCCACCGGCAAAATAAATTCTGCTGTTGATTTTGATGGTACTGATGATTATGTAGAAGTGGCAGATAATGATGCTCTTGATTTTGTTGACGGACGGAATTTGAGTATTTCACTCTGGGTGAAACTTGATGCCGTAGCAAATGATTACACCATGTTGAGTAAAAAAACTTCGCAGGCCGCGTCTGATGCTGGATATATGATTTTCTTTAATGATCCATCAGATATTATTGATTTTCGTGTTGCGGATGGGACAGATCAGTTTATTGTGAGTTCTAAGGCAAATCTGATTTCAACAGGTACATGGGTTCATATTACCGCTGTGTATGTAGACGGGGATGCAAGCGCATCGACAATTTACATAAACGGAAAAGCTCAGAAAGATAGTACAACCGGAAATATTGCGAGCGTTGATAGTCTTGCAAATTCCGTTGGACTTCGATTCGGAACGCAAGGGAATGGAAGTTCAGACTTCGACGGACAGATCGATGATGTACGTATCTTTAACTATGCACTCACTGCTGAACAGGCAAAGCAAATCTACAACAACGGTGCCGTATCCTTCGAGTAATCAGAGTGTAAAAGAAGCATAGGGAATTTTTGACAGACCTTCCGTTACAAAAACAATAATTGAAAGTAGAGGATACACACTCCATGATGCGACAAAACCGAATTGCCAACTGATAAGACCAATCGGGATGATGATGAGTCCAAGTATCATGATTGGCGCAATGAGCCATGCTATAAGTATATTAGCAATCGGTGCGACAAGTGAAACCTGCCGAAAATAATAAAAGATAATCGGCACCGTAAAGACTTGCGCGGATAAAGATATTCGTAATTCTTCAAGCAAGTACGAAACCACTGAATTGGCCTTGACTAATTCATCTTGCGTTTTGTCACCATTTCTGACAGGTGATCCGAATAATATAATACCCAGAGTCGCCGCAAATGAAAGCTGAAAGGAAATGCTGGTTAACCAGCTTGGATTTATCAAGATCATAGCCAAAGCAGATAGAAATAATGAGTAAATAGTGAGAGCCTTTCTGCCGAATAAAAGGCCAACAAGAGATAAGATCCCCATAATGCCGGCGCGTACTACAGGTGCTTCCGGGCCGACGAAAAATATAAAGCCCACAATAATCCCGATTGTCAGCATCATAGCTAACTTGCGTCCGATAAAAGGGACCATGATGCGTAAGATTATCGAAGATAGGAGTGTGATATTCATGCCGGACAAAACAACAATATGAATGAGTCCAACTGCTTTCAGTTGGTTGTAGAATGTGTCTGTCACGAAGAGGGGTCTTCCGAGCAGTATTCCGTTCATAAGCGAAGCATGAGGTTCGGGTAAGTATGAATTGAAAAGATCTGTTATCGTTTCCATCTAAAGTGAAATATTGTCTTTGATTTTCGCGTATGTTGACTGATTCATTACCTTTTTGTTCAACAAATCTTCAATTACGATATAAGGTCGATTTTCAATAATTTTCTGTACTGTCACAGAGCCTACACCCGGCAATGTATCCAGTTCTTCCGCAGAAGCTTCATTGATGGAGACTGTCAGGCCTGTTTCTGTTTGTTTTGGATCGACAGGAAAGATTTCCGAAGACATTTCATTGATCTCGCCCAACGGTTGCAGATACTCCAGTATTCGTTTGCGTTCGGTAAATGTTCCGAGCGCTATATCAAACATGAATGGAATGTATATCTTATCCTGGTCGCCGACAAATCGTGCCATATTGAAGTTTCGTGCTACGAAATAACGGTCGGCTTCATGTGAAATACCGCCGGCCATCTCAACAAGATCTCCGATACGCGCTCCTGCGGAAGCTTCATATACTCCCGGATTATAAACCGCTCCCGAGACATCAACCGATACGGTTTGCCGGGGGATTGGTGTCGGAGACAGACGTTTTGATTCCGTTGGAACTGCAGCTTCCGACGGATGAAAGTCGAATTCGCGTTGCTGCACCAGGGAGACAACTGTGATGACTGCGGCAATTGCAATAAGACAAATTTCAATGATATACCTGCGGAGAGAAGTAGCTGAAGAGATAATATTGTTATACAATGGTATAATATAATTCATGAGAACATTGTACCATATCTTTGCTTTCAAATCACTTTCTTAAGAGACGGAGAATTCGCGGGGTTGCCAGTAGCATCACAAAAAGTATCAGAACGTAAGCCGAATATCGGAAGGGGAAGACATAATACCGGACAGAAACATTTTGTTGTTCGGCGTCATTACCTATCTGAAGATCTGCTCTCACTGTATATGAACCGATAAAACTGCCGGATACTATTGCTGTATTTGTGTTCGAAATCAAATTGTTTTCCGTACTTGTTCCTGAAAGGAGACGTTGAGAATCGGCAAGTATATACTGCTCGGGAATCGGGATGACAGTTGCTCCGGTCGAAAGGTTTGATTGCACGGACAGGGTTCCTGATGTTTGCAGTATCCGTTTTCCCTTATTTGCTACAGTCACGAGAATAGGAACGGGCTGAAAGCTGTCAAACAATGCCAGTTGGCGATTGCCTAACGAAAAGGTAAATTGCGGCTGTACACTAAACTGAGTTATTTCACCTGAGCTTGAAAGGTTACCGTCTTTACTGATAGACAGATATATATTGCTGCCGATCCCGCTTTGAAGGCTGATATGACTTGTATCTTCAAAACCTTCAGTAGGTTCAGATTCTACGACGAACGTGAAATAATAATCTTCTTCCTTAAGATTTTCATTGGTGACCACAATTAGATCAAACTCAATAGCTTCCTGTGCGGAGATAAGAAACGGTTCACCTATGCGCAACGCAGCATCGGATGTAGTAAACACAGGAAAATCCGGTACGTCAGAGTAATACGGAACTAAGTCATATGAACCTCCTGAATCCTTCACGGACAACAGATACGGTTGTAATTTCACAACGGTCGGATCACCGGTATTTACCAGTGTATACGGAAGAACGATTGAGGCTCCCGGTTTTGCGATCACATGATTTTGAGCGGGCTTCAGGGAGAATGAAAATTGCTGTGCCTGTACTATGGATATCTGTGAAACAAACAGAGAAAGAACAACGAATACCCCGATAATATGAGTAGTATTTCGAATGATGTAGGGGATAATTTTCATATTAATAGGGAAGGGCAAATAATGTTACAACCGATGAGTATGTCTCATCATTCAGTGCCTCTGTCACAATTTTCCAGTTCAGTGTAATACTGCTTCTTTTTGCCGGTTCTCCCTGCTTCAGAAGTGCTATGATGCCGTCAAAAGAGGGTGGGCGATAAAACGTTTTATCCTGAAAATCAGAAGGAGCATTATTCCCGGAAACTGAATAACCCCACCCGGGTATCTGTTCATTTTTCCAGGATTGGGCACGCAACGCGCTGCAGGTACGGCGGCTATCGCAGCGTGTCGGAGGAATAGTGGTATCGTTTTCAGAGGAGAATGCGGCTTTTGCTTCCATTAAAACCTGAAATCCGGAGCTTTCGGCACTTATATGAACGGAAGACTGTTCCTCCTGGACCGGTGCGGTCTCAAAAGAACTGAATGCAATTTGTGTACGATCGATCGAAAAAGAAATGGGTTGATCCTTACTCCGTACCGTATATCCCTGTTCTTCGAAGCGTTTCCTTTCGGCAGTACTGAATGAACCGAACTTTCCGGAATCTGAGGCTGTTGACAAGTCAAGCTGCTCAAGCTCAAGGATATATTCCTGTCCCGGGGGAAGAGGTGTCGGAGTAGGGGAATTGAGGAGCAAATCAAGGTCAATTTGAGCGTGAACACCGGGTGCTGAAAACAAACAATACGACGCCAGGCCTATGACGGAGATACAGAGTAAAAATCGGTGCATAGTATCATTTTACGATACTATCAAAAAAAACGTGGAACGTTCCTTGAAAGGAATCATTCCACGTTTTTGGGTTTATCGGTTATTCGGATTGAATCACAAGTTTGACACTTGGGGTCATCGTTGCGGCAATGTATGCCTCTTTGATGTTTTTATATCCGACGGATTCCATAAAAGCTTTTGCATTATCTTCAATCTGAGAAGTCTCAAATGAAAGCTTAGCGACCATTTGGTGGATAATCGGCGCCTTAGCTTCTGCTTTCCATCGAAGAGATCCTTTCTTGAATTTCTCGGCTGTCTTTTCAGGTTCCGTACTTACGGTTCCTGCTTTCGGATTCGGCATAAGGCCTTTCGGTCCAAGAACCCGTGCAAATTTTGCAATCTTCGGCATCTGAGAAGGATGGGCGATCAGCACATCAAAATCAATGGTCCCGTTCTCAATATCTTTCAAAATGGCATCGTCAAGGACAGCCACACGCACCGTTCGGCCGGTAGCATGCGGAAGACTGACTTCACCCCGAAGTCCGTCTTTCAGGACATTGATATGAAGCTCGACTGATTCATCAAATTTTGCGAACGAAACTTTTTTGAGTAACTCAATTGCATCCGTCAGTTTATATGACTGTTTCGGATCAACTTTTTTTCTGGCTTCGGCAAATTTCTTACCGTGTTTTCTTGCAGAAACAGCGGGTGCGGTTTTTTTCTGTTTTTTCTTGGTTTCTTTTTCTGCTTCTTCCGATTCTTCTTCAGGTTCGTCAGCGTGTTCCAGTTTCTTTCGTTCTGCCCGTTCCTTCTGTTCTTTTTTTTGTTGTTCTTCGATTTCGTCTATTCCGAGAAATCGTGTACGTACTTTTCCCATTGTGTTGTGAACTAATTAATAATTACTCGGTGTCGATACCCATGCTTCGGGCAGTACCGCGCACAATTTGTTTTGCTGCTTCGATATCATCAGCATTGAGATCTTCCATTTTCTTCTCAGCGATCTCCGTGACCTGAGCGTTGGAGAGTTTCCCGACTTTTTTTGTGTTCGGTTCTCCTGATCCTTTGTCGATTTTCAAAGATTTTTTGATCATGTCTGCGACAGGCGGAAGTTTGGTGATGAAATCAAAACTTCTGTCTTCGTAGACAGTAATAATGACAGGAATAATATTCCCGCGCTGATCTGCCGTTCGGGCATTGTATTCCTTGATGAATTCCATGATCGGAATACCGTGTTGTCCCAAAGCCGGTCCGACCGGCGGTGCCGGGGTTGCTTCTCCTGCCGCTAAATTCAGCTTAAGTTGTGTCTTTACTTTTTTAGCCATGAATGAAAATGAATTAATAATACATTCCATTGTCATTCCCAACTTGATTGGGAATCCACAGATAAATACATGGATCTCCGTATGGGAGTGGATGACAAGAAATAAATTGAGGTTCACACGAAGTACTCGCGTTTGAAGTATTTCGGCGATAAGCCTCCCTATGAAGTTCAAAGACTTTACAGGTAATGGTTATTGTAACAAGGAATAGAGAAAAAGTAAAGGGGGTGTATGAGTTCCATACATATGGCACTCTTTAGGTAAAATAGATAATAGGTAATCCATAGGTGAAATATTGTTCAGGCTTTTGTGAACTCGCTTTGTATTGTACCAGACGAGGTATTCAATAAGGTGACGATTGAATGATCCGATACCGGTCCACTTGGTATAGATGTAGGGGTTCATAAATTCTTCCTGGAGTGTTCTGTTTGCTCGCTCAATAAAGGCATTGATCTTGGGACATCTGGGGTAGATAAAGAGGTGTGGGATATTGTTTTCTTCCAGATAGTCATGGAAGTTTCCCAGATACTCGAGGCCGTTATCTGTTTGTATGGTTTTTATACCATCTTGTATTGGGTATACTAGTTCCAGTCTTCTCATAAAATCAGCACCGTTTCGGCTGTTGAGTTTTGAGTATCCGTAGGAGAACTGGAATTTGAGTTTGATGTCCACTGCATTGAAGACATACAGCTTGATTCCGTGTACAAACTTCGTGATGGTATCAATCTCAATGTATCCGGTATCTTCCACCTTGGGAGACCGCTTGACCTTCTGTCGGTACTTTACTTTCCGTTTTGCAAAGCCACTTGCTGGATTGTGATAGATCCGGTAGGTCTTGCGCTGCAGGTTGTGTCTTTTGATCACTTTTCCAATGGTTGACTCAGATATAGTTGAAATTCCTTCCTGTAGGCAATACTCATCAAGTAAGGGCTTGATCTTCTCCTTTCCCAAACAAAAGTATTGTTCTCGAATCTCTTTGATAAAGGATATGACCTTCGGGTGAGTCTCCATACGTCGGGGTGTCTTTGGCTTGGTTGTCTCTGGTATCAGGCTATCCAACTGCCCTTCTGAATCTCGCCGTCTCTTCCTCCATCGAAACAATGTCCTTCGTGATATCCCATATGCATCAACTGCAGCTTGTATCCCGTACTTCTCTGCAAATGTCAGAACATCGTTTCTGATTTGTGCTACATCTGACTGATTGTAGTCTGATAGAGATCGTATCTTTTTCATAAGATCTCTATTGTACTGCCAGTCATAACTCCTAATTACTCGAAGCTGATCTCCTCCCCATTTACTCATAGATGTTAGTTCCCTATGAGTGCCATATCTTTCGTAACTTATTCATACTATAAGATATATTTATACACATCAGATATGTTATTGCGGTGCGATTATTACAGTGAATTAAATATATTATCGGTACTTAAATGCACGGCATTCATTCAAATCGGCGTTAATTCATGTATAGTAATAATATGGACGGAGAACAAGTTCCCGGTATGAACCCGGTCACGGAAAGACAACTGCCAGTAGCTTCACAGCCTGAAACCGAAGCTACCTCAAACTTCACGCCGCTTCCTAGAAAGTTACTTGAATCAGCTGATCATGCGAAGCATCGTGCCCTTGATGCATGGAGGAGAGTCATTCACGGAAGTCGTAAAGCAAAAGAGATAGAACCTAAAACAGAACAACATCAAGCGGTAGCCCCGAAACCGCAACAAAAGCAGGAGGAAAAAGGGGGAATGACAGGACGGGGATTTTTGGCAGGGTTAGGAGGACTTACATTGGGGATAGCTTTCGGTCGTGGGGAAGCTCAAGCTGCTCCGACACCGAAGGATGGACCCGGTAAAGTCATAAACCCGGAAAGACAACCTCCTGAAGGGAGCGTACATCTTGTCACTTCCGCGGAATATACTCCTTCAAATCCGAGCCCTGATTTTCTGAAAGGTCAGCAGATCGGATATGTTGAGGCTAAAGAAACACTCTTTGACGGCAGCAAATTGTGGCCGCTTGACTGGCAGCTCAAGCCGATTGATCCGAAAGATATGGTTTACAACCTCCCTGGGCAGCGATCCATTGCCAGCTTCCGTGAGGCGACTCATTACCTTAATCTCGGCCATCCTGACAACGGAAGATATGCCAAGGTAGACAATACAGACGGCAGTGTTACAACCTTTTGCAATGTGGCAGCCAGCGATATGGCTGACATGTTTCAGGTACATCACGTATTTTCACGGTTCGATGAAAACGGGACTCCTATTGTGGCAAACACAATGAATGAACGGATTATTTCTGAAGCGAGCCGAAAAGATCAGGAACCGGGAGTTGCGCTCATCTCTAAAGAAGAAGCTCAACAAATAGCGGATATGGGTTTTCCTGTTTTTCTTTCAATAAAAAAAGAGCGAAAGACTCCTAAAGCAAACTGGATGAGCGGACATATCGGTTTGTTGACGCCCAGATCGATGCTTGATCGGAAAAATCCGGATCATCGTAAGCAGGGAATATATCTCACACAGGCTGGTTCAGAAAGCGGTGATGCAATATATTTTGACGAACCTGAAAAATATAATGAAGAAAACGGCTATCTTCAGCCGATCTTTGCCATTGATGTGAGGGATCTGC
The DNA here is from genome assembly GCA_016700135.1 of Candidatus Roizmanbacteria bacterium. Classification (NCBI taxonomy): domain Bacteria; phylum Candidatus Roizmaniibacteriota; species Candidatus Roizmanbacteria bacterium. The sequence goes on from CP065004.1 coordinate 642,674, forward strand.
AGGATGCAAGAAAGAAGATTACGGCACCGCGTACCCTAGGTCATTAAAGCTTTTTGACCTGGAGGAAGTCAAGTTCGACGGGTGTTTCCCGATCAAAGATTGAAACAAGCACTCTGATTTTCCCTTTTTCTTCATCAATTTCTTCAACTGATCCCAAGAAATCCGCAAACGGGCCTTCAGTGATTTTGACAGCTTCGCCGATTGAGAATTTTGCCTTGAATTTCGGCTGTTCCTGCTCGACAAACCGCATGATAGCGGAAACTTCTTTATCTGAGATGGGGGTGGGTTTGGTGCCTGCACCGATAAATCCGGTGACGCCTTCCGTAGTGCGGACGACGAGCCAGGATTGATCATTCAGGTCCATACGGACGAAAATATAACCCGGGAATACTTTTTCTTTCTGTTTTGTTTTTTTACCTTTTTTGATAACTACAACTTCTCGGGTAGGGACAATGATTTCAAAGATTTTATCTTCGACTCCGAGACTTTGAATACGCTGTTCAAGATTATTTTTTACACGGTTTTCATGACCTGTCTGAGAATGAAGCACATACCATTTTCCCTGGTCCCGGGTTTTTTCCGATGCTTTTTCTTCGGTTTTCTTTTCTTCAGCCTGAACTTCAGTTGCTTCAGCAACATCTTCTTCTTTCACTTCATTTTCCTGTAAATCTTTAGTATCTGCCATGAGTATAAAAAATAAGTAATTATCTTCAAAAACGGACCTTCAAATTATCTGAGAGTAGTCAAAAACTCGAGGCCGTATGCTAACAGGGAATCAATTATACCTATATAGAGGCCAATAATCAAGGAGATCGCAACTACGACAATGGTAAGTCGGACAGTCTCTGCCCGTGTCGGCCAGCTCACTTTTTTGAGCTCGCTGAATAAGTCACTAAAAAGAGTCATTGATTTTCCTGTTTTTGCCATAGAGTATTGTAACAAAAAATTCAGATTTCTATAAGAGGGAAAAATCAGATCTCCGAGTAAATATCGAATGAATCATAATAGACAATAAAAGCGCGATGAGGGTACAAAGGCTTTTTTGAGGTAATTTTTTCTTCCGGGATAAGGATTTTCCCTACATAGTCGGGGATTTCATCATATCTTTTATTGAAAATATACACATCATTACTGCGGGTGTAATAAAGTGCAAGATGATAATCCAGCTCGCTCGTCAGGTAAATCGGTTCATCTTTCTTTTTTATAGTCATAATATCCTGATATAAGCCGGAAACATCCCGTTTATAGTGGTATTTGAGATTGAGAGTGTTGAATTTCTGAGTGACTGAATAAGCAAAGCTGACAAGCAGGAAGGCCGTAATAAATAAAGCGGGGTGTAGGTATTGTGACGAACGTGTGTTTTCTTTTGAAACCAGAACTGAACGTACTAAATACAGCATAAACTCAAATCCGAGGGTAATAATGAGAAGTAATCCCGGTACTGCAAAGATAAAATAGCGCGGATGATATAAAGGCGTTGCAAACAGTGAGAGCACAAAGATAGCAACGGGAGACGCAAATGCCCACAGATAAAGTGATACCAATAATTTCTGAGGGACAATTTGTTGCAGTGAAAGTTTATTTTTTACCTGAAATAAGCTAAATAAATAGGAAACCAAAGGAAGTACTACAACAAAAATCAATAGTGCATTTATGAATCGGTGGAAGTCTGTATATCCGGCATCTTCATGGTAGTACATTCCGAATACACGTTCGTATCCGGTAAACAGTACAAATGGCAAAAACAATAAATCATGTAGAGGAGGTTTGATGATCCAAAAGTCTTCCGATCGGAAATTGTGAACACTCAGCATAAACAGTATCCAGGGAATAAATATCAGGACGGGGAACACAAACACGGAAACCTCTTTAAAAAATGTCCGATCGAATAAGCGAAGGTTATTTTTAAAGGCAAAAAGGTTCCGCCAGTCAAAAATGATTTTAAAGTTCTGAATTCCGTACTCGAGTGCCTGAAGACAAAGGATAAAAACGGAGAAATAATGAGTGTAAAGTGCCAGAGTAATTGCAATAATGTAGAGGCTGCGTTTTTTCGTCCAGAATGCATAGTAGGAAAGAGTTACTAAAAATACCACCATAGAATACATCCGTGCCTCAAAAGCATAAAAGAGCAGGAAAGGATTTACGGCAATAAAAGCAAAGTACAAAATCGCACGTTTGAAAGGAATGTTGAAGGTCTTATGCATAATCTCAAATAGGAGAAACAATGTCCCTCCGAAAAAGATTAACGAAAGACTTCTCATTGCAATCTCGGATGTCCCAAAAAGCAGCATCCAGTAGTGCAGAATGATGTAATAGAGCGGAGGGTTGAAATCAATTGCCGTTGTTTTGATGATATCAATAACATTTTGCTGTGCCATCACAAACGAGAAAGCCTCATCTCTCCAGAGATCCATCACGAAAAAGGCGAGGGGGGTTTTCGTAAAAAGGTATTGCAACATATGATTAAACCTTTTCGGTTACTTTATATTTTATCTTCTTTCCAAATAGTAATCGTGTGTGTGCGTCCAGAGCAGGAAGTGATGAAAGAATAAATGATACGATCGGTAAAAGATACCACTGTACGAAAAACAGCGGAAGATGTCTGAGTTTAGTTTTCTGATTGAGTTTGTGACGAAGTTTGAAGTCAAGGTAAATATAGAGAATCAGCATGGCAGTCGCAAGTGTAAGGATAAATCCGGTCAGTTGCGGCAAAATAAATCCCAGAACCGTCCGGTTAAATGTAGGATTCACTATCGGAGGAATCCAACCGCTGATTGTCAGAATAAAAAAAGATGTCGGCCAAAGAAGGTGTGTTTCAAAAAGGTAAAAGAATTTTTTTGCTTTTACGGACCATTTAATATGATCTGCAGTGAACATATTGTTCCAGAAATATGAAATGTCAGTAACGCCCCATGCCCATCGTTTTTCCTGCTCATATCTGCTGAGAAAAGTTTTCATGGTATTGCCGGAGTATACGGCATCACCGTTGATGATGGTGTATATCGGTTTTGTTTCGACTTTTTTACCGAACTTAAAGAAAGCCTGGTAATAAATATGCCAGTCTTCGGGGATAATGTCGACATCCCAGTATCCCACTTGTTTCAACATCCATAAATTGGTTGAGTAAGTTGAAATGTGAATGAGGTTTTTCTTTTGAGATAAAAATGCAAGACGGAGAATGGAGGATAATGTTGCCTGCATGCGGACAAAAAACGGAAGCTGCCAAAAATTGTTATAAAGAAGCACGGGAGCCCAATAGAAATGATAGTCCCGCCCCGGATCCTGCAGAAATTCGTACGTCATGTAAGATAAATAATTTTTCGGGAGCAAGCTGTCCGCATCGCAGATCGTTATTATTGTTTTTTTCAGATCATATCCCTTTTGCACACAATATTTCTCAACTTCACGGGCTGCAAATGTCTGATTACTGGCTTTTCCGGGAACTTCATTTTCCGTGAGTACGTGGTAAACGGAGATGATATCTTCGAAAGTTTCCTGCCATTGGTACGTAATTTTCTGAGATTTCTCAGCGGCTTCCTTTTCTCTTTTTTCGAAGGCGAGAACCAAATGGATATTTTTATACGGATAGTCACTTTTACTTAAAGCTTTAATAGTTTCATTTATTTTATAGAGAGGTTCTTTGTAATTGGGGATAATGACAAAATGCTGAATTTCTTTGGTTTCCGGCAGCGTCTGGAGAGTTTTGTCAAAAGCAAAGTCCTGAAAGGAATTGATAAGAGCATAGGAGAGAGATGCATAATAGGCGGTCGTGAGGGATTTGACTAAAAAATATAAATCAAAAGCAATAATAAAATAGGCCACAATAGCCGGGTGAAAGGGTGAAAGCCAAATCGGCAGCAGAATAATCATCCACGAGAAAAAGGGAACAATCATCTCTCCGAGACGTCTGAATTGTTTTGATGTGACAATGCGATTTGTCATGACTATATTATACCTGTCTGCGGACGATTTAGGAATGCTTTTCGGCTATACTTACAATATGAGGGGGTTGATTAGTTTTTTTCTTATCGTAGTTGTCTTATTAATACCGACGAAGGTGTTGTCCGATGATCGGTATGCTGAGTGTGATTCATGTGGGTACTGTCAGGGAAGAGAAGTACCGGAGAACTGGAACTCATGTATCGAATGCTTATATCCTACGATTGCCGCAACTCATCCGCAAGCCTCAGACAATAAAACTCTTCTGATCGAAACTGAACGTTCTTCCGACAACTTCAACAAGCCGCCGCAACCAGCAAGAGGGAAATATTTTTCTCAACTGGGATGCATAGATACCGGAGTGGCATCTTTTACCGATCCTTCAGCGGGAGGAGGAGTTCTCAATTTTTTTCTGAATAATCTCATTTATCCCACGGTAGGAACTCTTTCTTTTGTGACAATAGTATATGCTGCTTACCTTATGATGACATGTCAGAATGACCCGAGTCAGTGTCAAAAGGGGAAAAGACTGTTGTATGGTGCAGCCGTCGGATTGACATTTACGCTGAGTTCAGTCTTTGTCGTCAATACGTTGGGGTACACTGTACTGCGGGTACCTCAATTTCTCGAAGGTACCCCGACACCTACACCCACAAATACTCCCACACCCACGCCCACTCCGACGAATACACCTACACCGACCAATACGCCTACTCCCTCAAATACACCGACCCCGACAAACACTCCCACACCCCGGCCTCCCACCCCGACATTCACTCCGAGTCCCACAAGGACGCCGACTCCGACCCGCACACCAACTCCGACTCTCACTCCCACACCGACAACACAAATGTGTATGGGCGTACAACACTGCACAAAGGGTTCATCTACCTATTTCGCATATTGCGGTAATTGTACTGGTGCCGGCTGCTCTCCCGGATTTGCCTGTCCGCAACCCGGTTATACTTGCGTAACCTATCCTGACAGGGTATTCTTTTTTGATACTGTGTATCCGGTGCCGTGTAATATTATTGCCACTCCCACACCCACTTTTACTCCTACACCTCCTCCTTCAAGAATAGATATCGTGGCAGGCGCACAATGCACGAGCCCTCAGCCTCCTGCGTCCACAGGACTCACATCGTGTCCTCATATGAAAATCCGCGTTTCAGATAACTTGACGGAATTCAGATATACACAGGAATTTCTTGTGACCGGTCCCGTAAATCGGGTTCCCAATGCAGGGGAATTCCGTACGTATACATTCACGTTACCAAGTCATCTGCCGTTGTCACGTATGCATGTTGAGGTAATTTTTGAAGATGATTATTTTGACGGTACTCTAGACAAAAATCTATTTATCCGCTCAGCGACTTATGACGGATATACATGTAAAAAAGGAAACTACGCAGGTAATATTCAAACCATTCCGCCCGATGTAGGAATGTTCTGGAACGGCACTCTGACGTGTGCAGAGTGGCGGTAATATTCTCACTCTTTTATGTTACACTGATATTCCTGGTATGCACATCAGACACATCTATACTCCGGATCAGAGTTTATCTGTTCAATTGCCGTATTTCACGACCGGTATTCAGGCCGGGTTTCCTTCACCTGCAGACGACTTTGTTGATACAAAACTTGATCTGAATGAATATCTTGTGAAACATCCGGCCGCAACATTTTTTGTAAGGGTGAGCGGTGATTCAATGACAGGGGCGGGTATTTATGACAATGACATACTGATTGTGGACCGGAGTCTGGAAGCCCGTCAGGGTATGATCATTATTGCTGCGCTTGACGGAGAGCTGACGGTGAAGCGTCTGAAAAAAAGGGGAGACACTATAATTCTTTCTCCTGAGAATGAACGGTACGAACCGATTGTTGTGACTGAAGAAGCTGATTTTTCTGTTTGGGGAGTGGTGACTGCTGTTATTCATAAACCCTCTTGACCGTTTCGGGGAGGAATATTCAGCATTTTTTAGAAACTTTTAAACGTTCGGAATTTATAACTTTATAACAGAATTATGTATAAACCTTCAGATGAGATACTTAAAAAATATGCGGACGTATTAATTAAGTTTGCGTTACGGGATGGTAAAGGAGTCCAAAAAGGAGATGTTGTGATGCTTCAGGTTCCTGAGAGTGCCAAACCGATGCTCATTCCCTTACAAACTGCCGTTCTTGAAACGGGAGCATATCCCATGATTCATTATATTCCGGAAGGGGTTTCACGATCATACTTTGAACAAGCTTCGGAAGATCAGATTCTCTGGCAGCCGAAGGAGTATCTTCTGGAACGGGTAAAAACAGTGACTCACTTTGTCAGTCTTATCTCAACAGATGATAAATTTGAGTTAAAAGGGATCGACAGCCAAAAGATTATGGCAGCAAATAAATCAGTTAAGTTTTATATGGATGCCCGACACGAGAAAGAAAATGCAGGGAAACTGACATGGACGCTTGCTCTTTACGGGACTCAGGCTATGGCGAATGAGGCAAAGCTTTCGGTAGAAGAATATTGGAAAGAAATTATACAGGCCTGTTTCCTGGATATGCCTGATCCGATTGCACAGTGGAAAGAGGTTTTTGCCAGCATTGAGCAAACGCAGAATTGGCTCAATGCTATGGAAATAGAATCACTTCATATTGAAGGGCAGGATATCGATTTGCAGGTAAAGCTGGGAAAAAACCGTAAATGGCTCGGAGGCAGCGGCAGAAATATCCCGTCATTTGAGGCTTTTATTACTCCTGATTGGCGGGGGACAAACGGACGCATTTCATTTAACCAGCCTCTCTATCGATACGGCAATTTGATCACCGGTATAGAGCTTGAATTTAAAGACGGGTTGGTCGTTTCAGCAAAGGCTGATACTAATGAAAAGTTGCTGACTGATATGATTGCGGTCGAAGGTGCGAATAAAATCGGAGAATACAGTCTGACTGATAAACGTCTCAGCAGAATCTCTCACTTCATGGCAGAAACGCTTTTTGATGAAAATATGGGAGGTCCTTACGGAAATACTCATCTGGCATTGGGCATGGGATACAAAGACAGTTATGTCGGAGACCCCAGTACACTTACTGAGGAACAGTGGGAAGAAATGGGTTTCAATGACAGTGCCGTCCATACCGATATCATTTCCACCACTGATCGTACTGTTACTGCACGGTTACCGTCCGGAGAAAAGAAAATTATATATCGTGACGGTATGTTTACCTTGTGAGGCCTGAGCCTGTTGAGAGTTTTAATTAAGATACGGTTATGAGTCTCTATGCTGTTATCGATTGCAATAATTTCTTCGTATCCTGCGAACGGGTATTCCGTCCGGATCTTGAAGGTCAACCAGTTGTTGTCCTATCCAATAATGACGGTTGTGCCATTTCCCGTTCGGATGAAGCAAAAAAGCTGGGAATTCCCATGGGTGCACCAGCGTTTAAGTACGAGGACATTTTTAAGAAACACAATGTGTGTGTTTTCTCTGCTAACTTTTCTCTCTATGGAGATATTTCACAGCGGGTGATGAAAACGATTGCAACAGGAGCACAACAGATGGAAATTTATTCTATTGATGAAGCTTTTATCACCTATGACGGTATGTCTACAGATCAGGCGCTGAAATCGGCTCGCATATTACGAAAAAAAATACTCCAAAATGTCGGAGTACCGGTCTCCATCGGGATTGCTCCGACAAAAACACTGGCAAAAGTAGCAAACGAAACTGCAAAGCACAACAGCCGTACGGGTATAAATAAGGATGGAGTGTATGCCATTGAACCAAGCAAAGATCATCATGAATTGAGGGGAATTCCGGTAGGAGATATCTGGGGGATCGGCAGAAAGCTAAGTATCTTTCTTAATAGTCACGGTATCTTTACTGCCGATCAACTTGCCGAATGTGAAGACAAATGGGTCAAGAAATACCTTACCATTTCAGGATTGAAAACGGTGCGTGAACTTCGCGGGATTGAATCCATTGCCTTTGAAGAGGTGTATCCTGCAAAAAAATCGATCATCAGTTCGAAATCTTTTGGACGGCCTGTAACTTCACGTCAGGAAGTAAATGAAGCAGTCGCAAATTTCACGACCAGAGCTGCCGAAAAACTGAGGGAAGAAAAAGAGGTCGCCACCCATCTCGGGGTAGCTATCACAACCAATTATCATAACAAACATGATAAGCAATACTATGAATCGCGCTCCATACGTTTACTGCAACCAACTTCACATACTCCTGATTTGATATCGGCCGCTGTCAGTATCCTTGACAGTATATTTAAAGAAGGCTACAGGTATAAAAAAGCGACGGTTTTTCTCTTCGGATTGTATGATGAAAACGCTGTTCAGCAGGGTTTCTTTTCCAATACTCTTCCCTGGGATTGTGAGACAGGCCCGATGAAAAAGAAACAGCTGATGCGGGTGGTCGATGAATTGAATACTGAATTAGGAAGCGGTACGCTTCATTTCGCAAGGGAAGGGGTAAATAAAAAATGGCATCAGAGGCGTAAAAAAGTTTCACCGCGTTATACTACTAAATGGAAGGAATTACCTCGGGTAAGCTGAGTTTCCGATTGAAATACTCCCTGAATTCCCGCTATACTTCGGATATATGTTTGAAATCATGCTTCGTCATGCCGTTTGGAGTTATCTATCGGAAACACAGAAAGATCTCATTAAAGAAGGCAATTTTCTTGCCCGGGCTTTAGAAAACAGACGATTTAAAGATTATTCTTTTCTGGTTTTCCCATATGCGAAAGCATATGAAGGATATTTGAAACAACTTTTTCTTGACGTCGAATATATCTCTCATTTAGATTATATTTCCGATCATTTTCGACTCGGTAAATATCTCTCCCCACACCTGATTCACCGGCTTCAGGAGCGGTCGATTTATGCTCAAATTCGAGAGCATTCGACCGAAGACATGGCCAAAGCGATTTGGGATATGTGGAATAAAGGCAGAAATCAGGTTTTTCATTACTATCCTCACAACCTGAGACGCATAGAATTGCATGAAGCTCATGAATTAAATGAGGATTTTATCCGGGTCATGATGGAGGCGTACGAAAAACTACGAAAAAACAGGCAGACATAAGAACAGTAATCTGAAAGGAGAGATTTTTAAGTATTATATTATTACAGAGCCTCAAACTTCTACCACTTGAATTAATAGCTTTTCGTCACGTTCTGAATTTTTCAACATAAAAAACTCTCCGAAATTACTATTTTGTGTAAAAAAAAAGAACAGAGAAATTCTACGTTAGAACAGGGAAAGAGATAATAGCTTTGTGGTGCGACAGAAGAGAGAAAAGATTATGAACAGAAATAGTTATTTTTCTTCCTGAAAAGAAGACTTTGTAAGGTTTTTTTCCTTCTGTTTGAAAAGATTGGTAAAGAAGGAGTCTTTTTTGGAAATCTGAATATTTACCAGGATGGTAACTTCATTATTTTTTACCTGTATAAGTGCCTGCTCAATCGGGAATTCACGGGTATTCCCATTCGGATCAATGATCGTAATCTGTTTATCAATCATTGACATAAAGTTTGTATGCTCATAAAGAACATCAAAAGATCCCTTTGGGTTATGACAGCTGACCGATTGTGCTTTGCCTTCGAAGAGTACCTCTTCAGGTGAGATGATAGTTACGTCAAGATTGTTTTTCTTTGGTTGTGTCGTTGCCATTTTGGAGATGAGCGATATCTTTTAAGGTCTGAATATTCCTGAACGCATCAGGTGGCACATGATCATAGCGGCCGGCGAGAATTGACTCGACGTCGCTGATAGTATCGGCAAGAGGAACATATGTGCTGGTCTCATCTTTCTTGCCCGATGCAGTTACGAATCGTTGTGTCATGTAATTTTTGATAATTTGAGCACGTTTATAAATGGTCTGGTTTTCCTGTGAAAGCTCGGACTCACCGATAAGTGAGTCGATTCTTTCAAGGTTGACTGCGTCTTTAAGAAGTCTCTGTGTGGCCAGATACGTACGGTAATGTTTTTCACCGATCAGCTCAGGGTTCAATGCACTTGAATTTGATGAAAGAGTATCAATTGCAGGGAAGCGCCCTTCCTGATAAATCCAGCGTGACAGTACCACACGCGCATCAAGGTAGGGAAGTACTGCCTGTACTCCGGGGTCGGTGATGTCGTCTGCCGGTACATATACCGTCTCAAAAGTAGTCACGACATTTTCCGAGGTAGAGTAGAGGCGTTCGTGCATGTCTGCCATATCAGAAGCAAGTGTCGGCGGATATCCGCCTTCTGACGGGATTTGGCTCATAAGCGTACCCAGTTCATATCCTGCCTGTGCGAAACGATACATGTTGTCTACAAAAAAGAGGACATTCTTTTTCTCATCATCTCTAAAATATTCAGCAAGCGCGGCACCTGCAAATCCGGTTCTGAATCTGATCGCAGGATTCCGGCTCATTTCTCCGTAAACGAGTGTGACTGACGGAAGTACCCCGGTTTGTTCCAATGACTCAAGAAGTTCCTGGCCTTCACGGCTGCGCTCTCCGATACCTGAAAATACGGAAACGTGTGAGTCTTTTTCACGCGAACCGATATTATGAATAATCTCTGTCAGTAGTACAGTCTTTCCTACACCGGCACCGCCGAACAATCCGATTTTACCACCCCGCAACAGAGGAGTAAAAAAGTCAACGATTTTGATTCCGGTTTCCAGAATCTCCTTCGGGACTGCAACATCACTCACGTCTGTTTCTTTTGCAAAAATCGATGCATTTTTCTCAAAGTTGAAAGCTTCCTTGCCGTCAATAGGTTCACCGAAAACATTCATTGCCCGTCCGAGAACCTGAGTTCCGATAGGGATTGCAAGTGTCTGTTTTGTGTTTATGACCGTTGCTCCTTTATACAGATGTTCCGTCGGCATAAGTGCGAGACAGTACACCGATGACTCTGACGCAGAAGTGTAAACCTCAATGACGGCATTTTCATCATCTTCCATTACGTACAGATCATGCCTTTGGGGTGGTTCATCCAAAAATGCTACTTCTACTATTTGTCCTCTAATACTGAGAATTGTTCCTTTTTGTTTCATATTATTTTCCCCATAAATAAATACCTGATAATCTCTCTTGCTGCTTTTTATTGTTGAGATCCCGTTGGATTTTCAATTTTTCTCTCTTCAGAAATTTCATTTCGTCTTCAATATTACTAAGCAGCGCGTCCATTGCTTTAATACGAGAAGCATATCGGGCAAGCTGAGTTTCGTAAAGAGTCTGTCTCATCAGTGAAACGGTTACGTTGTCATTCAGGAATTCAGCGATCTCCTCACCGGACGGCTCAAACAAATACATCGGCACCGTGCCTTTTTCTTTTGTGTTCTGTTCTTCCTGCTCCTCATCTTCCAAAAGTTTATAGATACTCGGAATTTCGGTCGCGATGATATCCTGTTCAATAACCGTTTTGAACTGAGCATAGTACACGTGTATTGTTTTGTACTGAATCAATTCATAGAGAAGCGGCTTGAGATCATTGACTCTGATGTTATTGTCCGGAATTTCAAAAAATTGATACTCCAGGTCGCTGTTATATTCCTGAATAAAATCTTTTCCGATTCTCCCTACTACAAATATATCACCTTTTATATCACTGTCCTTGAGGAAGGTATTAAAAATTCTGCGTAAAATATCGCCGTGAAAACGAGAATTTGCCGTGATAAGAACCTTTGCCGTGTCTTTGGTTTTCAGTTGATCTTCACGTTTTTTGAGAATGTGGTATGAAAAACGCAGGGAGTCAAAAACCTCTTTCAACTGAGCCACAAAACCTCGCGCTTGTTCGATCGTGCTTCGCGTTTCTTTCATCTTCATAACAGAGATCTCCTGATACGCAGTGGCGATCGTTCCGAGTGTATTGAGAAAATTTTGTTCCTGGACTACGTCAGTTTTACTTTGCATAGAGCCATAATCTCCGGTGAATCTTTTAATGTAATGAGAAATTTCGAGATGGATTGTGCATCTGTAAGTGATTCAATTTTTTTTCTGTTACCTTCTTTCGAGTAAAGGTCCAGCAAACCGGCAAGAAGATTTACATATTCCGTTTCTGATGAGAAGTCAGCAACACCGAGCCAAACAAGCCCGAACAAAATAATTTGAATATCCCGGGGGATAATTCTCTTTTCCTGCTGAAGGATGACATTTAAAGCCTTCCCTTTCTCCAGTGTCCTTTTTGATTCATCGGAAAGCTCACTTCCAAGATGAGCAATATTCTGAAGTTTTGTGTATTGTGATAACGTTGACAGGATTTCTACATTTATCGATCGCAAAAAATCACTCTGAGTCTGGCGTCCCACACGGGTCACAGACAAAGGAATATTAATTGCCGGGCGTTGTCCTTTATTGTAGATATCAACGTCAAAGAGGATATGTCCGTCAGTCATACCCATAAGATTGGTTGAGATATAACCGGTGATATCTCCTTCGACTGTTGAGGCAATTGGTAAACAGGTGATTGCCACAGATTTTTTCTTAGTATGTTTGAAATTGCCGGCTCTTTCTAGCAAACTGGCATGAGCAAAAAAGATGTCACCCGGATAAGATTCACGTCCGGGAAATCTACGGCTCAGGAGTGAAATTTCACGATAACTCTGGGCATGTGTCGAGAGATCATCAAGAATCAGTACTACATCATTTCCCAGGTCCTTATAGTATTCTGCGATAGTCATGGCTGCATAAGGGGTCAGATAAATAATACTCGGACTGTCTGATGCCGATGATGCCACCACGACGGAGTTCTGTAAAATATTATTCGTTTTTAGGTAAGTCGAAAGCTGATTGATTTCACTGTTTCTTTTTCCGATAGCTGCATACACCGTAATGGTATTTGGTTGTTTTACTTGTGTTTCCAAAATGGAGAGAACCAAAGAAGTTTTTCCGGTTTTCACGTCTCCCAGAATGAGTTCTCGCTGGCCTTTGCCAAGAGGTAAAAGAAGATCTACTTTCAAAACTCCCGTGAGAAATGGCTGATCAATTTTGTTTCGGCCGTCAATTCCGGGGGCAGGCGTAAAAAGAGGTCTGCGTTCCTGTTCTTCAAATGTATTTTCATTCAGGCCGAGAGGGATACCGAGAGGATTAATCATAGAACCGAGTAGTTTGGGGCCAAGCGGAATACTGATCGGTTCTGATGTACGGGTAACTTTCGTATGAATGGGCAGCGGTGAGTTTGAAAAAAGAAGTGCATGTACCTGTTGCTCATCGATATCTAGAATCTGACCTTTTTGTCCTTGTTCGAAAATAATGGTTTCGTTCGGACGTACTTCCGGCAATCCTTCTATTGTGACCAGAGGATGACGCATTTCTTTTACTTTTCCGTATACGCCTGTTTTTTTCAAATACTCCTGATAAAGATCCATATTAGTTCGGTTTTTTTAGAAATGTATTAAGACCTTCCTGCAAACTCAGATTAGTGATCTCTCCGTTATAGCCTATAACGGCACCTGCCACGAGTGAGGGATCAATCTGCAGATTTAGGATAATATGCGGCTCAATTTCACTCCGCCACCATTTAAGGATGCCTTTCAACTGTTCATAGGTCGGGTGAAAAGCAAGGGTGATATCGACCTTTGGGGCTTTCTTCAGCATATTTATAATATCTGTTAAAAAAGGATTACTGCTTTCTCCGTCTCGAAGCTTTATGTTATTCTCTTCAGCTAGCTCCAGTATCGCATTGGTAATGTTGTAGGGGAGGTAGGTATCAAGAACCGACATAATATCCTTATTTTTATCATAACTTGCATCAAGCGCATGCTGCAGTGCATTGATACAAGCGTTACATTGCTCAGATGTATAAATGAGGTCAAATAGACCTTCATATGATTTCTGGTCACTCATAATTAAGACGAACGTGAATGATTTTTCTTGAATTTATCCAAGGCTTTGAATAGAATATTCTCCTGATTCTCTTTTGTCATTCCGGTACTAAAGTAATCAGAAATGTACTGCTTGATGACTGACTCAGCATGTTCATCTATCTTTTCGAACATTCTGTTCCTGTAGTCATTGATTTCGCGGCTTACATCCTCAATCTGTTTTTCGGCGTTGTCCTTCATTTGTTGAAGGATTGCAATTATTTCTTTATGAAGACCGTCCCGGAATGCAGTTTGGTGTTCACGTGCTTCGTGCTGCAGGTTGGCGAACAATGTCTGAGTCTCTCCCTGGTATTGCTCGACCAGCTGACCGTATGTCTCTTTGAATTTCTCAACAATTGCTCCTTTTTGAATGTCAAGTTGATTCTGTGCGGTGTATGTGGTGTCTTCAACCAGTTTATTGAGTTTTGATTCCACTAATTGTTTTGTTGCAGATGCATCAGAAACGATGTCTTTTGCTTTCTTCGTTGCTTTTTCAATAATTTCTGTTGATCTTAGTTCTGCCTGTTTAATGATTTGCACCATTTGATCTTCAATTTCCTGTTGCTCTTTCGGTTTCAGTTTCCCTTTTTGAATTACGACTATAAGAAATATCGCTAAAACAAAGTTAAGAATAAGGCTCACAACAGGAAGCCAAAATAGAACGGGTAACAGTGAATCAACAGTAATATTCATACTAAGACAACAACTAATAAATGGGTCTTATTTCATTATATACAAAGCTGCAATAATTCCAACTAAAGCCACAATAAAACCGATAATTACGTTCAATGTGATACCGAATTGAATTTTCTTAAAGGCGAGAGGGTTTCTTCCCAATGCTTCAACTCCCGATAGGGACAGTCGTCCAAAATAACTCAGACTCATAAAAATCGTTATAAGAATAAGAACCGCACCGGTGGCAAACCTAATGAGAGATGCGGTTGTAAAGAAATTTGCGGTATTGGATGATCCTCCTGATTGAGTGCCTGCAGCAGAAGGATTATTATCGTTTGTAGGTCGGACTACCACACGGATTTTACTGATTACCTGTTCATTATCAGCAGCCTCCTGCACATCTACGTCTTCAGCAGCAGTACCGAGCACTGGGCCTGCACCCGTCGCCTTCATCCCGACTCCCTCCCAGGGAGACGATGTTATGTAGTCTCCTTTCTTGATGGGACCGTTTGCCAATGATACCCAGACAGATGCTTCACCGCTTGTTGCAAGGGGATAGGTTCCTTCGGCTTCTCCCGTATTCAACTCGATTGCAGGATTTTCTGTCACCACACCGATAATATTCTTCTGATATGCTTCAGTTGTTACGACGTACCCCTCATCGGTTGTTGCAATAATATACCCGTCAAGTACTGAATCTCCATCGATAGGCACCCGTGTGCTGAATCCGAAAGACGTATTTTGTGCATTTACAATTATTACGTCAGGATGAAATACATAAAAAAGAGCTAGAAGAATGCCTATTAAAAACATATACGGACGTATTATTTTTAAAAAAAGCCCATTTTGATCCATAAATTTCATTCTAGCATAAATCCGAAAAGAAGTATAGGTCTTCTTGCAAAATACGACACGCAAATTTTAAAAAGAACGATATATAAATTATCTTCATAAAAAGATAATTAGCTATATATGTTCAATTAAATAGTTCATAATAATTTTCTTCTTAATGTATATATATTGCAACGTCTACAAAATTATGTAGGCTCTAGACTAGCACATTAACAATTTGTAATAGTTCATTGTAAAGGATCGATGGGGATTTGCTCCATCTCCATTCACACTCTTTCAAGTGTAATGGAAAGTTTTTCTTTACACCATTGAACTTAACGAGACGTCTTTTACAAAAGGACCAGAATGACTCTATGCCATTGATATGGACCCCTTTTGTATTTGAGAACTCATTTTTCTTGTGATTGATTCTCAAATGTTTGTCATACCCGACATCAACAAGTCCGTTGTATCCGCTCCACGAATCTGAATATACAGTACTGTTCAAGTCAATCTTTCCCTTCATAACAGCATGTAGCGTTCTTCTTTTACAGTTTGGAATGATACGAGTAAATACACGTCCTTGACGCTCATATATCCCAAATACTACCTGCTTAAATGACGTCCCACGACCTCTTTTACTTGACTTGCCTCTCATCCTTCGAGGTCCAAAGTATGATTCATCAATTTCTATCTCACCACCAACATATCGTTGCATCTGGTGCACTTGGTGATGATATATGAGTTGACGAATATTATTGTAATATTTGTTGACTGTATTGCGGTTGAGACCCAAAATACCAGAGGTCTGTGTAGCACTCAGATCGTGTGCAAAACACCATAGTATCTTTTTTCTCTTGTATTTTGATATCGGCCTATTGTTACAAACCATACCTCTAGTTTAGCACTACTCTGCTAGTCTAGAGCCTTATGTAATACTGAATTTGTAGAGGGTATGAAAAAATTCCGGAAATTTATCATCGCAATCATAGTTATTGCAGTGTTTACTGTGTTATCCCTCTTTGCCTTCACGTACTACTCCCGTGCGGAATCGCCGATTATCTTCATCTCACAGCTGCTGCCAATGACCCGGGAGGGGTTGACTGCTACAGAGAGAGTTATCGAGACCAGGAATCTTCCGAATCCAACGTTTTTGTCAGAACCTGATTTATTGACAGATGCCACCCTTGAAATCAATTTACCGGCTTTATTTTCAGCTCCCGTGGTATTTCTGGAAGATATCACGGCACCCAATATCCTCTACAGCCTTGATGCGGGTGACGGAATTGAGCTTTCAGGAGATCCTCAATCTCCGACAATTACCAATACGGGAGTCATTTCACTTGAGGGAGTAAATGGAGCTATTGAGCTTCAGAGTGATAATATCCGAATCAGCACATCCGGGAATACGATCACCCTGAGCGCAGACATACCTGCCCCTGACATTCAAAAACTGACGGAATCCGATATTGAGGCATTTATCTTTGATGCCGATAATACCGGGACGCTCAGTTCGGGAACACTGGCACTGGATGAACTTTCCTACACAGGGACGATACCTTCTGCAATTGTTGTGGGTGAGTATAGCGATATAACAGGAGTAGGAACTCTTACGTCCCTGGAGGTTGCCGGCACCACAACCGTGAACGATATGCTGTTTGTTGGTATGTCTACGCCTACAGCAGCGATCGGAAGCACCTACTTTGATTCATCTGATGAGAACCTCTATATCTATACGAGCTTGGGATGGGTTGATTTGACGGCCGGAGGAGTCACCTATACTGCCGACGGTGAAGGTATTGAGCTAGTGGGAAATCAATTCCGTCTTGAACTTGACGGAAATTCACTTTCAAAATCAGGGAGTGGATTGAGAATATCGAGTACTTATCCGGGGCAGGTGTCTATTACAACGGTGGGGACAATCACAAGCGGCACGTGGCAAGGGTCTGAGATTGAAGATGCCTATATCTCAGATGCACTTACCATCTCTGCTTTAGGGTCGGTGGATGACGGTGCATTGTCTTCGAACGTTTCACTCCTGGGTCAGTCAATTGAGACAACAGAGATTACTGACGGAACGATCCTTCCCGTGGATATTAATTCCGGCGGAACGCCCGCACAGAACGGATACTCGCTGATCTACAACAGTACTACTGAAACATTTGACTGGATATCACCGGCATCGTTGGGAATAAACTATTGGGCGCGTACCAGCGGAGTACTTTCACCGGTCAATGCTGATGATGTGTTGAGTATTACAAGCAGTGTGACGACACCAATGTCACTCATAAATACAAGCGGTGGCGCATCATTTAGAGTCGATGATCAGGCAGGGGATACTTCACCCTTTATTGTTGACAGTACAGGGAAAGTAGGAGTAGGAATGTCCACGCCCGTTCATAATTTGGATGTGGCCGGGAAAATCGGTATCAATAATACGCAAATGATCTATTTGCCAAACCAGTCGGTTTTTACCGGATCATTGGT
Organism: Candidatus Roizmanbacteria bacterium; assembly: GCA_016700135.1. Classification (NCBI taxonomy): domain Bacteria; phylum Candidatus Roizmaniibacteriota; species Candidatus Roizmanbacteria bacterium. The sequence continues at coordinate 660,473 of CP065004.1, forward strand.
AATTGGAGACGGAGGTGGCTCTTTGACATATAGCACGGGGTCTGACGGACGTAATAATTTATTTGTCGGTATGGATGTCGGTAAATTTAATAGTACCGGTTATCATAATACGGTCTTGGGCCAACTCGCCGGATATGCGATTACAACAGGAGGAAACAATACATTGGTCGGACGCGCGGCAGGAGCTACCCTTAATTCGGCGATTAATAATACTCTTTTGGGTACTGATGCCTCATTCCAGACGACCTCGGGAGGAGGAAATGTCGTCGTTGGTGCAGGTGCAAATTACAATAACCAGAGTGGTTCCAACAACGTCATTTTAGGATACCAGGCTGGATATGGTAACACGGTTCATAGTAAGACAGGAAATGTAATGATCGGCTATCGTGCAGGATATTTTGATAGCAATAACAATAAGCTCTATATAGAAAACAGTAATGCTACGATGAATGATGCCCTCATCTACGGAGACTTCTCAACAGACCAAGTTACCATTAATGATTATCTCGGGGTCGGGAGAACAAATCCACAGTATGCACTCGATGTAGTAGGAACGGGACGTTTTAGCGGAGATCTTCGGGTAACCGGAGCTTTTTGGGATAGTTTCAATGTGCAGGGAGCAACGGGAAATATTTTGACCAGTACTGAGACGGGGACGAGGTGGCTTGCGGCAAGTACGATTTTTGACGGGACTTACTTCAAACAGGACGGTAATAGCTTTACAGCTGATGCAGTACTCGGGACCAACGATACCTTTGGCCTGGCATTAGAAACTGATGGTGCTACCCGTGTATATATTGATTCTGTTGGAAATGTTGGCATCGGAACTACTGCTCCGGGAGACGAACTGGATGTTAACGGAGAGATAGATTCATCTACATTTTACAAATTGGAGAATGCAAAGATACTTGATGTCTATAATACAAGCTCATTAGCTTTAGGTCATGGTGCGGGAGCCTCCTTAACAAATCCTCAATATACGACCCTTATTGGGTATCAGGCGGGATACAATCTCACAGATGGATACTCAAATACGTTTATCGGAGCTTATGCAGGTTGGGACAACACCGGGGAATATAACACGTTTATCGGTAATGCTGCCGGACATGGGAATAGCTCACAAAACTATTGGAACACTGCAATCGGTGACTCAGCGTTGTACTCTTTGGGGACGGGAGATGATCAAAATACGGCTTTAGGAATGGATGCTGGAGTCGATTTTGACGGTGGTGACAACAACGTATTTATTGGAGCGAATAGTGGCATAAGTGATGGGATGTCTAATTCTATTGTTCTGGGAACGAATGCCTGGGCGTACTCATCCAATCAATGGGTAGTTGGTGACGAAGCTGCCCCAATCAATAATGCTTTCTTTGGTGAAGGGGTATTCTCATCAACTCCGTCAGATATCACCATAAATGCAACAGGCGGTTCGGGATCTGATATTGATGGGGCCAACTTGATACTTGCAGGAGGAAAAGGAACGGGGAATGCAGCAGGAGGATACATTGCTTTTAGTACTTCAAATGCAGGGTCTAGCGGATCCACTTCACAGACACTTACTGAGAAAATGAGATTAACTGCAGATGGGAGAGTAGGTATAGGTACAACTGCGCCGGGATCGAAGCTAAGTATCGATAGTTTGGGGACCGGGACAGGATCACCTCTCGTGATTGACTCAAGCGGAAACGTCTGGAAAGATACTTCTTCCCGCAAGTACAAGGTCAACATCCAGCCGCTGAACACAGACTTCAGCAAAATACTGGATCTAAAACCGGTTTCATATGACTTCAAAGATACAGGAATGCACACGATCGGATACATTGCCGAAGAGGTAGATGCAGCAGGGTTGAAGGACCTGGTTGTATATGATACCGCCGGTCAGCCTGACGGTATCAAGTATGATCGTATGGCTATGTATCTGCTTGAGGTTGTGAAAGATCAGCAGAAGTCGATCAATGCACTAAAACAGGCTCAAATGACTCTGGATACCGAAGGTACCGTTGAAATGCCGTTGACTGAGGACAATCAGCTTCCCACGACTGACTTTGAAAATATCGATATAAATGAAGAAGGCAATGAAGAATTCCTGGCTTTGCAGCATAAGGTTAATTATGAACTGACATCTGAAATTGCCGATATCAGAGGAAGCGTTGAGAGTCTGAAAACAGAGATGGAAAATATTCAAGAACAGGTTGATACAAACGGATTTGATAAAGTTGAGAACGCTCCATATATAGCTTCTCTTTCAGAAGAACTTCAGCGTCTTGCCGATGAAGTAACCGGACTTAAAACTGACTTCCTGACGGCATCAATTTCAGCGAATCTGTCAGGAATTGATACCGTCGTTTCTGATCTTACCGTCACGGGGAAAACAAATCTCTATGATGTAGGTGTGGTAGGAGATCTTGTAGCGGGCCTGGTCACAGTGGATGGTGTTGAAGCCAGCATTAATACGATCGGTGAACCTCTCAGACTTCAATCAGAAAAAATGGCAGACGTAGAATTTATGGGGGGACTGGTGCGTGTTACCAAAGAAGGAGACGTGCATATAGCAGGGGAAGTAAGTGCACAGAAGTTCGTAGTAAATACGGACGATCAACTCAATGCTTCTGCAGGAGAGGCGATCATTCCTGCGGGTACGGACATTATTGAAATACAGACAGAGAGTGTCACGGAAGGATCTTTAATCTATGTGACCTTTACATCGGATTATACTCCCGCTACAAGGTACTGGGTAGAAAGCCGTAAGAAAGGGGAGTCCTTTATCCTCAAAACGGATAAAATCGTTGACAAAGCAAGCCAATTCTCCTGGTGGATTGTGAACTAATCTCCGTTATTCGTTATGGCGCTTATGATAGCTTCCGTATCAATTTCTTCTAGTCGAAGAAGCTCTGACGGTGTGCCTGATCGGGGTGTTTTCTTAACACAAAGATGACTAAACTTGACATCAATACCATCAATTGCAACACGTACTGCTTCCCCGAGGCCGCCATTCGGGTAATGGTCTTCGACAACAACAGTATGCCCCGTTTTTTCAGCGAATGAACGGATCGTATCAATATCCAGCGGCTTTACGCTATATGCATCAACGACAGCCGTAAAAATGCCTCTGTTTTCCAGTTCCTGTTGAGCTTTAAGTGCCTCATGAACTGTAATGCCGGCAGCAATTATGACGGCTGTATCTTTATCTGATTCACGTAGTACTTTTGAGCCTCCGATCGGGAAGGAATCGGTTGGTTTATAAAGAGTATCAGTCTTTGCACGGGTGAGTCTGAGGTATGAAAGCCCTTCATGTTTCCTCATTTCATCAACAAGCTTGATCGTAGAAACAGGATCGGAAGGATAAAGAACTGTGCTCTGCAACAATGCCCGCATCATTGCAATGTCTTCGAGAGCCATCTGGGATGATCCGTCTTCACCGATTGAAACACCCGCGTGTGAGCCCACGATCTTAATATTCGGATCGGAGTATTGAGCCATTCTGATCTGATCATAAGCTCGTGAAAGGAATGCGGCAAAGCTGGATGCAAATGGCTTTAGCCCGATTTTTGACATACCGAGAGCCACAGATACCATGTTTTGTTCAGCAATATACATCTCAAAAAACCGGTCCGGGGCGACTTCCTTCATTTTTTCAGCGTATGTAGAGTTGGAAGTCTCCGCATCAAGGATTACCACACTTTCATCTTCTGCAATGTATTTCATTGCCTCACCATATCCTTCACGAGTGGCCATTTGAGCAGCAGGGGGATTTTCAGGCATGGAAATAGTATCTTTAGCCAAATTTTTCACAGAAATTTTTTCAGGTATTTCAACTGTTCCAGTTAGAGTATGTTCAAAGTTTCCGATTTCCTTAAGTGCTTCATCTTTCATCTCCGGTGTAAGCGCTTTCCCGTGCCAACCGTCCTTATCTTCAACTGATGAGACTCCGGCTCCTTTTTTTGTTTTTGCTAGGATCATCATCGGAGCTTTGGCAGTATTAAGATGGGTAAAAGCTTCTGTTACAGCTTTAAGATTGTTCCCGTCTTCAATTACGATAGTATTCCATCCGAACGATTCCAGGCGTTTCTGATATGTCTCCAGGTCCCATTCGAGCATAGTTGCACCGCGCTGGCCCAACCGGTTGATATCAAGGAGACCGACAAGGTTATTGAGTTTGTAATACGAAGCAAGCTGTAGGGCTTCATATATTTGCCCTTCAGCAAATTCGGAATCTCCCATTAGCACCCAAACGTGCGGCTCCCTTTTAGGTTTCAGTTTTTGAGCCTTCATCTGGTATTTTATTCCTAAAGCCATACCCAGTCCCACGGATAAGCCTTGACCTAGTGAACCGGTAGCGACATCCACCCAGGGCAATTCGGTCGTGGGATGGCCTTCAAGGCGGGATGTGAACTTGCGGAGTGAAAGAAGTTCCTCCGTCGTAATTTTTCCTGCAGCCTGATAAAGGCTATAAAGGAGCGGTGAAGCATGGCCCTTAGAAAAAATCATACGATCGTTAAAAATATATTTCGGATCATCGAAGTCGTAATGCAAATACCCACCAAACCATAATACCGTCATAATTTCAACGGCAGATAAGGATGTAGTAGGATGACCGGAACCTGCTTTAGTTGTAGAAGTAATAATATTTGAGCGGATAAGTTTGGTTAGTTCTGGGAGATTGTTCTGTGACATATGTGCTTAGTATAGCATAGGCGCTATAAGAGAAAACAAAAAAACGTAAGAGTGAATAAGTTACGAAAGATATGGCACTCATAGGGAACTAACATCTATGAGTAAATGGGGAGGAGATCAGCTTCGAGTAATTAGGAGTTATGACTGGCAGTACAATAGAGATCTTATGAAAAAGATACGATCTCTATCAGACTACAATCAGTCAGATGTAGCACAAATCAGAAACGATGTTCTGACATTTGCAGAGAAGTACGGGATACAAGCTGCAGTTGATGCATATGGGATATCACGAAGGACATTGTTTCGATGGAGGAAGAGACGGCGAGATTCAGAAGGGCAGTTGGATAGCCTGATACCAGAGACAACCAAGCCAAAGACACCCCGACGTATGGAGACTCACCCGAAGGTCATATCCTTTATCAAAGAGATTCGAGAACAATACTTTTGTTTGGGAAAGGAGAAGATCAAGCCCTTACTTGATGAGTATTGCCTACAGGAAGGAATTTCAACTATATCTGAGTCAACCATTGGAAAAGTGATCAAAAGACACAACCTGCAGCGCAAGACCTACCGGATCTATCACAATCCAGCAAGTGGCTTTGCAAAACGGAAAGTAAAGTACCGACAGAAGGTCAAGCGGTCTCCCAAGGTGGAAGATACCGGATACATTGAGATTGATACCATCACGAAGTTTGTACACGGAATCAAGCTGTATGTCTTCAATGCAGTGGACATCAAACTCAAATTCCAGTTCTCCTACGGATACTCAAAACTCAACAGCCGAAACGGTGCTGATTTTATGAGAAGACTGGAACTAGTATACCCAATACAAGATGGTATAAAAACCATACAAACAGATAACGGCCTCGAGTATCTGGGAAACTTCCATGACTATCTGGAAGAAAACAATATCCCACACCTCTTTATCTACCCCAGATGTCCCAAGATCAATGCCTTTATTGAGCGAGCAAACAGAACACTCCAGGAAGAATTTATGAACCCCTACATCTATACCAAGTGGACCGGTATCGGATCATTCAATCGTCACCTTATTGAATACCTCGTCTGGTACAATACAAAGCGAGTTCACAAAAGCCTGAACAATATTTCACCTATGGATTACCTATTATCTATTTTACCTAAAGAGTGCCATATGTATGGAACTCATACAAAGAGATGAAATATCCTATAATATATGGTATAATAAGATCCATTATTATTGAAATAATCATTATGTCTGAACTATTTCCAGCAAATACTGATAAAAAAATCGATAGAAGAACATTCCTCAGAAGTGCTGCAGGACTTTTTGGTCTAGCAGTTTTAACGGCATGCGGAGGTGGGCCAGATGGCACAAGTCCAACTCCAGCTCCGGCTGTAACCTCGGTTCCTGAGAGTCAGGGGTATGCCTGGGATGTAGACTGTACAGCTCAAGTACAAGTAGAAGCAGGTGATGTTTTTGGAGACGTTATTGACCGTGCGCAAGATACGTGTCCAAACCTCTCAATCCATGACGGATATGAATCTTTTTATATGCAGGATAGAAGTGTAAACAACATAATGGCAGGGGAGACAGTCACCTTAAATGACTACAAAAATGTACCATAAAAGTAAATATGGAAATTTTAAGAGTAAACTCAGTTGATAGAAACAGGGTCATTACGCATGTAGCTGGTATAGCCTTACTGTTAGCAACACTGGCAGCCTATAAGTGGACACATCCGACAGTAGACCCGGATGCAGCTTATCCGAAACCGGCATGTTTTGATCAGCTTGATCCTGTCAATCAGAAGTATTTTCTGGACAACAGAGAATTCATTGTTAACCATCCGGATGCTTATTCGCCTCTCACGGAGGAAGTATTGCTTCATGTTGATTGTCCGGCGGAAGATAGTCAGGTTATCGTGTCACCTGATAGCTCTGCACTTTCTGTAGAAGCTCCTTAGCTTCTGCATTTTCTTCAAAATGCTTCCTTACGGGAGCGAGCAATTCGTCAAGAAGTTTAATGACGGTATTTTTAAGATCAAGCGGATGGAGGCTTTTATTGGCGTAATCCTGTTCAAGATCTTTATATGATGTGTAGGTTACTGTGCCGCCAAATTTTTCCGGACGTTCGATTTTCAGTTCACCAAAAGATTCAAATAAGATATATTTACAGTATTCCAGAATTGGGTTTTCATCAACAATGCCTTCAGGTGCCCATGCTTTCAGTATTTTTCTTTTGATATCTTCTGCTGTATCTGTCATATAAACCGCTGAATCGGGATGAGATTTTGACATTTTTATTGCAATGGTGCGTGAAGTTTTATCCTCTCCGGAAGCCTCAGGCGGCTGAGCAAGTCCCATCAGCATGTGATGACTTACAACAACAGGTTTCCAAAAACCCAGCTGAGGTCCAATTTCACGGGCTAACATATTCACTTTTCTTTGATCCATGCCTAATTGGGTGATTTTTGCCCCAAGTTTAAAAATATCTGCAGTTTGCATACAGGGATATATGATCTGAGCAGCAGTAAGATCCATAGATTCATCACGACCCATTATTTCTGCCGTTCGGATAAATCTTTTGAGGGAATTAGTTTTTGATATTTGAAGTACGAGCTTCCAGTAATCGGGTTCTTTTACCAGGTCTGATGCCCATACAAACTCAACATGAGAAAGATCCATCCCGCATGCTTTCCATACTTCAATAAAATATTTTCCGACAGTTTGAATTCGTTCAAGATCTCCTCCCATTTTATTATTTGCATACGCGTGCCAATCTGCGACCAACATCTTAAACTTTACTCCTGCCTTTGTCATCTTATTTACATTGATTGTACGGAGAATTCCCTGAGCGATGTGAATTTGTCCTGATGGCTCGAATCCATCATAAGCAATTAACTCTTCTTCTGATCCCAGAAGAGATGCAAGATCTTCTTTTGTGATAATTTCTTCTCCGACTTCACTGATAAGCCGGATACGTTCATCGGTCGTCATGTGAAATAGTATACAGCATAAGCTAAAGAGTAGCCAGTATCTTGTATAGGCTTTTGTGTAGACATCAATTATGAAATGACGTTCATTTCATACACCTAAATACAGGTACCCCCTACCCGTATCCATTTTGAAATTTACACACGGAAGGTGAGCTGATGGTTGAGGGTTATTCAAATTGCTTGATTATTCCTGCAATTTGTTCTTTCTTTTCTTCGGTAACGGCAATAAGGATTATTCCCATATCAGCTTGCCCGTAAACAACTACTGAGTTCAATGGAGAGAGAAGAATGGCGGGGAGAGCTAGGAGATCTTCTTCACCCTTTATTATTATTGTCTTCATTCCGCTATCTTCTATATCGGAAATTGCCTGATGTATTGCTTTAACAGTTGTCTGTTTTATTGTGCCGGGGGGATTGGTTATAGCGTTCTTTGACCTTTGTATTATCGGTAAATCTTTCCTTCGTGAACGGTTATCCCGAATGATAAGTTGAGGTTTGAAGCCTGCAGCAAGAAGAGAGTCTGAAACAATATCACCAACAAGTATGGTCACAACGGGATGATGCTTTTGTATGGCTCGTACAGCTTTTTCGGCTGTAAAAGAAGCAAACCTTTCTTCACCTTCAATAATTGTCCCTAAAGGTTTCCTTAAAAGTTCTCTTAAGCGCGGCGGAAGATTAAGTTGCCGTGTTTTTGTAAATAATTGCAGATAGGAGTTCCCCAATCTGTTTATTGCTCCCTTACGAATTCTTTCAGCACGGACAATTTTATTGTCCGTTCCTTTTAAAAACGGGACAGATACAATATCGAGAGGAAGTAAGCTGTTCTTTTTACGTCTTTTATTGATTTTTAGTGCATTCTCAGAGGTTTCTCTGGTTACAATTATTGCCTGAAGGGTGTTGTCAGTATCAGCAGTTCCGTATATATCGTTTAGCGGGAAAATTACAGCTCTTTCTTTCCAACCATTTTGAATTAAATAGTCGGTTAAGTATTCTTTTCTCAAGTGAAAAGATTGAATAGATTGAGATAGTATCTTTTTTTGAATAAACTGATCAGTTGAAATCCCAATTGAAACTTTCAGCCCTGTATGAAAAGCAAAGTCCAGTATACGTTTATGGCCGGCATGAAGATGGTCAAATGTTCCTCCCAAACATACATGTCTATAGTGATATCTCATATCATTAATAATTATATCAGTTAGGGTCTCTAGTCGAGAAGTAATTCCTCTGAATACAGTATTTAGTCTAAATTAATTTATCAACTTTTATACTTATATAGAAACTTAAACCTGCAATTTGAATAAATATCATTAGTAAATTGGTTTATTGAGAACTGTCTTTATATATATGTATTTTGTAACAAAAGAACAGGATATGTGCCAATCATCTCTAGATACATATAGAGCCCTATTTAAAGAGGTGCCTTTTAATGCCAAAAATATGATAAATGATTTAATATCAATTTAGCCATTTCCAACAATCTGCTTTAATTTGTTACTAATAAAGAGAGGGGGGATAATCGATTATTTATAGTCTTATAGTGATGAACAAATAAATGATTTAGGAAATCATGAATAAACTTCAATTTTCATTATTAACTCTGCAGACTTACTTTCTGCTGCAGTCACAAAACCTATATGAATAATATAAAAAGAGCTTCCTGAGTAGGATTATACTTGAGATACTTCTTTCTCTCCCGTATAATTACGTGACATACTCATATGGCAAAAAAATACCAACCTCAAACGTTTGAAAAACATTGGCAGGAGCAATGGGAGAAGGAAAAAACATATAAAGCTACTGCGAGCAAAAAGGATAAAAAATATATTCTGGACATGTTCCCGTATCCCTCAGGTGCAGGCCTTCATGTAGGGCATCCCAGAGGATATACTGCTACGGATATTCTTTCACGATATTATCGGATGCAGGGATTCGATGTACTTCATCCGATGGGGTGGGATGCATTTGGACTCCCGGCGGAAAATGCAGCTATAAAGGCAAAAACTAATCCGAAAAAGCTAGTACCACAAAATATTGCAAACTTCAAAAGGCAAATGAAAATGCTGGGATTCTCATATGATTGGGATCGTGAGTTTGCGACAACTGATCCCGTATACTTCAAATGGACACAGTGGCTGTTTATTCAGTTCTTCCGCATGGGACTGTTATATAAAAAAAATACCCCGATAAATTATTGTCCCAGTTGCAAAACGGGTTTGGCAGAAGAAGAAGTTCTGCCTGACGGTACGCATGAAAGGTGCGGTAATCCGATTACTAAGAAAGATCTGCCGCAATGGATTTTCCGAATCACTAAATATGCAGATGAGCTTATTGATAGCCTTGATGGACTGAAATGGCCAAAAGGTATCCTTGAAATGCAAAGAAACTGGATTGGGCGTAAAGAGGGAATTAACATCACTTACAAGATTGAAGGGACAAAAGAGTCGGTCACGTGTTTTACAACAAGGCCTGAAACTAATTTTGGGGCAACCTTTATCGTAATTGCTCCTGAACATGAGTTGACCGGAAAAATTATTGACGGTTCTATTCAATCAGGAGAAATCACTGAAAAGGTGCGCACGGAGGTAGAGCGCTACGTGGCTCAGGCAAAAGCTAAAACTGAACTTGAGCGTATTTCTGAAGGAAGAAAAAAGACGGGTGCATTTACCGGGTTATATGCACTCAATAATCTGAACGGGAATAAGATTCCTTTGTGGGTTTCTGACTTTGTATTGAAGGATTTTGGCACGGGGGCGGTTGTCGGAGTTCCCGGGCATGATTTACGGGACTTCGAGTTTGCGCAGGAGTTCAAGCTCCCAGTGTTAAGAGTAGTTGTTAGCAGCGATGGGGATACTTCGCCAATAAAAACAGCATCCCAAGTTCAGGAAGAAGATGGGAAAATGGTTAATTCTGAATTCCTTGACGGAATGGATATCCATAAAGCCAAAGCTCAAATCATGGATTATCTTGAGGAAAAAGGGTGGGGAGAAAAAGTCGTTTCTTATCATTTACGCGATTGGATTTTTTCACGACAGAGATACTGGGGAGAGCCTATCCCGATGGTCTATTGTGAGGTTTGTTCGAAGAATAAACGATCCGGACTTACATCAGAAGATCAAAATTTATCCGTTCGTGAAAAAAACGTAGAAGATAAGATTAATGGATGGAAGAGCGAGGTAGAGCCTTCAATGTACGGCTGGTATCCCATTAGTGCGAATGATCTTCCGTTGGATTTGCCGGATGTTGACAGTTATGAACCTCTCGAAAGCGGTGAGTCGCCACTTGCTGCAATCGACAGTTTTGTAAAAACAACCTGCCCGAACTGCGGAGCTGTTGCAAAGCGTGAAACTGACACAATGCCCAACTGGGCAGGTTCATGCTGGTATTTCCTGTACTTTGCAAGCAGTGAAGTTTTAAATAAAAGTACTTTAGACACAGAACCCAATGCAGAAGAATGGCAAAAATTGATCGGAGATGCTTCCCGACATTGGCTGCCGGTTGATTGGTATGTGGGTGGGGCGGAACATGCTGTATTGCACCTTCTGTACTCCAGGTTCTGGATGCATGCCATGTATGATCTTGGGATTGTTGATGTACGTGAACCGTTTATGCGCTTAAGGAATGTAGGTATGATTTTAGCTGAGGATAATAGAAAAATGAGTAAATCATGGGGGAATGTCATCAACCCCGATGACGTTGTGAGTGAATATGGGGCTGATAGTTTGAGGTTGTATGAAATGTTTATGGCGCCTTTTTCACAGGAAATAGCTTGGTCAACCCGAACTCTACAGGGAACATATCGGTTTCTGAAAAGAGTCTGGGCCATGAGCCAGTTATATGCAAACGGAGATGCCCAAAATATGCCCGAGAACGAAGATCTTAAGCGAAAGCTGCACCAGACCATTGACAAAGTTTCACGTGATATTCCTGACATAAAATTCAACACAGCAGTGGCGGCAATGATGGAATTTTTGAATGAATGGGAAAAAACGTTTAACGTAAACAGAGAAACATTGGGAAAAGAAGACTTTAAGGCATTCTTAAAGATACTGGCACCGTTTGCTCCCTACATGACTGAAGAAATTTGGCACACAGTCTGTGGAGAAAAGACATCAATACATCTTGCAGTCTGGCCAGTTGCAGATACAGAATTCATTAAAAGCTCTGACGGAGAAATTCCAGTACAGGTCAATGGTAAGGTCCGCACGATAATCAAAGTACCTAATGATTACGGACGTGAAAAAGTCCTTCAAGAAGCCCTAAAACATGAAAAAGTACAAAAGTACGTGACAGCAGGTAAGTATAAGAAAGTAATATTTGTACCGGGCAAAATCTTAAATATTATTGTGTAATGAAGGATATTTCTCAAAAAAATATTTATTGGTGAGCCCGCCGAGACTCGAACTCGGAACCAATAGCTTAAAAGGCTACTGCTCTACCATTGAGCTACGGGCCCATGTATTCCATTCAAAAGACAGCAGAAAGATTCTGACTGGTAGCTTTAGAACCGAACAAGATGGATATGAAATTGTATCAACTAAACCTCTAATTTTCAACGGGAGCTTGTTTGGTCACGGTAATCTCAAGTTTGGCATCTGGCACGGACTCTGTATCTACATGATATACACCTTCATTCATGAGTACTACAATAAACCGTTCGGATTCGCCGTATCCGCGTTCAGTCCTGAGTTTCTCTTCATTTGACCTCAACTTCATTAGCGTTGATGTGCTTTTATTGGTTATTTCGATACGCTTACCAATCGGGACAGAAATATATTGCGGATCAAACTTATGACCGTCAAATGAAATCTTAACCGCGTTTGAATCATTATCACTTAATCGCTGTTTTGTGATGTCGGTTGTCTTTTCACCCGTCCTCATAAGACTAATAATAGCCTCAGGTGGGCGAACCATCAGAATAGCATTAGTATAAAAACCGATAATGAAAGCAATAACAAATAGGGCAACGCCTCGAATATAACTTTGCATGGTTATTTATTGGCAGTCCTTTTATTTCGTCTGAGATACTTCCTGATCAGAAGTATTATGACGATCAGGATGATAATTCCTGCCACGATCTTGACTGGGAAAGCAAAAAACGGAGTGTATGTAGTAATGCTTTTATTTTCACTCCCATAATAAACGATTGCTACAGCCTGATAGGGGCCGATTAAGAATTTTTGGTTAAATGAGGTGTCAATGACCCGTGCAGCATCAGGGAAAACATTAGTCGGGGGAATAACTATATCTTCAACTTTTTTTCCTAATACATTCATGATGCTGACAATTCCGGTTGCTTTCACATGAACATTTCCTCCATTCTGAAGCCTCAAAGTGAGTGGTACCGGTCCGAATTCTACAAACGACGGAGCGGAAAATTCAAGAACTTTTATGTTCTCATCGACTGGACCTGATACGCGCAATAAAAACAATGAAGCAATCTCTTGGGCAATCGCTGCACTGTTTGGAGTGGTTCCTCCGTTTATCGAAAATACCATTGCTCCGTATCTTCCTCCTCCTACCTTCTGGTCCGGAACTTTAATTGTTACTTGTACTTCGCGTTCTGATTTCGGCTCAAGGGTAAAGGTAGCAGGTGATATGGTAGACCAACTGGAAATTGCCCATGGGCCTTGCTCGACAAGTGCCACCTGTCCGCCTTCTCCTTCAGCTGTAAAGTCTTCAATTCTTGTTGTAAGAGTGTAGGGGATATTTCCTTTATTTCTGGCTTTGGCCTTCAATGTAATTGTCTGACCGGGATCTACATCAAGCTCTTGGGATGGAGGAGATATCTCAATAGATTGCTCAGGTGTGATATTCTGTGCAAAGTTTGAAGTGATGTTAAAAGCTAATATTCCCGCGGTTAGAATAATAAGTACAAGCAACGATAGAAGATATTTCTTTTTAGACATACTGCATTATAACTCCAATTTTATAGAATTAATATGTTGGAGTTGCGACAAGGATAATTGTACCAGTGTAGTTACCTGCTGGTTGCAGTTCATTTACCTCAGCTCTCCAACCTACACGCTTCGATTCAGATCCGCCTGCCGGGGCAGCAGCATTATATATCAATTCCTCAGGAGTTGTTGAAAAACCAGCCCAATTGTTTGAACTAAAGCGATTAGTTGTACCCGTACCTAGGGTAAAGTCTTCAGTTGTATATCCGAAGAATCCGGTGTTAGTATTGGCTACTCCTCCGTTTGGAGCTCCTGTAGCCCAAGATGCGGGAGAAGCATTCGTACCGGTGAAGTTATCAATATTGTTGGATCCGTCATTAAGCGGAGCACTTGATCCGGGATCAATATATTTTACAGTCACCTGGTACCCATTCACTGAGTTGGTCTCAACCGTAATGTCATGGGCAGCAGTATTCGGATCTTCATCAGCAAGAGTTCCGAACGGTATAGTATTTGCGGTTGTTACGACATCAAGCGTAGCTCCGTTTACTTGGCCGTTCACCAGTCCAATACCTGAAGTATCATTAGAACCGTCAACAGGATCAACGGTAAAGGTAAATGTCGGTCCGATTGAAGCCGTAACTGTGATAGAAGTATCAGTCAGGACAGCTGCCGCAACCTGAGCAGTATCAATCGTTGCATTTGAACCATCACGGGTTGTGATGTTTACAAAAAATGATGTATCAGCAGTAGAAGGGTTCGTAACGTTTGTCCACGGAATAGTGATTGCAACACCGTTGTTTACTGATGCAGGTGAAGTAACAGTATATGTCGCCACATTTGATGCAACTCCTCCGGTTCCAGCACCCAGTCCTGTCACTGATCCGACCGCCGTTCCGATAGTAAGGCCGGTAGGAGCACTACAGGTACCGGTTGAGGCAGTACAATACTCAAATCTTACCGAAGCAATAGTTCCTGTTGTTGCAGTTGTAAACGTAAAAGAATGTGTTGTTCCTGTATTTGAAGCACGTGAATCGCTGATTGTAAGTGCCGCCGTAGTCAAGGTACCTGCCAATACATTTTGCATGATAAGATATTTCGACAAAGGAGGCACAATAAGGAGAAGAGTGATGATAAAAGAGACTAATACGATTCTGGATATTAGTTTCAAGTAATAAAATTTCAACATGTGTTTCCTTTTCTTGTAAATTTAGCTAGAAAAAGTATAGATATAATCATAATGGCACAGTTCAGAGTGCTTGTCAATAAGTATTACTTTCTCTTAATTAATTGCTGCACGAAATTTTTCATTCGATCCATCAGAGCAACCTTTCTAGCAAAAAAGAGTAGTGCTATCAACAGTATCAATACAATAATCAGCTGGGGCGGAAGGTAGAAAAAATACTTTGTGTCAACTGTCTGAATACCGTTGCCCAAGGACACCCGTAATTGTCCGGTATAGAACCCGGGCATGAGATCGGGTACGGATGCCGTACTTTCCCATGCTCTTGTTTTGCCAGGAAATATAAGCTTTTCTTCCAAAGCAATTTTCTGTTCATTAGTAAAAAAAGAACGAATATGAAGAAATGGCCGTGCAGTGAAGTGGTAAAGTGAATTACTTTGGCTCTAGACTAGCAGAGTAGTGCTAAACTAGAGGTATGGTTTGTAACAATAGGCCGATATCAAAATACAAGAGAAAAAAGATACTATGGTGTTTTGCACACGATCTGAGTGCTACACAGACCTCTGGTATTTTGGGTCTCAACCGCAATACAGTCAACAAATATTACAATAATATTCGTCAACTCATATATCATCACCAAGTGCACCAGATGCAACGATATGTTGGTGGTGAGATAGAAATTGATGAATCATACTTTGGACCTCGAAGGATGAGAGGCAAGTCAAGTAAAAGAGGTCGTGGGACGTCATTTAAGCAGGTAGTATTTGGGATATATGAGCGTCAAGGACGTGTATTTACTCGTATCATTCCAAACTGTAAAAGAAGAACGCTACATGCTGTTATGAAGGGAAAGATTGACTTGAACAGTACTGTATATTCAGATTCGTGGAGCGGATACAACGGACTTGTTGATGTCGGGTATGACAAACATTTGAGAATCAATCACAAGAAAAATGAGTTCTCAAATACAAAAGGGGTCCATATCAATGGCATAGAGTCATTCTGGTCCTTTTGTAAAAGACGTCTCGTTAAGTTCAATGGTGTAAAGAAAAACTTTCCATTACACTTGAAAGAGTGTGAATGGAGATGGAGCAAATCCCCATCGATCCTTTACAATGAACTATTACAAATTGTTAATGTGCTAGTCTAGAGCCTTACTTTTTACTCTGAATTCATAGTCCAGCGAATTTGGGTCTAGGAGAATAAAAGGAGTATTGTAATCGGAGATAAGGGCAGGATGCACGCCGTTTGCCGGACTGCCGATGTTCGTCAATATCAGTGCACCGATTTTTGTTGTAAGAAGGGAATTAAACTGTTTTTGATTCGGGAATAGGGGTTCGATGAATATCATGCCATGGTAGCCTCCGAAAGAAATTTTTTGAGGAGTTTTAACCGTAATGGAAATATTCTGCTTCTCACGCGGTTCAAGAATCATTTCCTTAGGATCAATACTGATCCATGAAATAACTGAGTTGGTGTTATTCTTTTCAAATATATAATCTCCAGATTCTTCGGAAACCTGGAAATCTTCTGTAGAAATCCGGACAGGGACAGGGATATCCAGCAAATTCTCAACAGTCATGTCGTAGGTCGTGGTTTTGTTTGGAGATAATGTCAGATCAAAAATGAACGGAGAAACCCGGATAATCTCACGTTTCGATGATTGAGCGAAGATATTGTTATACAGGCCCGTTATACTATGGGGGAGTATAGTAAATATGGCTAAAATTACGGTTAAAATAAGAGTGCGTTTCATATTATTAATAGGTGGGGACAATAATATAAACAATGATACTCTGATATACTCCTGCAGGAGTGGTGGGATTGGCCGAAACCCGATAATCAACTTCAAACTGTTGTGCAATGATCGGGGTAATAATCGGTCCCGGTGTATCTACGATAGGATCGCCAGGAGGTGTCCCTGTAAAGCCGGCATATTTCGGACCTCCGTTCGTGAATCTGTCAGCAGTTCCTCCGGTAAGACTAGTATCTCCGCTTGAGTAGCCGAAGCCGTATCCGCTCCATACGGTTGGTGAGGAGTTTGGACTGCCGTAGTGAGGTATTGTTTGTGAGTTGGCAGTGAGCGGCTGAGTGGCAAAACCGTATACAATATAGCCGTTATAGGCATTGGTCGTGGTCGTCATAACTGTGGATTTAGTGTCATCCGTAAAGCTGTTCAGTGAGTTCAGGTCATCAAAGATGATTGCATCCGAATCTACCCCGAATGACAAAGAGGCAATGGATGTCGTGGCGACAGCTTCAGGGCCCCATCCAGTCTCTGTAAATTCACCCTGTCGTGCCTTAACTTTAATTTTATATGTGGTATTCGGTTGGAGATTAGTGATGTAAGTTCCTGAAGCTCCTCCCCAGGCTGTGTATGTCAGAAAATCTTCAAGTCCCAGAGTTGTTCCGATTGATCCGTCACTCTGTATATACCGGATATAGGTCCATGATGTGTCCGATGCTTCCGTTATAGCGACAGCATATGTTGTATCCGATGGATTGCCCGCCGTGCTTATTATCATGCGGAGACGATCGTAGAGTGAGCCGGGATTATTAAATGTAGGAGCAGGAGGCAACGCAGGCATAATCGTGTTGGGTAATCCGGGAAGAACTTGGAAATTCGTTGAAGAAGGATCTCCTTGGGAAACTTCACCTAATATACCGAACAGTGAAAAGTTGGTTGAATCTGATTGCTCTGTCCCACCTGAACCGAATGAATAATCACGTAACTGAAAATTGGTACTTGAGGGAGATGCAGCGTATGTTGCTGCCGTGACCAACAAAAAGCAAACAACTATAAAAAGAAGTGCAATTCTTTTTCCCATATCTTCATTATAACGAAAAGAAATGAAAGTTCGAAAATTCTCATAATTTTCGATGGTTCTGTTTTGTTCAAATAATATAAACAAAATACGAACGTTTAAATTGACAGCAATGAATCTTGTAGTGTTTTCTTACATTTCTATATATTTCAAAAAATATGTTGCCCGATCAACATATTTGTTTGTTTATTGAGGTAATAATTTCGAAATAGGATCAGAACTACCTTCTTATTGTATATATAAGACTTGAAACACACCTGTTTTTGTATCTATACTGAACTAACGCACTCTGTTCGTATGTTAAACAAAATTGAACAAATAATAAAGAATTGCATATCTGGAAAGGTAATATCCAGATTGTTGACAGTCATAATACTGGCAGTCTTTTTTATTGGTTTTATCTTCTTATCAATCCAAACCGTAAGTGCTGCACCGGGTATCCGACAGACAATCAACTTTCAAGGAAAACTTGTGGACGATGAAGGATTAAATGTTGCGGACAGTACATACAGCATTATATTTACGCTGTATGACGCGTCATCAGGCGGCTCGCAGCTGTGGCAGGAGACCCGATCAGTTGCTACCAGTGATGGTATTTTCCGTGAAGAACTTGGCACCAGTACAAGTTTGTCTTCTGTTGATTTTAATAGCGATAGCATCTATTTAGGAATTAAGGTTGGGGCTGACGCAGAAATGACTCCTCGTGTCAGGTTTACCGCAACACCTTATGCATTCCAGGCACAAAATGTCCCGTGGAGCGGCCTGCAAGATGCAGCTGCAAATCTCGCAGTATCTATGGGGTCATATACTTCTGCGTTTACCTACGGGAACAGTACTGGAGCAAATGATCTCTTCAAGCTCGCCGATACGTCAAGCAATTCCGGGACAGGCAAACTTCTGTCAATTCAAACAGCATCGGGATCATCCGTAAAGCCTTTCCATGTATCTTCTGCCGGAGTAGAAGCAATTTTGGTTGATGCAAGCGGAAATATCGGAATCGGGACAACCAATCCCTCCCGCAAACTTGATATAAACGGAACTGTGCGTATGCGTGGACAGCTGTATGATTACAACGATTCTGTCGGTACCCCGGGACAAGTACTTTCGACCACAGCAACTGGCGTAGAGTGGATCGATGCATCCGGTGTCGGAACTGATGATCAGACACTTGCAGAAGTGTATGCAGAGGCAGGAAACAGTGTGCAGTTGACAGCAGGGTCAGGAGATATCCGCTTCTACAGAGGAACCAATACTGAGATGCTCTTTTTGGATGAAAGCAGTGGGAATGTGGGAGTGGGGACTACGAATCCGAGTATTGGAAAACTTCAAGTTTCTGGAAATATTTATTCTGCTGGTACTATGCAAGTTGTCAATTCATCAAATAATGGGCTGACGAATCGAGGTTTTGTATTATCACCAGCAGACTATAACGGTGAGAGTACATTTACAGCATGGGGGAATTCAGGAGGAACTACTGTCTTTGGCGCTCGAAATACCGGGAGCGGTAACATTACCGCTCAGTTATCTTTTGAACCGGGAGCGGGAATTGTTCGAATTTCGACGGGTACAACGTCACCTTCAGAACGAATGAGAATTAATGCATCAGGAGACGTGGGAATCGGTACGACAAATCCGGGGTACAAACTGGATGTGAATGGAGATATCCGGATTGCAAACGGGAGTGAGTTGTATAGTTATGGATCTGCCACTCTGGGAGACAGGTCATATACAACACCCAGTTATGTGACATCAGGTCAGACTTTCACTGCCTCGATACAGGCGCTTGATGATGCAGTGGAAGGGGTCATTTCCGGCTCAGGTGGGGTATGGTCGAGAGATTCAGGGAACGGATATCTCTATCCTCAGACGCTGACAGACAGCGTGGGAATCGGGACATCGACACCTTCAGAAAAATTACATGTGGTAGGGAATATCTTGGCGACAGGAAATATTGTCGGCTCTACACTGTCAGATGGTACGCTCAGTATTACGGCAGGGAACATTACCGGAGCGGGAAATATTACGGCCGGAGGCATCATTACCGGTACGGGATCAGGGTTGACAGGACTCAATGCAAGCAACCTTGCATCAGGCACTGTACCGTCTGCACGTATTTCTGGCAATTACCTCGGTATCACAGGAGTCGGGACAATCACAAGCGGTACCTGGCAGGGAAGTGTTATTTCTTCTACATATTTGGACACTGCAGTAATCCTTGCCACTGAGATTGATACATCAGCAGAGCTTGCAGGGATCATCGGAGACGAGACAGGTTCAGGAGCACTGGTATTTGCAAACTCACCGACGTTTGCAGGGAATGTGCTTTTTCCGGGATCCGGAATCTGGGAGTCAACAGGAGATGTGGGAATCGGTACTACCAATCCAGGATACAAGCTTGATGTAAATGGGGATGT
This sequence comes from Candidatus Roizmanbacteria bacterium, assembly GCA_016700135.1. Classification (NCBI taxonomy): domain Bacteria; phylum Candidatus Roizmaniibacteriota; species Candidatus Roizmanbacteria bacterium. The sequence continues at coordinate 680,444 of CP065004.1, forward strand.
ACGTATAGCAAGCGGCAGTGAGCTCTACAGTTACGGTTCGGCCACACTGGGGAATCGATCATATACTACACCGACATATGTGGCAAGCGGACAGACATTCACGGCATCAATCCAGGCACTTGATGATGCGGTGGAGGGAGTTATCTCAGGTTCAGGAGGAGTCTGGTCACGGAATGCGGGGAGCGGATACCTTTTCCCTCAGACATTGACTGACAGTGTAGGTATAGGCACGTCAGTTCCTTCGGAGAAATTGCATGTCATCGGTAATGCAATCATTTCGGGGAATATCACGTCGGGCGGTATCATTACCGGTACGGGATCAGGGCTCACGGGATTGAATGCCTCAAATCTTGCATCAGGTACGGTACCTTCTGCACGAATCAGTGGCAATTATTCAGGAATCACGGGAGTAGGGACCATTACGAGCGGGACATGGCAGGGAAGTGTGATCAGTTCGACTTATCTTGATCCGGCAGTTATTTTATCTACAGAAATTGACACATCTGCAGAACTTGCCGGAATCATCGGAGATGAGACAGGATCAGGAGCATTGGTATTTGCAAATTCACCGGCACTTGTGACACCGAACATCGGAGCAGCAACAGGAACATCCTTAAATGTCACAGGAGCAATTACGGCAGGAGGAATTATCACCGGTACAGGATCAGGTTTATCTCATCTCAATGCTTCAACTCCCGATAGAGACAGTCGTCCGAAATAACTCAAACTCATAAAGATCGTTATAAGAATGAGGACCGCACCGGTGGCAAACCTAATGAGAGATGCGGTCGTAAAAAAATTTGCGGTATTGGATGACCCACCTGATTGAGTGCCTGCAGCGGAAGGATTATTGTCGTTTGTAGGCCGGACGACCACGCGAATTTTACTGATGACCTGTTCATTATCAGCAGCTTCCTGCACATCCACGTCCTCTGCAGCAGTACCGAGGACCGGGCCTGCACCCGTTGCCTTCATGCCGACTCCTTCCCAGGGAGACGATGTTATGTAGTCTCCTTTTTTGATGGGACCGTTTGCCAATGATACCCAGACAGATGCTTCACCGCTTGTTGCAAGGGGATAGGTTCCTTCAGCATCTCCTGTATTCAACTCAATTGCAGGATTTTCCGTCACCACACCAATAATGTTCTTCTGATATGCTTCGGTTGTCACCACGTACCCTTCATCGGTTGTGGCAATAATATATCCGTCTAGTACTGAATCTCCGTCGATAGGTACTCGTGTGCTGAATCCGAAAGAAGTATTCTGCGCATTTACAATTATTACGTCAGGAAAAAATACATGGAAAAGAGCTAAAAGAATACCTATCAAAAATATGTACGGACGTATTATTTTAAAAATTAGCCCATTTTGATACATAAATTTCATTCTAGTATAAATCCGAAAAGAAGTATAGGTCTTGTATGAGTTCCATACATATGGCACTCTTTAGGTAAAATAGATAATAGGTAATCCATAGGTGAAATATTGTTCAGGCTTTTGTGAACTCGCTTTGTATTGTACCAGACGAGGTATTCAATAAGGTGACGATTGAATGATCCGATACCGGTCCACTTGGTATAGATGTAGGGGTTCATAAATTCTTCCTGGAGTGTTCTGTTTGCTCGCTCAATAAAGGCATTGATCTTGGGACATCTGGGGTAGATAAAGAGGTGTGGGATATTGTTTTCTTCCAGATAGTCATGGAAGTTTCCCAGATACTCGAGGCCGTTATCTGTTTGTATGGTTTTTATACCATCTTGTATTGGGTATACTAGTTCCAGTCTTCTCATAAAATCAGCACCGTTTCGGCTGTTGAGTTTTGAGTATCCGTAGGAGAACTGGAATTTGAGTTTGATGTCCACTGCATTGAAGACATACAGCTTGATTCCGTGTACAAACTTCGTGATGGTATCAATCTCAATGTATCCGGTATCTTCCACCTTGGGAGACCGCTTGACCTTCTGTCGGTACTTTACTTTCCGTTTTGCAAAGCCACTTGCTGGATTGTGATAGATCCGGTAGGTCTTGCGCTGCAGGTTGTGTCTTTTGATCACTTTTCCAATGGTTGACTCAGATATAGTTGAAATTCCTTCCTGTAGGCAATACTCATCAAGTAAGGGCTTGATCTTCTCCTTTCCCAAACAAAAGTATTGTTCTCGAATCTCTTTGATAAAGGATATGACCTTCGGGTGAGTCTCCATACGTCGGGGTGTCTTTGGCTTGGTTGTCTCTGGTATCAGGCTATCCAACTGCCCTTCTGAATCTCGCCGTCTCTTCCTCCATCGAAACAATGTCCTTCGTGATATCCCATATGCATCAACTGCAGCTTGTATCCCGTACTTCTCTGCAAATGTCAGAACATCGTTTCTGATTTGTGCTACATCTGACTGATTGTAGTCTGATAGAGATCGTATCTTTTTCATAAGATCTCTATTGTACTGCCAGTCATAACTCCTAATTACTCGAAGCTGATCTCCTCCCCATTTACTCATAGATGTTAGTTCCCTATGAGTGCCATATCTTTCGTAACTTATTCAGGTCTTCTTGCAAAATACCACATATAAATTTCTAAATGAGCAATATAAAAAATGTCTTCATAAATTGATAATTGAATATATATGTTCAATAAAATAGTTCAAAATAACTTCCTTCTTAATATATATATTGCAACGTCTACAAAATTATGTAATACTGAATTTGTAGAGGGTATGAAAAAATTCCGGAAATTTATCATCGCAATCATAGTTATTGCAGTGTTTACTGTGTTATCCCTCTTTGCCTTCACGTACTACTCCCGTGCGGAATCGCCGATTATCTTCATCTCACAGCTGCTGCCAATGACCCGGGAGGGGTTGACTGCTACAGAGAGAGTTATCGAGACCAGGAATCTTCCGAATCCAACGTTTTTGTCAGAACCTGATTTATTGACAGATGCCACCCTTGAAATCAATTTACCGGCTTTATTTTCAGCTCCCGTGGTATTTCTGGAAGATATCACGGCACCCAATATCCTCTACAGCCTTGATGCGGGTGACGGAATTGAGCTTTCAGGAGATCCTCAATCTCCGACAATTACCAATACGGGAGTCATTTCACTTGAGGGAGTAAATGGAGCTATTGAGCTTCAGAGTGATAATATCCGAATCAGCACATCCGGGAATACGATCACCCTGAGCGCAGACATACCTGCCCCTGACATTCAAAAACTGACGGAATCCGATATTGAGGCATTTATCTTTGATGCCGATAATACCGGGACGCTTAGTTCGGGAACACTGTCACTGGATGAACTTTCCTACACAGGGACGATTCCTTCTGCAATTGTTGTAGGTGAGTATAGCGATATAACAGGAGTAGGAACTATTACAAGCGGTACCTGGCAGGGGAGCGTCATCAGTTCAACATATCTTGATCCGGCAGTGATACTTTCAACTGAAATTGATACATACACAGAACTAAACACAATTGTAGCGGACGTGACACTTACTCACAATGGACTGATCGATACCTCAGCAGAGATAGCGGGTATTGTCGGAGATGAGACGGGATCAGGAGCATTGGTATTTGCAAATTCTCCGACGTTTGCAGGGAATGTGCTGTTTCCGGGGTCCGGTATATGGGAAAGCACAGGAGATGTCGGTATTGGAACGACCAACCCCAGTGCCAAGCTTGAGGTTGCAGGTCAGGTCAAGATCACGGGAGGATCACCGGGAGCAAATAAGGTACTCACTTCCGATGCAAGCGGTCTTGCTACATGGCAGACATTGGGTGCAGCTAGTATCGGTGATGATTCTCTAGACTTTGATAAATTTTCAGACAATATGACGCTTGATGCAAAGACAATCATCAATCAGGCAGGGTTTGATTTCGGTTTCCAAGGGACAGGAAATGTGGGTATTGGGACAAGTACTCCTTCTGAAAAGCTCCATGTTATCGGCAATGCAATCATTTCAGGGAACATCACGTCGGGTGGGATCATTACGGGGACAGGATCAGGATTGACAGGACTCAATGCAAGTAACCTTGCATCAGGTACAGTCCCTTCCGCACGGATCTCGGGTAATTATTCAGGGATCACAGGAGTCGGAACAATCACTAGCGGAACATGGCAAGGCAGTGTCATTTCCTCAACGTATCTTGATCCGGCAGTGATACTTTCAACTGAAATTGATACATACACAGAACTAAACACAATTGTAGCGGACGTGACACTTACTCACAATGGACTGATCGATACCTCAGCAGAGATAGCGGGTATTGTCGGAGATGAGACGGGATCAGGAGCATTGGTATTTGCAAATTCTCCGACGTTTGCAGGGAATGTGCTGTTTCCGGGGTCCGGTATATGGGAAAGCACAGGAGATGTCGGTATTGGAACGACGAGTCCTGGGTATAAACTTCACCTCTCCGGTACGGCGACTACTACGATGGTAGAAAACACAAGTGCGAGTAGCTATTCTTACTATTCCATGCAAAACGATACAGGATTCAATGCGGGATTGTTATTCGCAGGCTCGACCTATGCAGGTTACGGAGGTGCGAACTCGTTGAGCATATTGAATGGGCACAGCGACGGTAACATTTCAATCTTTGCCGGAGGAACCACAGCGGCTAATGAACGCGTCAGAATAACTTCCTCTGGCAATCTTGGGATCGGCACAAGCTCTCCAAGCCGTAGACTCCATGTTGATGCAGCTGCCGATGGATGGTCAGCACGGATTCAAAACGATAACGGATATATTGATTTTGGACCAAATAATACAGAAGGTGCTCATATCTATACTGATCGTCCTCAATTTTACTTTAATCAAAAATTGAATATCATCACAAATGATATAACTTCTTACAATGGTGACTTTACATTGCAGCGAGCAGGTACAACAAGGCTTACATTGGGGTCGTCAACATCTACATTTGCAACACCTCTTAATGTCAATACAGGAACATACACAATATCCTTGGAGGGTAGAAACACATGGGATACCGGCGGCGCGACTCAGTACCCTGTCATCCGGAGTAGCAGCTCGAATGAGCGGGTCATGTTCCACAATATTCATGTTCCATATATGCAGAATGGCCAAGGTGGATATACAGGCACTACTACAGGGGCGATTATTCGTTTTGCCAGCAATTATACATCCCCAACATCCTGGGATGTCGGTATCGATTCTGATTTGGGTACAGACACGTTCGGAATAAGTAGAGGAACAAGCAATTTCTTAAGCATCGCTAACAATGGAACCGTGACCATCCCAGGTACGCTAATGATAAATGGAGCTGAAGCTGCAAGTTTGAAAACACATAATGCAACAGTGACAGATGGCTGGTATCGTATTGCAAGTGACGGGCCTACGAGCGATGGAGGAACAGGTGGGCATACAGCCTACGGAAGGTTTGTAGTATGGTCATATGAGTCGGATAGGCATTGTCAGGCAGAGTTCACTGCAGGATATGATTATAGTCGTTCTGCTACTTCTCCAACTGTTATTCTCAATAGTAACAACTGTTATAACGGTACCGATACTCCAATCACGGCTATACGAGCAGTTGCAGGAGACGCGTACGAGGGGGCAGCGGTAGAAGTCTACATTGATGTTACCACTAGTGCAAGTGTAGGATATCAAATATATGATGAGGCAAATGCTAGTCCTGCAACCAATGGGAATGGAGCTTGGACTCCTGTAGACTGGACTGCCGGAAGCGTATGGACCGGGGCGGGAGCCACTACCGTAAACATTGCTTCCACTGACGCAGTGATCGGAATGGCTTCAGGCTCGAGTGCTACAGATGAGTTTTACATTAATAGAAACGGCGTAGGAATCTTTTCTAACGGTATTTATAATCAAACCGCAGATGGAGAACTTGGTGCCAGTGCCAACTTTGTTTTCCGTGACACAGGAGACTCATGGCTAAGACTGCGTACTGCTTCAGGAGGTAGTACTTATGCTGATCTGGCAGTTGGTGACCTAAATGTTGCCGGTAACATTACTGCACTACAAACATTATCTTTCGCAAGCGGTAATACATTGACTTCCCAACCGACGGGGGATTACGGTTCAATACAGGTAAACGGAGGCGGAAAAGGGGCATGGGAAGGTTATAGCATCGATGGGCGCGCGGTATTTATGCACAACGGAACGACGGAAACAGGTATCTATAATGATGTTGAAAATGAGTGGCTATTCCACGGTACCCATAATGCAGGTTCAATTATGTACTATAACGGAGCAGCCCGGGTAACTACAACCTCAGGAGGAGCTACAATTACCGGGGATGGTAATGCAACAGGAGATCTGACTGCAGGTGTCGGATTGGGTGTCGCAAACACGACTTCGACTACAGGATACGGTCTTTCTCTCTATGGAGGCGCAACTGCCGGGGCTCCGACTTACGGCATGATGTTTGCCGGAACGGCAACATTCGGAGGGCATGGAGGAGTTTCCGGGAGTGACTGGGCGACTTATCTTACCATGAGCAATACCACAACCCGAGGATGGATTTTCAGACGGGGATCAACCAATGTCGCGAGTATCGCAGGAAACGGGACCTTATATACAAATGGAATTATTAATGCCGGAAGCAATATTACGGCAGGAGGTCACTTGTATGTAGGCGGAGGGACATCGTATTACTTCAGTTCGGCGGGATTGGTAAACGCCGCTCATTTGCGCTCGACAACCTATCTCCAGGTCGGATCAACTGCCGAGCAAGGGCTCTACTATGATATCAACTCAAATGACTTGGACGTGGGAGGATTACTTGCCCAAGATGGGACAGTGACTGTCAAGGATAGAAATGGAGTAGCACGTCTTGAGATAGATACTGACACTTCATATGCACGTCTAAAATTGCAGATGCAAACCAGTAACAACATTGGTGTTTGTCATGTTGTTAACGGATCATTTAGAGAAATCGTTGACTGTAGCAGTGCCCCGACTGATTTGGCAGAAAATTTCAGCACAGTAGATGCAAGTATAGAAGCAGGTGATTTAGTTATTGGTGATGGTCAGTCAAAAGTCATCCCAGAGCCAAATACACCTGGGAAAATTACAACAAAAGCATCAATTAAGAAAACAGACATGAGATACGATGACAATATCCTCGGTATCATCTCTACAGATCCCAATCAATTATACGGAGATGACGGGGTATTTGATCCGTCTGAGAATCCTGTACCGGTCTCTCTGGCAGGACGGGTACCCACTAAAGTTTCACTGGAGAACGGGCCTATACGTACGGGTGACTACATCACTTCATCATCTACTCCCGGTGTGGGAATGAAAGCTACCCGGGCAGGACGAGTAGTCGGTATTGCTCTTCAGGATTTCACGGGAGGTAGTGGAAACAACCAGTTCGGAAAGATTGTCGTTTTTGTCAATCCGACCTGGTATGATCCGTCAACGAAACTCAATTCAGCCGGAGAGCTGTCGATTAATGCAGATAATGGATTGTATAGTGTCAAGAATAGTACTGATAATACAACGTTTGATAATTCCAACGCCGCAAAAGAAATGATTGCTGCATATCTTAAAACAGGGAAAATTACGACTACTGATCTGAGTGTAGCCGGAAAAGCTGAATTTACCAATCTTCAAGTAAATAATTTCAAGGTTGGAGGGAAAACACTGAATCAGTATATTGAAGATTCTGTTGTGACAGGACAGGTCTTTACGAGCCTTGATGATCAACTTACAGCTCAAGAAACTCAGATTGCACAACTTGATCTTGAGAGCAACATCTTGAGTACCTCTGTCGCTTCGCAGTCAGCCTCATTAAGTACTGTTACCGCCAGGCTGGATCAGATTGAGCAGGCCACGAATGATACGGAAGCGGTTATAACGTCCCTTCAAGATAGAATTGCAGCTCTGGAAACGATGTTTGCTAACAACATGTCCACAAATTCCGCAATGCTCTTTACAGAGAGTCCATCTGCTACCGTGTCAGCAAGTATTGCCCGGTCAATCACGGATACTGAAGTCATCTTCGACAAGAAGCTCATCGCGGAAGATGATGTGACTATATTAGGTAAGCTCAATACATCAGATATTGGTGTGACCGGAACCATCTCAAGCGGGCTATTGACCATCAACGGATTCAATGATGAAATGGCGACTCCGTCTGCTACGATTTCAACACTCGGAGGAGTACTCAGCCTGCAGCATGACGGTATGAACGGAATTGAATTTATTGCAGGGAAAGTAGCCATTGATGTCAACGGTAATGTCCTGGTTCGTGAAGGAGATGTGGAGATAGAGAACGGTGATCTGGTGCTTCGAAAAGGAAGTATTAAGGGAAGCACCAGTATTCGCGGAATCGATGTACCTGTCACGGCAGGAGCTACGGAGATAACAGTGACATTTACTGACGTGAATGATACTGATACCTATGCAATCAGTGTGTTGCCGACATGGTTTACCAATATTATCGTCCAGGACAAGACAATAGACGGATTCAAGATATTGTTCGACAGACCGGCGCCGGTTGATGCCACTCTTGACTGGCTTATTGTGGAATAAGAGTGTACGACAAAAAGAAACAGATAGGGTATACTAAAAGCCTTAGTTACGATTTATTCAATTAATACATGATCACAACTGTTAAAAAGCTAAAAAATGGACTGCCTGTTATCTTTGTCGATACGGAGGCTTTTCCCTCTGTAACGACCATGATTCTTGTGGGAGCAGGTTCTCGTTTTGAAACGCCGGAAAACAACGGAATTGCTCACTTTTTCGAACATATGGCATTCAAAGGTTCAAAAAAATATCCTACGGCTTTTGATATCTCTTCAAAAATAGAGGGATTAGGAGGGGCTTTTAATGCATTTACAGCAAAAGACCATACAGGGTATTATGTCAAAGCACCCGTGTCTCACTTCTCAGAAGTGGCGGATGTACTTTCCGATATGCTTCTGCACTCGACGCTGGATCAGGGAGAAATCGACCGTGAAAAAAATGTCATTGTGGAGGAGATAAACATGTATGAAGATATGCCGTCCCGAAAAGTATCCGATGTTTTTGATGAGATGATTTTTGCCGGTCATCCCTTATCCTACGATATAGCAGGAAGCGAAAAAACGGTACGATCATTTACCCGCAAGACATTTACCGATTATATTGACGAGCTGTATCATCCGAACAATGCCGTGGTCATAGTAGCGGGCGGTCTTGATACGAAAACGGTGGGGATTGAAAAATATCTTGGGATAATTGAGGAGAAATTCGGTTCATGGGACAAAACCGGCAAAACAAAACAAAATCCCTTCGTTTCGAAACAGCAAAAACCTTCTATTATTGTCCGCTACAAAAAAACCGAACAGGCACACTTCTGCTTAGGATATCGTGCCTTTCCCTTCTCAGATCCCCGCAGACATGCCCTTACTGTCTTGAGCGGTATCTTGGGAGGGGGAATGTCGTCACGCTTGTTTATAGAGGTGAGAGAGAGGCGTGGATTGTGTTATTACGTCTCAACAGGTCGTGAATTGTATGAGGATACGGGATATATGGTCACTCAGGCAGGAGTAACCAATAATATAAGTCAGGTCAATGAAGCAATCGAGGTAATACTCAAGGAGCATAACAAGATTGCAAAAGGGGATGTCAGCAAAGAAGAGCTGGTAAAAGCGAAGGAGCTCTTAAAAGGTCGATTGTTACTGTCTCTAGAAGATTCCTACCGTGTTGCATCACTTCAAGGTTCAAGATATCTCTTTGAAAATCATACAATTGAACCTGAAGAAATTATTGCACTAATAGATAAAGTGACCGGAGAGGAGATTACAGCAGTGGCGTCTGATCTGTTTCGAGAAGATCGTTTAAATATTGCATTGATCGGACCGTATCACAAGAAAGATATTACAATCTAAATCCAATGATAGAATCGTATATATTTATTTTAGGGCTCTTTTTCGGTTCATTTCTGAATGTACTTGCAGACAGATTGCCGAACGGAAGGACATTGCTTGGACGTTCAAAATGTGATTCATGTTCGCATGAATTATCGTGGAGAGATCTTATACCAATTATTTCATTTATTGAAATAAAGGGAAAATGTCGTTATTGTAAAGCCCCATTGTCTATACAATACCCATTAAGCGAATTATTTACTGGCGTAATATTTTTGCTGACGTGGATTTTATCAAATCAGTGGTATCATTCAGAAATCCTGCATCTAATCCATATTGCGATTGCTTCTGTATTGATTGTGATGATGCTGAGTGATCTGCGTTACCAGATTATTCCGGATTCTATGCAGGTAATATTGCTAGTGCTCGGCATAATAAGGCTTATCTTCTTGGGAATGCTCCAGCAGGAGATGAATATTCTCGGATGGACTCAATTTGCGGGTTGGGCGATTCTTCATGGAGTCATTGTTATGGCGCCATTGCTAACTGTTTATTTGATCACGAAAGGACGCGGAATGGGATTTGGAGATGTGAAGTTTTCATTTACGAGCGGCTTCATTCTGGGGTTGTGGTCAGGTCTTGGGGCTCTGTACATAGGATTTATAACAGGGGGAATTGTGGGGGTATATTTAATTTTATCGCGGCGAGGAAAACCGAAATCAAAAATTGCATTTGGCCCTTTTTTAATTTTAGGATTTTATATAATGCTTTTTTTTGAACATGACGTCATATTTTGGATAGGCAGATTATATGGATTTTAGCTCTAAATAGGGGAAGTTGTATACTATTTGTGAATAGGTATTTTTCCTATCCCATAAGCTCAAAGCTGAAGTACTGCATAGGCCATAGCAAGACCACCAGCACACATTACCGCCATGACTAATCCATGAAAGAGCATGTTCCTATGAATAATCTTCGACGCAAGAGGATTCCTTCCCAGAGCCTCAACTTCTTTCTTTGAAATCTGGATATAGTAGATTATGCTGCCAGTAAAGGATATAACGGCAATAAGACCGGCACTGATATACTTCACATATTTTAAAAAGGACACGGATTCATCAGAGTCGTCCTGGCCGTTTATGTTAATGTTGTACTGTGATCCGCCTCCGCCGACATTACCCAAAGAATCGGCCGAAACGGTTTCATAGTTTATTGAAACCATAATAAGATCATGCCCGTCAGCAGATTCATTCATGCTTTCAAGTGCTATCCCAAGAACACGTCCGGGTTCGGTTACTTTCATACCGACGCCGCGCTCAGTTGATGAAGTGATATAGTCACCTTTTGTAATAAGTCCGTTTGTATCGGTAACGAGAACGGGAACCTTACCTGAGGTAGCAACCGGGTACGTTTGTGAATCAACATCTTTTTGTCCGAGACTGATAGCCGGTTTCTCCGTCACGACACCGAACATATTCGGGTCGTATTCCTGTGTGGTGATGGTAATGGTATTGCCGTTGTTTGTCACAATCATCCCTCGCCGGATATCGGTTCCTTCGATCTCAAAATTTGTAGCAACCGTGAAACTCGATTTCTGTGCAATTACATTTGAAGGAAGCGAAAAGCTTACGACTAATACTGCAAAAATGCCTGGAATAAGGGAACGGTAATACTGCATGTAACCCTCATTGTAGAGAGAATCAATAGACAATTCAATTCCTAATCGACCCTTTTACTTATTTATTACCTTAAGTGTTGAATAATGTTCTAAAAATTGTCATACTAAAATATGATGCCGAGGCGGCTGTATTTGTCTCACATCTTACAGAATGACTTATTTGCGTACATTTTTATCATATATCCGCCCCTTTTTCGTATTCGGACTCTCCTTTCTTCTTGTCTCATGGGGAACAGTAAACACTATCAGATACCAGTCCTTTGTTTCTGCCCTTCAACAACACGAGAACATTCCCGGAAATGCACTTGAAGATGTTTTAGCGGAGACGGACAGTATTGAAGATCTGTTGATCACGTTCAATTATGAAACTATTTTTGCGCAACCCGTAGAGTTCCAGCAGGATATCACAGCACCGAATATACTTTATTCACTCAGTGCAGGAGACGGTATATCTCTAAGCGGCGATTCACAGAAGCCTTCGATCACCAATACCGGGGTATTGACGATAAACGGTCTAGCAGGAGACGTGTCGTTGTCTGCGGGAGAAAACATCACTCTGGTTAAGGAAAACGGAGTGCTGACAATAAAAAGCACTGACACTAATACGGATACAAAACTGTCTGAGTCTGAAGTGGAGGCTTTTGTATTTGATGGTGAGAGTACGGGATCTTTTACTGAACTTGAAATCGGTGATATTCTCCTAAGTGATGAAGGGACAACCGCAACGACCAGCGGTTCGAGTCTGGTGGGAGTATATCAAGGGAATTTATCAGAGATATCAGGAGCGAATGTACAGGAGATAATCGACAGTATCGATTCTACATTAGCCTCATTAGGAACATCAAGTCATGGAGAGGTGACATTTGCAGGCAGTCTTGATTACCTGACTCTTACAGGGCAGGAAATTACTCTCAATCAGATAGACCTTACCACAGATGTGTCGGGAATCCTTCCGACGGGACACATTTCCGGTTCATATTCAGGAATCACGGGAGTAGGGACCATTACAAGCGGGACATGGCAGGGGAGTATTATTGATTCTGCATACCTTGATACCGATGTCATTTTATCGACGGAAATTGATACATATACAGAGCTAAACACAATTGTAGCGGACGTGACACTTACTCACAACGGACTGATTGATACATCAGCAGAGCTTGCCGGTATTATCGGAGACGAGACAGGATCAGGAGGACTGGTTTTTGCAAATTCTCCGACATTTACCGGTACATTAAAACTCACGGATAGCAGTACAACAACGCTAAATTTTGATTCATTAGGTTCATCTACCTGGGGAAACGTCATTACATCCACAAACTTTGCTGAAAATGCAGGTATAGGTTTTGGGATTGGAGGTAACAGCAGTATGACGGACATACCTCGTTTTGTTTTGAATGCAGACAATTCGTATATCGGATGGGCGATGAGACCGGGTGATGGCGGAGCGCTTGGCAGTACAAACGGTGATGGTAACCTCTTGATAAGAGGGAATATGGGAATTGGGACTACGAATCCCGGTGCAACGTTAGACGTACAGGGAGCTGCACAATTCGGAAGCGGAAACGTAGATTTGATAAACTCCACAGGTAAAATTGCAGCGATTAATACAACGTATTTTGCCAGTGTAGACGGGTCTGCACTCACGAATCTTAATGCCTCAAATCTGACATCTGGTACAGTAGCTTCAGCACAAATATCCGGATCGTATACAGGGATTACAGGTGTCGGGACAATAGCTACGGGGACATGGCAGGGGACGGATATCAGCGCCACATACCTTGACTCAACCTTGATCCAGTCGACTGAAATAGATACGTCAGCAGAGATTGCAGCGATAGTAACCAATGAGACAGGATCAGGAGCGCTTGTGTTTGGAACCTCACCCACTCTAACAACACCGAATATTGGTGCGGCGACAGGCACATCATTAAATGTAACCGGCGCAATTACATCCGGTGGAGTAGTTACCGGCACAGGCTCAGGGTTAACCGGGTTAAATGCCAGTAATTTGAGTTCAGGCACTGTACCGGATGCCCGAATTACGGGTGCATACACAGGACTGACAAATTTGACAGGATCTGGAACTGCTACGTTCGCATCGTTTTCCGGGAACGGATCCGCTTTGACAAATCTTAATGCTACAAACCTGTCATCAGGAACAGTGGCCTCTGCCCGTATCTCGGGGTCGTATACGGGAATAACGGGATTGGGGACAATAGCTACGGGAACATGGCAGGGGACTGATATCAGTGCAACGTATCTTGACTCAACCCTGATTCAGTCGACCGAAATAGATACGTCAGCAGAGATAGCGGCTATTGTAACCAATGAGACAGGATCAGGTGCTTTGGTATTCGGCACATCACCGACACTCACGACTCCGAATATCGGAGCAGCGACGGGCACATCACTTAGCGTATCGGGAACAATTTCGGGAAATGGATCAGGCTTAACCTCATTAAATGCTTCTAACCTAGGTTCAGGAACTGTTCCTGATGGGAGAATATCTGGCTCATACACAGGACTGACAAATTTGACGGGTTCAGGGACTTCAACATTCGGAAGTTTTTCCTTAAGCTCAAATGGTAGTCGTACAACCCCGGCAATCCGATGGTCAGCGGATACTAATATGGGTATTTATCGGTTAGGTACAGACATTCTTAGTTTTGCTACTGCGGGAGCTGATCGATTGACAATAAATGCTTCAGGAAATGTTGGAATCGGGACAACCAGTATTTCATCTGCAAAACTTGTTCTTAATGGGGGCACGGGTACTGGGATGTCTATTGTAAATACTGGAGATACTGCACTCGGGTTATATGTACTGAACTGGGATGATGGGGACGGTATTTATGTAGAGAGTGGCGGAGGTGACGGTATTAATTCTTTTGCATCATTCGGTGATGGTGTTTATGGAGGAGGTGATAATGGTGTACATGGGGGAAGTTATTATGGAAACGCAGTCTATGGGGAAGCCATTACTTCATCAGCCTGGGCAGGATATTTCCTTACGCCGGGAGTTCCTGCAGTTGCACGATTCGTAAATGGAAGTGGAACTTGTGATATTGATCCTACTTTTACTACTTTGATCTGCTCCTCTGATCAAAGACTCAAAAGGAATATTAGCACAATCAGCAATGCTCTAGATAAGCTTATGCTGTTGCGCGGTGTCAACTATAATTGGAAAACGGATTCACCCGGGTCACCGAATAGACTCGGTTTTATAGCTCAGGAAGTCGAGTCAATTTTTCCTGAATTGGTAATAACAGATGGTGAAACAGGATATAAACAATTAGCTTCGAACAATTTAATAGCTGTCGTAGTTAATGCAATACAGGAACAACAACAAACTATATTAGAAAATAAAGCAAATATTGAATCCGTAAATATTCGCCTTAATGACACAGGCGAAGTCCTGGATGTTATCCAGGCACAAAACCAGCAATTAGTTTCGTCACAAAACAACCTCTTTAATCAAATCAATCTTGTCAATAATATCCAGACACAGCAAAACGCTTCAACCGGAGCGACACTCCAAACAGTGATAGACAGAGTAGAGGCAATTGAGGAAATGACGAATGATACAGATGCTGTTATTGCCGGGCTGCAGGATAGGGTCTCTCAACTAGAATCTCTATTTGCTACTCAAACGGCCACAGACGCTGCAACTTTGACTCAAAATACCGGGAATGTTCTGGGGATTAGCGATGAACTTGATTTGGAGACATTGACTGTAACAGGTGACACAAACATTAATAATCTAGGCGTGACAGGGGATATTACTGCCGGCTTACTGAGCATCAAAGGATTTGATGATGAATTAGCGACGCCTTCTGCGATAATATCAACGATTAGCGGACCTTTAAAAATTCAGGATCAATCAGCAGGGAATCTGGAGATAATGGGAGGAAAAGTGCTTATCGATACCGATGGCAATATTATGGTTCGAGGCTCTATTACAGTGAATAAATTAAACATTGATGAATCAGAAGAGTCCAATAAAAGTATTGGAGAGGGTATTATAACGTCCGGGCAAAATGAGGTAGTTATAAATACAACGAGCGTGACAGATAAATCTAGGATCTTTGTAACAGGCAAAAGTGTAATTTCAACACCGCTTGTTGTAGTAGAAAAAAATCCGGGCGTATCATTTAAAGTTCGTATAGGAAATACTGCTGAGAGTGATATCCCCTTTGACTGGTTGGTTGTCAATTAACGAAAGGAGAGAGAAGAATTGAAAGTTATGTTAGAATAATACTTCATTAACAGTTAATATAACCTATGGAGAAAACACTGGTCATATTTAAGCCGGACTCAGTTGCGCGAGGTCTAGTCGGTCAGATTACAACCCGTTTCGAGAGGGTTGGACTCAAAATCGTCGGGATGAAGATGATGATGGTCGAACGAGAGCTTGCAGATAAACACTATCCCGCCTCCCGTGAAGAGTTTATCAATGGGATGGGTGGTAAAACACTCGAAAATTATAAAGATCTCGGCATAGATCCTGAAAAAGAGTTCGGATCTGCAGATGCCCATGAAATCGGATTGAAAATCCGTGAATGGCTTGTGGATATGATTACTGCGGGACCGGTAATTGTCATGGTCCTTGAAGGTCCTCATGCAGTTGAACTTGTTCGTAAGATGGTCGGACACACACTGCCGCTTATGTCAGCACCGGGGACAATCAGAGGAGATTACTCTTATGATTCTTCCTACCTGGCAAATACCGGAAGACGCCCGATCAAAAACCTTCTTCACGCATCAGGAAATACTGAAGAAGCAGCTTTTGAGGTTGATCTTTGGTTTAAAAAGGGTGAGCTCATGTCATACTCTCGTGTGGAAGAAGAGATAATGAAATAATATGAAGTATCATCTGAGTATATTTTGGAACATTCTTAAGCAGGCACTAGCATACATGCTAGTGCCTGGTGTTTTATACCTCATTTACTATCTTGTTCTTATTATATTCAATCTTCCTGAGCTCAATGAGCAGATAAATGCCTTATTGCTTGATGCCCTGATTCTTATTACGGTAATTTACTATTTTAGACTCAACACGCCGGAGAAAATACGTGAACTTTTTTATGAGAAGCTGAGTTTGAAAAAGATCTTATCATTAATTCCGCTCTCAATTCTTGTCCGTGTTCCGTTGTTGATTCTTGTAGTTGTTATGGTTGTCCTGTTTGGGGATACTTTCATGAATACTATTGATGAAGGAGTGTCGTATCAATGGGAAGGATTTACTGATCTTACAGGATTAGGTTATATAGTTGCGATATTGTCTTTTAGCGTTCTGGGGCCGATTCATGAAGAACTCTTTTTTCGGGGAGTTATTTATAATTACCTGAAAAGATACTACAATATAAGGACAAGTATTATTTACTCGACCGTAGTATTTACGTTATTTCATATTCACCCGGGGCTGTATCCCAGTAGTTTCATTTTAGGACTTTTTCTTGTTTTGGTTTACCAGAAGTGGAACAATCTCAGTTACAGTATTATTCTTCACATGCTCATAAATCTCCATCCGTTCTTGATCGACTTCATCAGCTCCAAGGTTTGATACAATATAGCAAGACATAAGCCGCTGTAGCTCAAAAGGACAGAGCAGTCCCGTCCTACCGTGCCTGTATGCTGTTGTAGCTCAATTGGATAGAGCAATCCCGTCCTAAGGGATAGGTTGGAGGTTCGAGTCCTCTCAACAGCACAGTATACTTGGCAGGCAGGAGGGAAAGGTTGGGGGTTCGATTCCTCCCAGCGGCACGTGATAAATACTTTATATATGAAACACCGCTTATATACACGAGATTTTATATTGACTCTTATACTTCGTACGATCGGTAATTTTATGATTCTTTCATCCCTATTCTTTATCGGGAAAACATTCTATCAGCCTGTAAAAGAAGAAGCCCGTTATCTATATGAACAGCGCATCAATAAAACGTATGTTGTAGCAGCTCCCGGGGAGGAACAAAAGATTAAGAGAGATTTTTCCATTGACACGGCAAAAGGATCATTATCTCAAGCTGCGAAAGATTCAAAACTTGAGGTGCTGGTACCGATAGACACTGATTTTAGCGTAGTTATTCCCAAAATTGCAGCCAACTCAATGGTCCTTCCGAACGTCAGCGTTACGGATAAGGACGCATACCTCAAGGCACTTCAAACAGGTGTCGCACATGCAGAAGGGACAGCGTTCCCGGGTGAAGGAGGGCATATATTTATGTTTGCGCATTCGACTGACTATATTTGGAATGTCGGTACCTATAATGCGGTCTTTTACTTGCTGTATAAACTTGAAGTCGGAGATGAAATCAACATATTTTATAAAGGCCAGAGATATGTATATAAAGTGACAGGAAGAGAAGTAGTTGATCCCACTGAAGTCGACTACCTGACGCGAAAAACGGATCGTGAATTCTTGACCCTTCAAACCTGTTGGCCGCCGGGAACTACTCTTAAAAGACAGCTCGTTTTTGCGGAAAGGGTGAGTGAATAATTTATCGGATTCCTACGGAGTAAAGGTCTCCGTACTGATTATTTTGAGGATTAAGATTGATTACTACCATCAGATTCCAATCAGGTGATATACCGAAGTATGCCGGGTTGAACGGGCCTGCATATACAACTTCCTTATTTTCTCCGTCATATTGCATGATCACGATCTGTTTATCTTCTTTAACAGCAATATAATCCGATGTGGGATACCATAATACCGTTTGCTGAATATTGTGGACGAGTTGTGCATTCAGTACCTGAGCAAGTGCCGGAGTCGGAGATACCGAAGGGGTTACTGTATCGTTTGTCCGGACGGAAGCGGCAACAGACGGTGTAGGAGTAGGAATGACAATTTCATGTGCCAGAGGAATATGAAAATTCTTATCTTCCTTTTTGTCGTATATATATAAATTACCTTTTTTTATATTTCGGACTTCAGGAGTCTGATTTGCACCGATAAGCGGTGGGTCAAGGACAATCGGTAAAGAATCATCAGCTTTAGCAACATACATTACTTTTTTTTCATCGGGAGAGAGTGATACGATGTAAAAAGACTCAGTAGCCGTTTTTTGTAGTTTTTTCGGAAGTGTTTCAACAATTTTCAGAAGTTCTTTATTTTTTTCTGTCTCCCATCGGGCTAGAATCGTATCCCGTGAGTTGGTTATATCAAAAAGCTCTACATTCTGATTGTCAAGAGTTACAAGATATGAAATAGTATCGGGCAATACATCTTCGTCCAGATCAGTTTCCGTTTGTGCGTATTGAAATGTGACAATTGCCTGACGGTAGTTCGGATCAAACTCAAATTCAGCAGTATTCATATCCAGTTCAACCGGAAGAAGTGACTGCAGCATAAGCAATTTGAGCGGCGGGAAAATAGTAAGCGGTTGACTGCTGGGTTCAAATAAATAAATACCATCCTTTTCAGTATCGCCTGTTGTAGTAAGCAAAATAATTTTGTCAGTATTTCCGACAGAAACTGCTTTGCTGATACCGAGATTGGTAAGGGGTGTTAGAGAAGGATTCCTGGAAAACAATAATGCGTTCAAGCTCATTACCAGTTCACCTTTAAGGGATACTTCTTTTTTCCAGCTTGAATAACCTTCCTTTTTGACCTCAACGGTATACTTGCCATAAGGGAGGGTGAGATTTGTATCGGTTGCACCCTGGAGAACTCCGTTTATATATACCTTGGCCGGGCGCGGACTTGAGTTCACGGAAATAATTCCGGTAGAAGAAATTGTTCCTTCGCGAAAATTAAATCGGTATCCACGGGCATATGCTATAACAGCAATAAGGACGAGGACAAATACCGTAAAAATAACAAGTCTTTGCAACAGATGTTTGGTTGTATTAATGACGATCTTCATGATATATTGGGATCCATTTAATATATATTGTGATATATCTATTCTGACGGTTCTTCTGTATTTTATCCCTGCTTATTATACAATAAATAACACGCAAATAACGTCTTAAAGGCAATTGCTTACATTTTTACAGAATCCTATGTTTTTCAGAAAGAAAGTCGGTATCGATTTAGGAACGGCAAATACCGTCGTGTATGTGGTGAAAGAAGGCATTGTTCTAAATGAGCCCACTGTTGTTGCTTACTCACAGGAAGATAAAAGAGTTCTGGCTGTGGGTGAAGATGCCCGTGAAATGCTCGGGCGTACTCCGAACAATATCATTGCCGCCCGTCCTATGAAAGAAGGTGTAATAGCCGATTTTACGACCACTTCAGCGATGATAACTTATTATCTGCGAAAAGCACTGAAAGGCAGATTGTTTTGGCCGGAAGTTATGATATCTATCCCCGGAGGTTCTTCACAGGTTGAAAAACGTGCGGTAGTTGCTGCCTGTAAACAGGCTGGTGCTTCTGATGTGTACCTTATTGAAGAACCGCTAGCGGCTGCAATAGGAGCACGTATACCCATTTCCCAACCGTCAGGACATATGATAGTCAATATCGGCGGAGGTACCGCTGAAATCGGGATACTTTCGTTGGGCCAGCTCGTTGTATTCAAGACAGTTCGTACAGCAGGAACAAAATTCGATGAAGCAATTCTGACACACATGAGGAAAAAGCACAGTCTGCATATCGGCGAGCGTACAGCAGAGGATATCAAAATGAAAATCGGCAATGCTCATCTTAGCGATTTAAACGAGGACGAAAAGAAAAAGATACGCAGGCTGGAAGTTAAGGGAAGAGATACTCAGTCAGGATTACCGAAAATACTTGATATCGGGGAAGACAGCATTAATGAGGCTTTACAAAAACCCCTAAAGCAGATAATTGAAGGGGTAAAGGAAGTGTTAGCGCAAAGTCCCCCGGAGCTTGCTGCTGACATTGTGGAAAAGGGTATTGTATTGTCTGGAGGCTCTTCTATGTTAAAAAATCTGGATAAATATGTCACTTATTATACAGGCGTTCCGGCCTTTGTAGTTGAAGAACCTTTATTTTGCGTGATTCGGGGCATCGGGATGGCAATAGAGAATTTAGACAGCTACAAGAAAGCGATAAAATAATTATAATATAGACCTATAGATGCTTAATTTTGCGCAAGATGCGCTTAGTTGTCAAAAAAAAGGAAAAAAGTCGGAAAAGAAGTACAGCTGATATAGTATTTTTTATAATTTATTAAAATAACGCACGGAAATCAAAAATATACTGTCAAATTAATACTTAAATAATTCAATAAAATTGAACAAAAGGAAAAAAATTTAAAATCATTTTAACTTATAAATAGGGCAATGACTACAAAAGCACAGAAATTCTTAAAAATTGATCTTAAGCCTCTAAAACGGAAAGATATCCTAGAGCGAATCAATAAGTACATGCGTAATTCATATGTATTTTGTCATATTGTATCCCTCAATCCGGAGAATGTGATGATTGCACAACATGATGAAGAGTTTAGAAATATATTGTCACAAGGCGATATTCAGATAGTCGATGGAGTGGGTATAGCTCTGGGAGGCTCTATTTTGGGAATTGAGGTGGGAGAACGGGTGACGGGGGTGGATTTGATGGAGATAATGCTGAAAAACACAAAAGAAGGGGGTCTCCATGTTCTGCTTTTGGGCGGAAAGTCAAATGTAGCAGACGATCTGGCAAAGTGCTATCAAAAAAAATATTCAAATATTTTCTTTAAGGGAATAGAGGGGATTTCAAATATACAAGCACCAAAAACTGATGAAGAACGCAGGATTTTTAGTATAGTGGCTGATTATAGGCCCCAAATCATATTTGCAGCTTTCGGCTCACCCTGGCAAGAGAAGTGGTTTTGGGCTCATAAAGATAAGTTTAAAGGCATAGTATGTATGGGAGTCGGAGGCGGATTTGATTTTGCGTTAGGGAAGATATCAAGAGCACCGGCATGGGTACGTACCATTGGGATGGAATGGTTGTTTAGATTGTTAAAACAACCTTGGAGAGCAAAAAGACAGATGAGACTGTTCAGATATATTTTGCTCCTGATAAAAGCAAGATTCGGCTTTTCTGACAACTAATCAACGCATATGAAAGCAGAAATTCTACATGTATTATCCTATTATGAGCTTTTTGAGTACCCTCCTACCATAGAAGAGATATATTACTCACTTAAGATAAAGACATCGTTTGATGAGATAGAGTCGGCATTAGTGCAGCTCATAAACCGCGGACAGGTTTTCACCAAGGGACAAAGGTATGCTAAAAAACGTGAAATTATCGTGTTGTTTCAGTCAAAAATGCGTTATTCTAAGAAATTGACTGCTGACTTTACCAAGATACATAAAGTATTTACGTCATTTCCTACAATACAACTTGTCGGGATATCGGGTTCTCTTAGCATGCTGGATGCAGATCAATCTGATGATATAGATTTGTTTGTCGTGACAGCAAAAGATACACTGTGGCTCACCAGACTATATGTGTTGATTGTAACTCGATTTCTATCATTGCTCGGAAATTACATTGCTCAGAAATTGTGTTGGAACATTTTCATGGAAGAGGAGTGCTTAACACTTCCGCCAAAAAAACAAAATGAATACACCGCTCATGAGTTGATACAATTGAAAATTGTTTATGAAAAACATCTAACTTCTCAAAAACTCCAAAGTCACAATGCATGGATCCTCAAGATATTGCCGAACGTTCAAATAAATTATCATCAAAATAAATCTGACTATAGAGCTTCAGGAAAAAGCAAAA
Source organism: Candidatus Roizmanbacteria bacterium (assembly GCA_016700135.1). Classification (NCBI taxonomy): domain Bacteria; phylum Candidatus Roizmaniibacteriota; species Candidatus Roizmanbacteria bacterium. The sequence goes on from CP065004.1 coordinate 702,656, forward strand.
TCCTAAAATATTTTGATGAATTTTTACGATATTTCCAATTGAAATGGCTCCATATCAAAGGATATAAAACCATAGAATATGATTCTCAGGCATGGTTTATTCAGGACGACTTTGAACAGAAGATACCGAGGGGTCTAATAAGGAAGAATACGTAGCTAAATCCAATTCAAAATCTATGTAATCTCCGTTCGGTTTGCCCGGTCCGTACTGCCTTGTGAGATTGCGCAGAGAGGCTGTATTATCAACTTTTGTACTGGCCCGTGCAACTCGAAATCCGAGCTCCTTTGCATGATTGAGGATGATAGATCCAACAGCTGATCCAATACCCTGACCCCAATATTGTTTCTCGCCGATAGTAATAGCCCTTTCAAATGACATTTCATCTAAATTGATACCATTCATGCTCACATGGCCGATAAATCCGTGCCTTGGATGAATTATCCGAAAAAAAGCAAATTCCGGTGAAGCTGTCATATAGTCTACGAATTCTTTTGCAGATACTCGTTGATTGGGGTCTGTTGTAAAGGGTGTATTGGGATGTAAATATCTTGTTACATCTTGATCAGAAAACCATTTTTCATGTTCAGGAGCCTCTGTGCCATCAAACGGCACAAGTGATATTCCAGTTACTGTGTCAATCACAGGTTCTGACTTGAGTTGCTTGATCAAGGGTGAAAATTGGAGAGTATCATGGCGTAAAGCTTGTTCTACCATACTGTATTATACCATGTCAGTTACTTTCGAGCGGAGGTGGCGGGATTCGAACCCGCGCGAGCACTTTTAGATGCTCGGAGGTTTAGCAAACCTCTGCCATAGGCCTCTAGGCGACACCTCCTACTTCAGCTTTTAGCTATCTGTTATTAGCTTATAGATTCTATCGGCTGAAAGCTAAAGGCTAATGGCTATCTTGGTGCCGGAGAGAGGACTTGAACCTCCAAGATATTGCTATCACACGGCTCTGAACCGTGCGCGTCTGCCAATTTCGCCACTCCGGCTTGCGAATTTGTTTATTATACCATCTTGTAATCCAATCTCCGTTAGAATTCGCTTTGGCTCTAGTGTAAACAAACTATATAAATATCATAAAGAAAAAGTAAGATTTAGGCCTTTGGGACAATTTATACTTTATACTACTCTTGAGGATGTTATTCGTTGTCATCGGAAGGAGGTGAAAACTCATGGGACTTATTGAGTTAATTGTTGCAATACTCATTTTTTTGTTTTTAGTGAACTTGATACTGAGTTTTATCCCGGTTCCAAGAGGAATAGGCGGTGCCATTGTTATTATATTGGTGATATTTTTAGTTTTGCGTCTTATGGGAATGATGTAGTTTATTAGCAGTTACATGAAAGATAGGAGGTGAATACAACATGGCAGAAACCACAAACGAAGGCAGCGGAGCCGGTATGAGCATGGGAATGATGATGGGAATAATGCTGGTAGTATTACTTCTCATACTGTTTTTTATTTTTCGAGGAGGATTCGGAATGGGAGGAACGGGAAATACAGGAGGAACGGACGTTCAGATCCCCGATAAGGTAGATGTGAACATCAACGACGGTGGTCAATAACTTCAATAGGGGTTGAGAATCTTGCGGGAACTCAACCCCTATATTATAGGTAAAATGAATTACTTCATAATGGATTTTGATATGCATTGGTGATGCATCTGATTTGGAACTTTATACAGATCTGTGATGTATTTAATGATTTTATTATGAAGAGTACAATAAAGGTAATTATTATTTACTATAAGATATGTCTGAAATATTGAAGCCGGATGTTACAAAAAGCAGAGAATTGAAGGGTTCTCAAATATATATACGTAATAGACCTCCCGTTCGACCTATTGATATGCTGGGAGGAATGGAATCATTTGTTGCCGGCAATTTATATAAGGCGGTAGAGAAAAAGCATCCTGACGAACAGGCAGACAAAGTCCGTGAAGTTTTCTATACAGGTCTCGTTGAGAAAAGTCATGTGTATGATCCAAGTATTTTGCGGTGGCAGACCCTTCGCCAGAACCCGGTGGGAGATACAAATGCACGCCTCACGGGATTTGAAGGGTATTATGTCGGGTCGGGATTGACTCCCGATGAGATTGTACGGAGTATTACCCAACAGGGAACAGAAATATTGAAAGCACTGCCAGGAGGACTGAAACGGGAAGTATTTAAAACTTTACAGGGACAAGGCGCAACGTTTCCTGCTGTGTTGTGGCTGTCAGCAGAATTCGGAGCACTGCTTGGTAAGTATCGTGCAATGCGTTCACTTAACAATGAAGCCAAACAGTTCAGGGCAGGTCTTCCTGACTTTTCAGGCAGTAAGATACAGTACAACGGAGACACCAGCGTAGAACAGTTCGCAGTGCCTGTTGTTTCAGGGGATCAGATATTCCAGGCACACATGGGTGATATACAGGATCCGGGGAGTCCTTACGGACTTATGCACAAGATAGGTCAGTTGGGTCACCCGTTCTATCGCGCAATTATCGGCAGTATAGATCCTGAAGAAATGAGATATCTTCAGTACAAACCGGCAGCATGGTAAATTTGTCATAAATCTTGACATTTCCGAAAAAAACAGTGTAGAATGAGATTGGTATGGATAATCTCAAACAAAATCTTATTAATCTCGGACTGTCAGAAGAGGAAATAACCATTTATTTGTCTACATTGGAACACGGATCAGCAACGCCTTTGGAACTTGCTCGAAACACCGGTATTCCCCGTACAACCGTATATCTTTTAATTGATTCACTGGTTGACAAAAAACTCCTTTCACTGAGTTCGGATATGAAAAAGAAGCAGTATATACCCACCTCGCCTGAAGGGCTTATTCATCTTGCGCAAATTAAAAAAGAACAAATGCAGGAGACACTGCATTCGTTAAGAACGGAGCTTCCTCAACTGCATGCTCTTTATAGACTTTATCATACTCAACCGAAAATAGCCTATTATCAGGGTACAGATGAAATTATTAAGCTGTTTAAAGAAGCTGTAAAACATGAAAAAATCTATTTGTATGTTTTGTCTCAGGAATTTGCTTCATTCTTCGGTACCCCTATGAACACGTTTCGTGATGAGGTAAGAAAAGGCATGCTCTATACGAAAGAGATTCTTTCCGAGACAGTTGAAAATCTGCAGTATCAAAAGGATAAGAGTTCTATACGGAATCAAGTAATTTTACTGCCAAAGAGCGATGTCATAAACATTGACAGTTTACTTTTTGGTGATAAAGTCATTTTTCTTACCTATAAAAACGGGCAGCCGCATGCAACGGTTATCAATGATAAAGATATCCAAAGCTTTGAGGCAATAAAATTTAATGTCATATGGCACTCATTGAGTCTATCCGAATCCAAGGAGTAAGTTTGATGTCTTTTTCTACATATAACCGTTTTTTGGCATTCGTTACGAAATAGAGTAGAATAGAACCATGCGGAATATCTACACATTCTTTACTTTGGCTGTCCTTTTGTTGTTACTTCCCCTATACACGTTGGCTCAAACCACTGGGGAAGATGCTACTTCGCCAGCCGTTGAGATGCAGTATTCGGGGGAATATATCTCTTCATATACATCAACAATTCAGGTACAAAAAGACGGTCAAATCAGTGTAAATGAAGAGATTTTATATGATTTCGGAACAGACGAAAGACACGGAATATTCAGAAAAATCCCGACTGATAAAACAAATGAGGAGGGAAAAGTATATCGCATGGATATTGAAGATATATCCGTGGACGATGAAAATGGTACTGCATATCCTTTTGAAACTTTGCGTGAGGGTGATATGTTGGTACTAAAAATCGGAGATCCCGACAAGACAATAACAGGCAGACACACGTACGTCATCAGATATACAGTTGCCGGAGCTTTGACATATTTTACGGAATCGGATGAGCTCTATTGGGAAGCTATAGGCAGTGATTCCAATGTCCCGATTGCCCAGGCGACAGCCGTCGTGAAACTTCCTGAGGAGATCAGCGAGGAGCAAATACAATATACCTGTTTTGTCGGTTCTGCCGCTAGTACCGCAACAGACAGATGCACCGTAGCCGTATCAGGATACCAGCTCATGTACTCTTCAGAGCATTTGGTGCCGTATGAAGGTTTAACTGTTGTAGCAAGATTCCCGATGGGAGTCGTTTCGGTTCTTGAACCGAAAGAGGTGGTTAGTTTTTGGGATACCTTAATCGGGAAAATTACGCTATTCGGTATTATTGTAGCTGCCTTGTTATGGTACATAGTATATCCACTGTGGTTGCCGATAAAGTGGTGGATGCACGGTCGTGATCCCAAGCATCAGGGAATAGGGGAGACATCAGCATGGTTTAGTGCTCCTAAATTACCGAACGGACGTGAACTTACACCTGCAGAAGCAGGGGCAATAGTTGATGAAAAAATACAACTTCAGGAATTTACCGCTCTGGCAGTCCAACTCGCACAAAAAGGGTACTTGAAGATCGTCGAAAAGAAAAAGAATGATTTTGAGCTGCACAAGACGAAAGACTTTGTTGGAGATAAATCATTATTGAAATATGAGAAACTTTTTTTAACAGAGGTTTTTTCCGACGGATCTGAGCTGAGACTCAAGGATAAAGATACAGATCTTGCGAAAACAGTGAGTTCTGTTGAAAAAGAAATGTATAAACAGTTAATTGCTGATAAAATCTTCCCCAAAGATCCCGATAATATCCGGAAGTATTATGCTATTATCACGGGTCTGGCAACTTTCACCTTCAATATTCTTTTGGTCATCTCCGCAGGCATTTTCGGACGGATAATGCCTAGAAAAACGCTTGAAGGAGTGCATGCCGCGAACATTGCAAAATCTTTAAAGAATTTTCTCACTTCCCAGGAACGACAACTGGAGTTTCAGGCAGACCGGCAGATGATGTTTGAAAAATTATTACCGTATGCGATTTCTTTCGGAGTGGAGAAGATTTGGGCAGAGAGGTTTAAGGATTTGACTCTTTCGCAGCCTGCATGGTATCAGGGACAGACAACAGGGGCTTTTACCGCACAATCATTCAGCAATTCTCTTCATAGTTCATTTGCTTCTTCAATGAGGGCAGCAACGACTTCCACAACCTCAAGCTCCGGCTTTTCGTCGGGTTTCAGCGGAGGATCGGTAGGCGGAGGAGGAGGGGGAGGAAGTGTCGGTAGTTGGTGACAGAATACAGGATGGAACGTCTGGAACAAAGGATATATGACGAACAGGGGGCTCATCAGGCTTTATCACGGGTACGGGCTGCATTCAACCTTCTACCGAGGAATGTATTTGTCGTACATGATAATGCTCCGGTCATAGCACATGAATTAGACCTTCCTCTTGAAACAGTCATTGAAGTATTCCAAACTCCGCACCCTGTACTCTTTCCTGATGTGCCGGCTGCTTTTGAGAGAATGTCTGCAGCTGGTTCTTTACCGATTGTGTGGACACAGGGTCATCTCGACCAGGATAAGGATTTTGGATTTTTACAATCAGACCAGGAACTTTCCTTTCAGGCACTGAAGATTGTAAGGTCAGGTCTGCATGGCCATCTTATACCGTTTGGTCAGAGACTTTCCCAGTTGGGATTGCCGCACATAGTCGGAGGTTTTAATAAGTGTGACCCCCGCATAGTTCTTCCTGTGCTTGAAAATGCATGTGAAGGGGGAATTGAGCGTGTTTTTGCCGTCGATGATTTGAGTGATAACCTGGAACAGATGGGAGAGCTGTGTATGAGTACCGGAATCTCCTATGTCCCGCTTCTGATAGACCGAAAGAAAAAAAGCCGGACGGCAGACATATATTCTTTTGATGAATTAACGTTCGTAGAAAATACTTTATACTTCCTGGATCTCGATCGTACACAAATAGATACTGACGGAATGAAGCAGGAGATGTTTGCCAGGCTGGCTTGCTGTATTGAGTAAAGTTAGTCTGAAAAATCACTGTACACGTTGCTCAAGTAATTATGAATTTCATCCTGATGGAGTCCGTAGTAGGTGCCGAGCATAGCCGCAAGATTGATCCCCATAAGCGTCATATAAGGACCTAATTTCCTTTGAGCTGCATCCTGTTTGAGCTGTTGTGCTTCATCAAAAGGGCCGTACTCAGGCGAAAGCTGAGACTGTTTGAAACGGTCATAGGATACTTTAGCGCTGATTGCCGTTGTGACAGCATCACATATTTCCTGGTACGGGACTTTCATCAGAGTTTCTGATGACACAGGGAATCTCCTATCAACGAAATTCCTTACCTGAGGTTGAGAAAGAATTGCCGGTATGCTTATTGCGGCCGCCTGAAGAATTGATCTTCCGGCATGAGTTCCGAAAAACTCCCACCATGCATTACCGCCTTCATTTACGGGAATGGCTTTGGCTTCAGTTTGGGCACGATACCAGCTGGGAAGAAGTCCGGTCATTCCCGAAGTTAAGGCCAGAATCTCTCCGGCAGGAGAACCTTTTGCATGTGCCTGCTGCATGCGTGTCATCGCAAGAAAAGCGTTATTTGTGCGATCAGTGACAGCATCATATAAAGCCCCGTTTCCTTTGCCGTAAGTGCCGTTGAGCTTTGCCATTTTTCCGTCTACGGCATCAGCTATCAGCCCGGCGGAGAGAACGATGAGTGGGGTCATACTTTGTTTTTCCCCATACGGAATCTCCCGTAACTGATACATTTGCATCAATGATCCGGCAGCAACACCGAGTCCGCCGGCTATCGTCACCTGATCAGCTGTAATTTCAGGGAACATCCCATGTATCCTTTCCGTTGTCCACTGGAGAGGAGGGTCAGTCATTTTCCTAAGCCATGAGCGGGTATCGGGCGACTTATCCGGTTGTTGTGGCGGTAATTCGTGGTTCATAAAGAAAGTATTATACTATCATTTTTTGCTGAATAAGTTACGAAAGATATGGCACTCATAGGGAACTAACATCTATGAGTAAATGGGGAGGAGATCAGCTTCGAGTAATTAGGAGTTATGACTGGCAGTACAATAGAGATCTTATGAAAAAGATACGATCTCTATCAGACTACAATCAGTCAGATGTAGCACAAATCAGAAACGATGTTCTGACATTTGCAGAGAAGTACGGGATACAAGCTGCAGTTGATGCATATGGGATATCACGAAGGACATTGTTTCGATGGAGGAAGAGACGGCGAGATTCAGAAGGGCAGTTGGATAGCCTGATACCAGAGACAACCAAGCCAAAGACACCCCGACGTATGGAGACTCACCCGAAGGTCATATCCTTTATCAAAGAGATTCGAGAACAATACTTTTGTTTGGGAAAGGAGAAGATCAAGCCCTTACTTGATGAGTATTGCCTACAGGAAGGAATTTCAACTATATCTGAGTCAACCATTGGAAAAGTGATCAAAAGACACAACCTGCAGCGCAAGACCTACCGGATCTATCACAATCCAGCAAGTGGCTTTGCAAAACGGAAAGTAAAGTACCGACAGAAGGTCAAGCGGTCTCCCAAGGTGGAAGATACCGGATACATTGAGATTGATACCATCACGAAGTTTGTACACGGAATCAAGCTGTATGTCTTCAATGCAGTGGACATCAAACTCAAATTCCAGTTCTCCTACGGATACTCAAAACTCAACAGCCGAAACGGTGCTGATTTTATGAGAAGACTGGAACTAGTATACCCAATACAAGATGGTATAAAAACCATACAAACAGATAACGGCCTCGAGTATCTGGGAAACTTCCATGACTATCTGGAAGAAAACAATATCCCACACCTCTTTATCTACCCCAGATGTCCCAAGATCAATGCCTTTATTGAGCGAGCAAACAGAACACTCCAGGAAGAATTTATGAACCCCTACATCTATACCAAGTGGACCGGTATCGGATCATTCAATCGTCACCTTATTGAATACCTCGTCTGGTACAATACAAAGCGAGTTCACAAAAGCCTGAACAATATTTCACCTATGGATTACCTATTATCTATTTTACCTAAAGAGTGCCATATGTATGGAACTCATACATTTGCTTCACTTCAACACTCAGGCATGTTACAATATCAGGTACAGACACTGATCCCGTAGCTTAATTGGATAGAGCATCAGATTGCGGATCTGAAGGTTGGTGGTTCAAGTCCACTCGGGATCGCAGAATTCGAAGTTTGGAAATAGACAGTAGTCAACGGACCATTGACCAACGACTATAGTCCAATGACTGATAGGGGGCGTAGTTTAATGGTAGAATAGAGGTCTCCAAAACCTTTGATGGGAGTTCGATTCTCTCCGCCCCTGCAGTACTATTTCGTAAGATAAAAAGATCCTCCTATAGCCTGTTATCCTCAATAAACCTAAAGTCAGTCATTGAGTTTGTCTCTGATATATAATAGTAATACATGTCTACTGCTGAACTTATGCTTCCGGCACTTAGACAGAAAGAAGTTGTTTCTAAGTTTCCAGCACTACCAGAGCGGGACGATTCGGTATTGAAACTTCCCGAACAATGGAATGCTGAAGATTTCTGTCACAGTGCCGATCCATATATCTTTCCTTTTGGAAATTCATATGTCGGAATTTTTCAAGTAGATGCGGCACCTGCACGACCCGAAGGTTTATCATATCGATTCGCTCCGTCAATTCCTGCTGTGGGGTCCTCTTCAGATGTTCACTTGCGTTTTGAAAATCATGGCGACAAACTTTTGGAATTCTGGGCTCCTGAGATTTTTCAAACTGGTAATGAATACCACATGCTCGTTGCCGCTTCAAACGGAAACAATATAACTCATCGGATGCAGCACTATACGTCTGATTCACTGATACATTCCTGGCGCTGGTGCGAAGAATATCCCACTCCATCATGGGCGATCGATATGACCTATGTTCCTGAAATTGATGCGCTTATTTATTCAGGCTGGGAGAATGATAATGACGGATTTCCGCAGCATATTTTTGCCATGCCGGCCACCAAGAACCTTCATCCTGCCGGAGATTCAGTAATTATCGGTAGTCCGATACATCCGTATTGTTGTCGTAGTGATGAAATTCTTTGCGGAAAGGGATTACTTGAAGGTCCACAGGCATTAAGGATCAATAATGAATTGTTGGGTTTGTGGGTTGCAGTATCGGGAAGCTGGTCTACTGATTATACACAGGCCATCATGTGGCTTAAAGACTCCGATAATCCATTCAATAGTCAATCATGGGTTCTTGATAGAGAACCCTGGTTTCCTCAGGGTTACGGCATAGGTCATGGGATGACATTGGATATGGGAACAGAGGATCTTGTATATGTGGGTCACAGGAAGACCGTTAAAACCCCGGGATGGGATGATAGAGTATCCTTTTTTATGAATATTCCAAAACGGGATCTGCTTCGGCGTAGAAAAGATGTTTTAGGATGAAATGAGCCTGATTGTCCTATTGAAACTTATAAGCAGATCTAGGATACTGTAAATATGGCTGATCAGATAGAAGAAACACTCCAAGATAATGAAGAGACAGAGACCTATACTCCTTTGCCTGAACATGTCCATAAAGTCCGAAAGTGGAAGCAGATATTTTTTATGAGTCTTGTCCCGTTAGCCATTATTATCGTCGGGATAGTGGTTTATATGAGATATCAGGATTATTTAGCCCAAAAAGGTTCGATCGGTACGATAAGCGATGAAATTCCCCCGACGGCCACACCGATACCGACAGTGACGCCGACAGAAATCATAACCGGCGTTCCGATGGATTGGACTTTGAAAAAATCACAGACGTGCGGAATCTCTCTGGTGATTCCTCCCGCCGAAGAGCCATATATTGTACCGCGGGATCCGAATACCCAACCGTCAGCAACTGACGAAGAGGGCAACTATTGGATATTCGAAGAATCGGACGCTGAGCTCTTCATGTTTAAACATATGACTCGGGCAATTTTCAAGAATCCTGAACGTGCCGGCAGCGGCTATGTTTCAGCAGCCGTTGAGGTTTATTGCGATGACAATACGGATGGATATACTACCGACGAACTTATGGTAACACTTGAGACCAGTCTCGACGAAAATTTTTCCGTTGTTCGGGTAAAAGAAATACTGGATGATCAGAAGTGGGGAGTACCGGTCAAAATGGTACGATTTCAGGGAGGAACATTCGGAAACGAACAGTATTATTTACTTGCTACTGAATCCCACATCTACGCCATACGTTCATTCGGAGGTTCCGCAAATACCGATGTTACCGCAGTAAGAGATCAAATCTTTTCACAGCTGCGTTTTGAATAAATAATTTGGTTTTTAGATAGGGCCTTGTGGTATACTAGACGCAAAATTTATACCCACACTATGGCACATCCGGATATATTGAGGGCATTAGCAGCAAAAGAAGTATTCTCTCTACGGGCAGAGCAAACCGTTTCAGATAAAGTTGATGCAGTAATCCGCATGTATTTTAATCATCCTTCATTAAACGGATACAGTCGGATGAGAACATATCCCGAATACTATAATCCGTCAACTGAACGGTTTGATTCTCTCCTTGCCGGATGCATAGGTGATACCTACAATCCCGGAGAAATGATGATATCGGCACGGACAGGTTTTATCCGTATGATAAGGCCATTTGAGGAAGGAAAAGGTGTGCAGAGATGGGAAGGTCTGACATTATCCCGTGATAAGGGAAATCAATATACTGCCGAATTGGTGAACAAATACTATCATATTGAAAACGGAGAAGCAGTCCCTATTGCGCGGCCGGTTATACACTTTCCTTTAAGGCCGGAACAGATTCTAGAGGAAGCAATACGAGTGTATCCCGACTTTCGTGTCCGCTATGATTTAGTCCGTTAGATCTTTTTAAAGGCCTGATCAAGATCCGCAATGATATCGGCAGGATCTTCAATCCCGACAGATATTCGAATAAGTCCTTCGCCGATACCTGATGCCTTGCGCTCTTCAGGAGACAATTCGGAATGAGTCATCGATGCAGGATGTTCAATCAGACTTTCGACTGCGCCGAGAGAAACGGCAAGTAGGATCATCTGGACAGAGTTCACCAGTTTTTCACCCGCTTTATAACCGCCCTTGATTTCAAACGACATCACTGAACCGAATCCGTTCATTTGCTTTTTGGCCAATTCATACTGAGGATGGGACTTTAATCCGGGATAATATACTTTTTCAACCAGGGGATGACTCTCCAAATATTCTGCTACCTTGAAAGCGTTCTGTTCCTGTTTCCTGAGACGGATCTCCAGAGTAGAAATACCTCTCATTATGAGGTAGGCAGTAAACGGAGACATAGTGGGACCGTAAAATATATAGCTTGAAGCGAAAAGGGGATCCATATGCTTCAGTTTCCCAAGAATTGCACCGGCTATGACGTCAGAATGTCCGCCGATATATTTGGTCAGACTGTGAATGACAATATCGACGCCCATATCATGAGGATATTGGAACGGCGGCGGAGCAAAGGTGTTGTCGATGATCGAAATTAGATTATGTTTTTTAGCAATCCTGACTATTTTATCGATATCGACCACCTCAAGGAGAGGATTGGTCGGTGTCTCGAAATAAATAACTTTTGTAGTTTTATCAATCTTCGAAAGAATCTCATCTTCATTGTTGGCGTCAACCATGTGTACGTTAATCCCGTATCTGGGGAGTATATGAGCGATAAATTCATAGGTTCCGCCATAAAGCACTTTATGAGCAATAATCGAGTCTCCCGCCTTTAAAAAATGGAGCAATGTCAGTGAAATAGCAGCCATTCCCGATGATGTCGCAAGTGCACGTTCCGCATGTTCCAGCGCAGCCAATCGTTTTTCCAAAGCATACACGGTAGGATTCGTGAATCGTGAATAGATAAGCCCTTTTTTCTTACCTGAAAATCGTAGCGCTCCTTCTTTTGCTGTTGGAAACTGATAAGTGGAAGAAGGGTAAATAGGAGGAACAACAGAACCGAAGTGGGGGTCTGCCTTATGTACTCCAATGTGAATGTTTTGAGAAGAAAATTTCAGCCAGTTCTTCATGATAAATATAAATCGATAACTTATAAGTATGATAACATATGAAATAGCGTTTAGAAAGGAAATAACTCATTCAATAAGTATAGAATTATTCACTCCTTTAAAGTCACATACACACCGTTGTGTAATGAAGAAGCTGGAAGTATTACTGTTTTTGACCGTCTTGACCTGGAGGTGTACTGTTCACCTGATTCTGCAGGTTTTGCAAAACCGAATTCAAGGCGTCACTTGCTGGTTGCGGAGCCGCCGGCTGTTGCTGAGAAGGCTGGACAACCGATGCATCCGGTGATTGTACAGCGGATGCTTCAGCTACGGGAGTCTGTTCAGTCTGCGGGGCCGGAGCTGCTGAAGGTTGCTGATCACCAGAAAGTGAAATAGGTCCGATTGAATCATTTGAAGCGGGTGCGGCCGGAGTAATCGGTTCAACAGGTTGTGCTACCGGCATATCTGCTGACGGTGTGACCGTTGAGTCATCCTGTGAAAGCGATTCTACGGCAATCGGTGCGGGTTCTGGGGCTTGAGCGGCAGGCTGGGAGTCTACCGGGGCTGGAGCATCAGCGGGCTGGGATGTATTTTCCTGTTTGGCTTCTTCGGGTTGAGGTGCGGCATCGGCATTCACTGCTGTCGATGAGGCTGCAACCGCAGCTGTCTGTACGGGCTGAGCTGATACAGGTGCCAGTCCAAGTGCCTTATCGAATTCTTCCTGTGTGAAACCCTTCAGTACAATAGGTTCTCCGGAATCCTTTTCAATTTTTGTGACTGGAGTGCCTGCAAAGTTATTTGAGACAGCAAGCATTTCAGTCAGAAAATCACGGTTGGTTTCAAGGTTTTTTTCCTCAAATTCCACATTATTCTTTTTTAAGTACTCTTTCTCAGCCTGTGAGAACTTACAGTCATTGATTGTATAAACGGTAATTTTCATATGATAATGGAATTTGATAACACTGTATCTCTGTCGATACTCCTTTCAATCATTATGATGAAACTCTGATACTTTGTCAAGCTTATATCGTCGGGCTTGATTTGCGCTTCATCATGTACACCGTAATCACAATTCCGACTACTGCAATGCCGATTATTCCCATGAATATCAGGAAATACGGACTGGTATTTGACTGCGGCTGTCCATTAGCAGACGGGGACGGTGAGACCGCTGTGTTTGCCGGTGCAGTCGGAGCAGTAGATCCCGTATCTGCAGAGCGCGGCTGAAAAGACGGCGTAACTGTTGCTCTCGGATTTGTCGCTTCGGTCACATATTGATACGGATTGACTTTTTCTACCTGCATGAACTCATTATTCTGTGCCAAAAACTGTGAGGTTGTCACGGTGACTTTACTCCCGTCTGCAGTGGTGTATGTCACTGTGTACGGATTTTTCGGCAGATGATTGGATGTGATTCTGAAAAAGCCATTCTCATTTGCCTGGACTTGGTAAAGAGGTCGGGGAGAGAATGAAACGTAAATACTCACCGTAGCATTCGGGATAGTATGTCCCGTTGAGTCATATGCAAATCCTTCAAGATAAGTCGGGATCGGTTCAACGGTGAAACTTACAGCTGACTCCTGTGCTGACACCTCAGGAACAAGAGCACTCAAAATTTTCTGAATATGTTTCATGACCGGTGAAATTTTCGTTTGTACCGGATTGACGGTAAGAGGTTCAAAGGAAACTTTGTAATTCTCTCCGGCCTGAAGATCAGTCTGTTTTGCTGTGATATTGTACGAAAAGTTGTTGTCAGGTGAAGGACCGCCTGCGCCCGGTGCATACTCTTTCCGGTCACGGCAGTTCGGGATGCCTGAAAGATTGGAACAAATCTCAAGAACGAGCGTTGCGGGTGCATTGACCCGTCCGGTGATTTCAACAATCCCTCGCGGAGTTGTGTTAATCACGCTGCTCAAGACCTGGAATACGAATTGCGGTCTTTGCTGTCCGGGTTTGACTACCAGCGGAATATTCTTTACCTGACGCGTCCCCGCTTTTTCATAAATCGGCTTGGAATTGGAATAATAGTTTTTTCCTGTCGGATAAATCTTGGCTACTGAGGCTGGGATAGTCACCTGCTTGTCAGCCATGTGCTGATAGACACCGTGCTGTGGTACAATCGTGTAGTAACCTTCAGCACCATAGAATCGATAAAACCCTGCGGCGGTTGACATGAGGGGATTGTCGGTTCCGGGAGGCAGTACTGCATCAAGTCCGCTCGTTGCCTTTGTAAAAGGTCCGGCAGCAGCTTCACTGTAATTAATGGCAAGACTCACATCACCGAGAGGTATACCTGTCTGAGCATCAAATACGATCCCTTCAGGATCCCACGTTACTCCCTGACATGTATCAGAAAGATCGGGGAATGAAAGAGTTGCCTGTTTTTGGCCTGCATCGACAGAACCGATGGTACCTACTCCTTCATTTACACGTGTCCATACGAGAAAACGTCTGGTAAGTGTTTGGTTCGTTCTGCTTTGCCATTCGATTTTTGATGGTACGATTGTGCCTTGAGCATCAGTGCTGATTTTCATCGGATCTTTCTTCTCAAATTCCTGTGATGTACTGTTGTAGTAATATGTCCCGTAGGATTCTCCCGCAGAAAGAGTGTATCCTGTGCTGTTTTTCAGCTCGGTAAAAAAATCACAGGAAGAAGGATCGGGATTGTCTGCTCCGCAGAACAATTCCTGATCGAGGGCTGTACTGCCTGTCGTACAAATCGTTTCGGGAGTGTTGGTCGCGGCGTTTACGACTTCAATACATTCTGTGACGTATGCTTCAGGGCTGCTGGGGGTTGCGGTAAATTCAGGATCAGTTGTCAGTTGGACGCGGTGCACATGATTTGTGGAACATTCAGCATCATCGTCGGTGCACCATTGTGCTTGAAGACAGCTGTATTGCAATCCCGGCAAGGTTTCCTGTGCGTTCACCTTGGAGAAAGGTATCAATAGTAATAAGAAGGTTAGTAGGGATACAAGTCGATATTTGCTCATAATTTTATAGTTGCATACTGATAAAAGAATGTCAACAGTATTTCGATTGCATCATTTTTAAAAAAGTATTATCTTTATCTTATGCCCCAGAAGAAGAAAAAAAACGGAAAAAAATCGCTTCATTTTCTCCCCGTTTTTCTCGGAATACTAGTGTCGTTGGGGCTTCTCGTCAGTGTCTATTCCAAGTTAAACCGCGAAGTACAGGCGGTTCCTTCATATACGTTACGTGTCCTTACTCCAAGTGATCAAATCCGCAACGGCGGCACTTTAGAATTCGGGATAGATTTGGCTCAGTACCGTTCCGGTGAACGTCTGCGGATTGGGGCAAAATTTGATAGCCGGAAACTCCGGCTTGATACGGTGGCAGACGGTGCAGTCGGAGATGTCACATGGACTGTGGAAGGGGATGGAGATGAAAAGAGAATCATTCTTTCTGCTCCGACGCTGAATCGGGATTATGACACTCCTGTTAGATTTGCGGTTTTACGGTTTACCATTGACGATCAGTCCGGCGAGACTAATGCGGATGGTCGGGGTTTTACGGAGATATGTACACTGTTTACTCCTGACGAAACGCAGGCTACGCCGACAACATCGGAAGGTCAACCCACTGCAGAGCCAAGTACCGCCACAGCAGCACCCACAGAACCTCCGGAAACGTTTCCGTCACCGACTCCGATCGATGCGTCCGATCTTGATCGTGACAAGCTATGTATTCCGCTTGAGGTTAACGGTTCGCCGGCAGATAAAATGGACTGGGTCTTTTATCCGATTAATTATGAATCGAATGACTTTGATACATTTTTTGAAGAATCACATCTTGCGGTTTCCCGGTTGGCAGGTACCAATCTATCCGGTTATAGGAGAGAAGTACTGGACAAACAGAATTGGTACATCTTTAATCCCTCTCACAGCAGCGTTCCGGAACAGTACCGCAACAGGAAGATAACCAATGAGAATATGAATGAGTTTCTCCAGGCAGTTCAACCGCTTTGTCCTCATGACCGTTTTGTGATTCTCGTCGGGAATGTCGAGTATCTGAATGACAACGGCAATATCATAGGCGGTCAGGCGGCTTTTTATATCGGGATGATTTATCCGGCAAAAGGACTGTATATGGAAGAAGGAAACGGCTTTGCGCATGAATGGGGACATGCAGCGGCAGCTCTTATGGATGAGTATGATGCCGGACAATGGATATCAGGAGGAGATGCCACGACAGGTTTCAACTGCACACGTGAACCGTCTGATGCAGGTCCCGTCGGTGATCCCTGTCCGTACGGCCGATGTACATCACAGGCAGACGAAGCCAGATATCAAAAAGCATGTCCGAAATGGGATTGTGCTTTGAAAGAGTGTACTGAACTTGAAAGAAGACTTTTTGAGGGAGCGGGTTGTTTCCCTCGCTGCAGCTCACAGCAGGGATATCGTCCGAACAAAATCAGTGTAATGGACGGTCTCGTTTTCGGCGCAGGACCTGATGTCCATAAATTCAACGGCGTCTCATTGTACAGTATTATTAGATACACATTCGGCAACTATCGATAATCTATGAATATTTTCGGAAGAAAAACAACGTATCGGGTAAAAGTCGGAATTGCATTATTTTCGGCAATTCTATTGAGTTTCTTTATCCTTTTAGTATGGCGGCCTAAACAGAATGATATTCCCGTAGAGCCGTATGCAATCCGCCTCGCCCTCACACAGGCAGAAGATAAAACACTCAGTGTCGGTTCCGTCGATACGCTTGCAGGTTATGCGCCGGATTATCAGACAGATATGCAGGACAATTATTACCTAATGAAGATTATGGACCGTGATAAAGTATTATTTACCGGAAAGATGCCGAAATCACAGATTATTGTGAAAGAGAAGATAGACGGTGATGATAAGCGTGCGATATATGAAGAGAAAGGGTGGGGGACATTTGATCTGCTTATTCCGTTTTATGAGACTGCGACTATGCTGGTTTTTACTGATGAGTCAGGTACGGAGATGCTTTCTCTGGACTTGCAGCGTCTGTCACTGCCTACGCCGGAGCCCAAAAGAGAAGCATGCGGTGACGGCATATGTGCCGATGACGAAAATATCCTGATGTGCTACAAGGATTGCTCGTTCTAGGATTATTTATCAAGGAGATTATTCCAATCCTGGACAAATTTATTCAGTCCTTCATCAAGCAATGATCCTTCTTCTTTTACGACTTCATACTGAGTGTAATCGTCATGATATGCAAGCTCTTTGTAAAGGATTGCATGAAGGCCTTCCGTGTCAATTCTGTACTTTTCATCCGGTACCCATCGTTCCTGTTCGATCCAATCGCGGATAATGCTCATGGGAATCGTTACGATGTCGGCGCCGAGGAAGATGGAAGCATAAAAATGATCAAGACTTCGAATTGATGCAGCAAGCACTTCCACATGCTGTTTGTGCTCATTGCGCTTGGAATCGAACTCTTTGTACATTTTGATAATGTTTTTGATAAGATCGAGACCTCTATAACCCCGGTCATCCCAGCGTCCGATAAAAGGCGATACGAATGCAGGTTGAAAAGTCGGTAGGGTTGCTGCATAGACAGCTGCTGCCTGATTCTGATCGAAAACAAGAGTCATATTTACTTTGCCCCCGCCTTTCACAAATTCATTTGCGGCTTTCAAACCTTCTGGAATGGTTGGGAATTTGATATATATATTCCGTCCCCATTTATGCATTTCTTTGGCCTGCGCAAGCATCTGGTCAGCTTTTGTATCCCAATCCGCATATGTCTCGACCGATATCGGTCCGGCTATTTCTTTGTCAATTTTTTCAATGATCTGGCGATACATATTGAGAAGTTCATCTTCTTTCAGTTTGTTTCCTTTTGCAAGATAAGCCTGTACCTCAGGATTTTTGGCGACGAGACTCGGATTTGTGGTTTGTCCGTCCAGGAAACCAAGAAGTGACTTTGCTTTTTTGGTTTCTTCAGGATCCCCGGAATCGAGGAATATTTTGGGTAATTTGATTGACATATCCAAGTAGTATATCGTATTTTGCCTCAGCAATCTAGTAATAAAACCGTAAGATGCATGAAGAAGGTATAATATACTGATGAAACGTATTATTATTGTCACAGTACTTGTTCTTGTAGTCTCGGGTTGGCTGTATTTTTCCGGAGTCGGTGAGCAGGAGCAGAGTACATACACACCGGTTTCTCCAACCATTATCACACCGGAAAAGCCGGTACCCGCAGATATTGCGCACGAGATGATGTTTATTCCGTACTGGAATATTCCTTCAGGTGAAGAAACTTCAGAATATGATTCACTTATTTACTTCGGAGTAGCTCCGGACACTGACGGATCTCTCAAAGAGGATGAAGGTCGGTCAAAACTCGAACTATTTATAGAACGATCTTCATCTGCCAGGAAACAATATATCACCGTCCGTATGCTGAACACGGAAACGAATATTGAGATCCTTGAAAGTCCGGAAGCACAGGAAAAACTGATCAGAGAAGTTACGGAAATTGCTCAAATATACCGATTTGACGGCATTGTACTTGACCTTGAGATGAGTGTGATTCCTTTCTCCGATACTAAGGAAGATATCTCCGACTTTATTGAAAAAGTTTCCGGATCACTTCATCAGGAGAACCTTGAAGTCCTCATTACTCTTTATGGAGATACCTTCTATCGGGGCCGTCCGTATGATGTATCCTTCCTGGGAGAGCAAGTCGACGGTATTTTGATCATGGCATATGATTTCCATAAAAGCAGAGGAGAGCCGGGACCGAATTTTCCGTTTGACCGCAAGGAAGAATACGATTTTAAGCAAATGGTGCAGGATTTTTCGAAAAATGTTGATAACGAAAAAATTACGGTAATATTCGGCATGTACGGCTATGACTGGACACTTGGGGAACAGGGACTTCCGTTAAAGTCAGCTCAAGCAATACCTCTTTACGAAATTGAATCTGACATCCTGCCGGGATGCAACGGAGATTGTACTATCTCGACGGATAAAACTTCTTCTGAAACCAAGGTCACATACTCAGACTCTGAAGGATATGATCATGTCCTGTGGTTTGAGAGTGAAGATTCAGTTGAGGTGAAAATGAAGTATCTTGAAGAGCAGGGGATAGGAAGTATCGGTTACTGGGTGTGGGGATACTTTTAAACTTTCCAGCCCTGTGCTATCCTTCGTGCTTTAATATCCACTTCATAATTTTTTGCTTTTCTACGGATACCAGTACCTATCTGTACCATAACATTTCTCAGCGTTCCTCTCACGCCGATCAAACTCATCAGGTTGCTGTTGACACTCTTGAACTCATTGACATTTATTGCCGTGATGTCGGCGTAGCGGGCCATGTGAGTTGCCTGAGCGGCAATCTGATTTGAGAGCTGTGCACGAAGTGCGACATTCTGACGGGTATCGGGAGTATCTGCATTCTCTGCATTGATTTGGTAGGCTGAAGCTTTCTTGTATTCTGCTTTTAGTTTCTTTATGGTTTGCTCCATCGCCGTCATTACTTTCGGAGCCATTTGAATCTCTCTCATAAGCTGCTGCATCTGAATGCTTTTTTCAGCTACTTCCTTCTCAAACGGCGTCATTTCCTCACCCTTTTTGAATCTTTCCACCAATGACTTTACAATAAGTTCCCGTGCATGTCTGTTGGCGGTAAGTCTCTCACTGGCTTCCTTTGCCGTAATTTTCCCGTCGATGAGATCCTGCTGTACCTGTTGAAGTTCTTGGTCAAGCTCTTGTTTCCTTTGTTCCGTTGTTTGTTCCTTTTGTTGATCTTTCTCAGCCACGGCCTTATCATATTCAGCTTTTTTCTTGTCGTGCTCGGCTCTTTGCGCGTTTACATATGCGTCTTTCTGATCCTGTGTCCAGTCACGGCGATTTCGATCTGCTTCAATCTGATCCCGGATTGCCTTCTCGTCGAATTTACCCGGATCAACTGGTTCCGACGCTTCCGGTGAAGGAGAGGCATCGGGCAATGTATCTTCTGCCGCCGCTTCTGCGTTCGGCTTTCCGTATTTCTCGTTCAATCTATCCTTGTCAGTCACATCTTCCGGTGTAAGTGAATCAGGTTCAGCTGCATTCAACTCATCCCTTCTGTCGCGCTCTGCAACTTCTAGTTTTGACTTTGTAAGTTCACGTTGTTCTTGAGGGGTAAGATCTTTTCTTTTTTCTAGGTCGCTGATACGGGATGTAAGCTTGTCTCTGACTGATTCAGGTTCGGCGTTTGCGCCAGTCGGTTCGACATCTGTCAAATCGGCAGGGGTTCTTCAGGAGCTCCAGCATCTGCGCCATCAGCAGCGGCAGCTGCTTCTGCTGCAGGACTAGACGGGGCAGGCGGCTCAACAAGATTTCCGTCGACCGGCGGGACAGTGCCCTCAACAGGTGTCGAATCAACAGGAAGATCTCCTTCAAGCGGTGTAGATAATGGGCCAACCGGCGGCATTTCCGGAGCAATAGGTTGAGTGGAGGGCACATCAGGAAGAATGGCATCCATGTTCTTCAACACTGCTTCCGGTTGAAAATCTCCCATGATATCATCGGCAAAAGCTCCTTCAGCGCCTCCTCCTACAGCTGCTGACAAATTTTCCGCAGCGGCAAGATCCGGGGTGAATTGGGTGGCTGCCTCGGCTGCAGCCGGTGCTGCTTGAGAGGCTACATTTTCTGCAAGGTTTGATACTATTTCCGCTCCTGCTGATACTCCGTCTGCCATATTACTTGTTATCTACTAAATTGATAGCTTCTTCAATATTATCATTTTTCAAATGAGTCCGCATTTTTTCCAGTACCTGAGCAGTCTTTATCTGTTCGATAGCATCCATAATAATGACGAGGTACTTGTCTAACATAGGATATTTTTCAACAAACGTTTTTATTTTTGTCTGAAGGTCTTCGTCCGAGGAAAAGGGAAGAAGAGAAAGATACATTTTTGCAGAATCTTTGGCAATTTGGCGATTTATTTTCCCGTCTTTCAATAATCCCGCTAGAAGTTTGAGATACTCTATCTCCATTTTTTTCACAAACTCATCAGAAAGTGACATATACATTAAAGCTATCAGAAAGAGGATAGCTAGTCAATTACTCTAATTTCTTTTTGGATGTCCGAGTAGTAAAGCCGTATTTTTTGAATACACCCATTTCCTTGAGTTTCCACATAAAAAGGGCGCCTTTACTGCGGGCTTTCGAGTCGACGACAAACCTGAGTGCCTGTTCGAGAACGGGTCGGGGAAGTTCTTTGGACATTTTGATATAGAGCGCCTTCCTGCGGGGATCCTGAAGTTTTTCCGTTAGGTAAATGCCGAACGTCTGGAATTCACGTGAAATGTATTTATCCTCAACGGGGTCAAATCGTTTGAGAACGTCACCGATTGATTTCATATCTGCCATACGTTATTTCGCAAGAATTTTTTTATAGACCTGTTCGTAACCTTCGACCATGGATTGCAGCGAG